>DASXTK010000200.1:0-5292 GCA_036505485.1 Acidimicrobiales bacterium
GTCACCGCCCGCACGTCGACCGCCTTGGGGTCGAGGAGCACCTGCGAGCCGATCCCCCGGGCCATGCCGAACAAGGCGACGGCCAGGGCATCGGGGTTGACGTCGGCTCGGATGTCGCCCCGCTCGATCCCGTCGGCCAGCGTGTCACGCAGCAGCACCCGCACCGCATCGTGGTGGACGTTGAGGGCGGCCCGCAGCTCCGGCGCCGCGCCCATGCCCTCGCCGATCATGACGTAGATGGCGCGGGTGTAGGGCAGTGGCCGGTCGAGCGTCTGCAGGAACACCCGCATGATGGAGACCACCGCGTCGAGCCCGTGGCTGGATCCGACCGCCGGTGCCACCAGCTCATTGCGGAACCGGGCCAGAACGTCGTGGATCAGGGCCAGCAGCAGGTCGGTCTTCGATCCGAACAGATAGCCCGGAAGCCCGTGGCTGCAGCCCGCGGCCTTGGCGATCTCGGCGAAGCTCACGTTGGTGGTGCCCCGCTCGGCTATGACCGCGGCGGTCGCGTCCAACAGCTTGCGCTCCGACAGTGCCCGCCGCTCCGCCTGCGTCCGGCTACCTCGTTCGTTCGCTGGGTTCGCTGGGGTGGATCGCTGCGTCTGTCGAGCTGGCACGTTCGGGTCCCTCCACCGAGTGTGCGGCGGGCCACTGTCGGCCGCATCCTAGATGGGCAACTAGGATCACATGTGTGAAAAACGGGGGAAATCACGACGCAGAGGACGGAACCCACTACGACGTGCCCGCCCACTGGCCCGCTCCGGTGCCGGAACGGCGGGTGGCTCCGGTGGCTCCCGAGGAGCGGACGCCCGAGGTCGACGAGCTGCTGGAGACCTTGCGGATCCAGCCTGACCAGCCGGTCGCCAACATCTTCGCCACCCTGGCCCACCATCCTCGACTGCTGAAGCGCTGGTCAGCCATGGGCGGCGTGTTGCTGTTCGCGGGTGAGCTCCATCCCCGGGACCGTGAGCTCCTGATCCTCCGCACCGCCTGGAACTGCCGGGCCCACTACGAGTGGGGGCACCACGTCCCGATGGGGAAGGCGGCCGGGCTCAACGACGACGAGATCGCCCGGATCCCTGGCGGCGCCGAGGCCGACGGGTGGTCGGATGCCGATGCCACGCTGCTCCGAGCCGCCGATGAGCTGCACAACGATGCCCGGCTCAGCGACGGCGTCTGGACCCAGTTGGCCGAGCGCTTCGGTCCGGCCCAGCTCATCGAGCTGTGCATGCTCGTCGGCCAGTACCACCTGGTGGCCTTCACGCTGAACTCCCTGGGCGTCCAGCTCGAAAACTGAAACTGAGGCGTTTCCCGCGCCATGAGCGCGTGAAACGCCTCAATTTCGACGCCGCCTACGAGCGGGAGAACTGGCGCAGTGTGAGAGCGAAGGCGATCTCGGCGAGACCGAAGAACAGCGTGCGGATGCCGAGCAGGATCGCCAGCACCAGCACCGTGGCGCCGGGCCACGAGAAGGCGAGCACCCCGGCGACCACCGACAGGATGCCACCGGCCAGGATCCACCAGCGGCCGTCGAAATCGTCCATCAGCGCGGCCGCGATCCGCAGACCGCCGGAGAACAGCAGACCGACCGCAGCGACGACCGCGAGCGCCCACAGGGTGATCCCGGGCCACACCGCGGCCATGATGCCGCTGGCGATCAGCAGCACGCCGGCGGCCGTGCTCCAGGCGGTTCGGTAGCGACCGGCCTCGGCCAGCTCACCGATGCCGGTGAAGATCAGACCGGCGGCCACGAACAGCGCCAGGGTCTTGACCGCCACGACCAGGTCGAGCAGCAGGATCATCCCGACCACGACGGCGGCGAGGCCCATGAGCAGGAACAGCCACCAACGGGTGGCATCCGCGGCTGCGGGATTCCTCCCACCATCCAATGCGTAGTCACCCATGATTGGGCTCCCTTCCGGTGTGACCGGAACGGTTCCGGCTGGCCACCGATTCGGCCCACCGTCCGGGACCATACCCACGAAGCCTGAAACCGCAAGCAGAACATCCGAAGTCATGCACAGTGGCCGACGTCGCCGTTTGGGTACGTTGAGTAGAGATCGTGACCGACACCCCTCCGTCACCCAGGCTGGCCCGGCTGCTCGGCCCCGCACCCCGCCATGACCTCGCCGCCGGCATCACCGTCGGCGCCCTCGTCGTGCCCCAGTCGCTGGCCTACGCCTCGCTGGCCGACGTGCCCCCGGTTACGGGGCTCTACGCCGCCCTCGCCGCCCTGCTCGTCTACGCCGCCTTGGGATCGTCGCCGGTGCTGTCGGTCAACCCCACCGCCACCAGCACGGTGCTCGCTGCCGCAGCCGCCGGGACGCTGACCACCACCGATCCGTCGCACCACGCCGCGGCCCTGGCCATGGCCGCCCTGCTGGCCGGAGGACTGGCGATGGCGGCCGGCGCGCTCCGGTTGGGGTTCGTGTCCAACCTGCTGTCCCGTCCGGTGCTCGCCGGCTATGCCGCGGGTGCCGCGGTGATCATCGTGGTCGGACAGCTCGGCGGGCTGATCGGCGTGACCACCGGCCGCCAGCGAGTCGTCTCCCAGCTCGCCGACTTGGCGAGCGAGATCGACGACGCCAGCCTGGCGACCTTCGCGGTGGGGGCCGCTTCGGCCGCCGCCCTGATCGTGTTGCAACGCCTGGCCCCTCGGATCCCGGGGGCGGTCGTCGTCATGGCCGGAGCCATCGGGGCCGAGTGGCTCGGTCACCTCTCGCGCCACGGCGTGGCCACGGTGGGATCCATCCCCAGCGGCCTGCCGTCGCTGGCTTGGCCGGATCTGTCCGCCACCGACAGCCGGACCCTCCTGCTCCCGGCCGCGGCCATGGCCCTGGTCGGGTTCACCGAGACGATCGCCCAGGGTCGGACGTTCGCGGACCACCGCACCCCCGACCCGGATCCCAACCGGGAGCTGCTGGCCCTCGGCGCCACCAACGTGGCCGCGGGTCTCTGCGGCGGCTTCACCAACTCGGCGAGCTTCTCGTGCACCGCCATCAACGCCCGCTCGGGCGCCCGGAGCAAGCGGGCCGGGTTCATCAGCGCATGCATCGTGGCGTTGTCGCTGGTCGCCTTCACTGGACTCTTCGAACGGCTGCCCACGGCGACCCTCGCCGCCGTGGTCATCGTGGCGGTCGTGCCGCTCGTGCGGATGCGGACCTTCCGCCGGCTGGCCCGGCTGCAGCGCGACGACTTCGGGTTCGCGGTGATCGCCGCGGTGGGCACAGTCGCGCTCGGCATCCTGCCCGGACTGGCCATCGCGGTGGCGTTGTCCATCGGAGGCCTGCTCTACCGGGTCACCACCGCCGACAGCGCGGTGCTGGGCTATGTCCCCGAGCAGGACGCCTGGCGCAGCCTGGATCGGAACATCGACGCCCGCACGTCGCCCGGGATCGTGGTGCTGAGGTTCACCGGACCGCTGTACTTCGCCAACGCCGCCCGCTTCCACCAGGAGGTGGCCGAGCTGGTGGCCGAGGCGACACCGCAGCTACGTCGGGTTGTGGTGGACGGACGGAGCATCTCCCACATCGACGTCACCGGTCTGGACACCTTCGCCGATCTCCACGCCCGCCTGGCCCGGGACGGCATCGAGTTGGTGGTCGCCGGCCTGCGCGGCGCCGCCCTCGACACCGTCCTGCGCAGCGAGCTCGCCGCCACCGTCGGCCCCGACCACCTCGTCTACAACACCGTCCGCCAAGCCACCCGCTAGGCCCTCGCTGTCAGAGGGGACCGTTACTCTCGGCTCGTGCGATTTGGACCGGCGGCTTTGGGACGAGGGGTGGTGGTCGAGCCGGGTGCCGTCGTGCCCCCGGAGGCGGAAGAGTGGCCGCTGGTGCGGATCGACCACGACGCCCTGTCCGACGGCGCCATCCAGACGTTGGTGGACGTGCTCGATCACGCCTGGCGCAAGCGGGAGCCCACCGTGGTCGAGCTGGCGGTCCCGTTCGCCGAGCTGAAGGCCCCGGAGACCTGCGATCTCGCGCCGTACCGGCTCGATCCTCGCTTCAGCTTCGCCCGGGAACGGCTGCACTTCCTGGTCTGGGCCAACCGCTACGACGCCCGCCGGGACGAGCCTCGGTGGCACCACGCCCATCGTGCGGTCCGGCTCGGCGCCAGTCTGCGGGAGCCTGGCGACAGCGATGGCGAGGTCGTGCTCCCCGACGGTACCCCCGCGTGGATCGACGGCGGACCGCGCACCAGCGGCGTCATCGAGGGCACGGTCGTCCACATGCATCAGCTGGACGCCGAGTCCCTCCAGCCCGAGCGGTGGTCGGATCCGAAGGAGGATCTGGCGGCCGACCAGCTCGCCGCGGTCAGCTACCCCGGTGGCGCCGCACGGATTCTGGCCCCGGCCGGCTCGGGCAAGACCCGGGTGCTGACGGCCCGGCTGCGCCACCTGCTGGCCGACCGGGGTTGGGCGCCGGGCAGCGTGACCGCGTTGGCTTACAACACCCGGGCCGCGGCGGAGATGCGGTCGCGAACCGGCGATCTACCCATGGCCCAGATCCGCACGTTGCACGCGCTGGGCTTCGACATCCTGGGGCGTAGCCGGGGCTCCCGGCCCCGGGTGCTGGGCGAGCGGGAGGTGCGCGACCTCCTCGAACAGCAGTTGCCAGTCCGGCCCCGGGCCAACGAAGACGTCTACGCCCCCTACCTGGAGGCCCTGGCCCAGGTGCGAGGGGGTCTGGTCACACCCGACCACGTCGAGCATCAGCGGGACGATGTGCCGGGTTTCGCCGACGCGTTCGACCAGTACCGAGATCGTCTCGACCGGATGGGAGCGATCGACTTCGACGAGCAGATCTACGGAGCGGTCGAGGTCCTGTTGCGGGATCCCGAGACCCGGCGCTGGGCCCAGCAGCGCTGCCTGCACCTGTTGGTCGACGAGCTGCAGGATCTCACCCCGGCCCAGCTGCTGATGCTGCGGCTGCTGTCGGCGCCGACCTACGACGTCTTCGGGGTAGGCGACGACGACCAGGTCATCTATGGCTATGCCGGCGCCGATCCCCGGTTCCTCATCGACTATCGGGACTACTTCCCGGGTGCGGCCAGCTACCTGCTGGAGGTCAACTACCGCTGCCCGCCCGATGTCGTCGAGGCGGCATCGAACCTGCTGTCCTACAACTACGTCCGGGTGCCGAAGACCGTGCGAGCCGGGGACGACAACGGGTCGGCCGGCCTGACCGTCGAGCACCACGACGAGACCCACCTGGGAACCCGGTTGCTGGAGCTGGTGCAGGACCGGTTGGCGTCGGGCGCCGGTCCGGCCGAGGTGGCGGTGCTCACCCG
>DASXTK010000201.1:0-17265 GCA_036505485.1 Acidimicrobiales bacterium
GGGAGGCTGTCTAGCTCGGCCTCGATCATGGCGAGCGCGGCGGCGGGGACACCTCCGCGACGGCGTGACGCGGTCGATTTCGTCGGACAGGTGACCGATAGGTGGCCCCGGCTGTCGACCTCGCCCGGCAACGCAGAAGGCCCACCCCGGAGGATGGGCCTTAACCTGCCTAATTCCTTGGTGGCGGGGGCGGGATTTGAACCCGCGACCTTCGGGTTATGAGCCCGACGAGCTACCAGACTGCTCCACCCCGCGTCGTTAGGGGAGCGTCAGACTACCAGCTGCCGGACGTGGCACCAACTACGCCGGTCTGGATGGCGCGGTGGTCGTGGTCGTCGGGGCGCCGTCGGCGCTGCCCTCGGCCGGGACCGAGGTGGTGGTCGTCGCCGGCGGCTCGCCGAGCAGTTCGGCGGCATCTGCCATCTTGGCCCGACCCGCGTCGACGTTGTCCTGGTACCCGGCCAGGTCACCGTTGGCCAACGCCTCGTCGGCCTTCTTGAACAGCGCGTCGGCGTCGGCGAGCAAGGTGGCGGCCTGTTCGGCCGCGCTGCCCGTCGGCGTACCCGCACCCGGCTCCGTGGGCGATGTGGGCTCACCGGTCCCGTCGGCGGGCGGTTCGCCGGGGTTCTCCAGGGTCGCGACCCTCTCCCCGAAGATCTGGGTCAGCGCCTCCTGCAAGGTGTCCGCGATCACCACCCGGTCGTCCAGGACCGCGATCACCTTCTCCAGACGGGGAATCTGGCGGTTCGCGTTCTCGGACTGGACATACATCGGTTGCACGTAGAGCAGCGTGTCCCCCACGGGTAACAACAACAGGTTGCCCCGGAGCACCGTGGAGCCGGTCCCGCCCAGCAGGGTCTCGGTCTCCGAGACATCCCTCGTCGCACCGATGTTCCCAGCGACAAGCCCAGGACCATCGGGCAGATCGCCGGACGGCAGCTTGTAGACCATCAGCTCGCCGTAGTGGCCGGGATCCATCCGAGCGGCCATGAAGGCCCGGAGCTGCATGCGGGTGTCGTCCTCGCTGAACGGGACGAACGGTCGCATCAGCACGAACTCAGCCGACTCCTCACCGGGGAGCTGCAGCAGCTGGTAGTAGGGGGTTATCGCGTCCTCGGTGGCGCGGCCGGTGGTCGTCGAGGTGTCCGTCGTCGTCGGCGTGGTGTCCTTCACCTCCCCCGACGTTCCCGGATCACGGGCGACCCGCCAGCCGTCGTCCTGGTTGAAGAACGCCTGCGGATCCGTCAGGTGATACCGCTCCCACGTGCTGGTCTGCACCCGGAACAGGTCCTCGGGGTAGCGCAGGTGCTCGTCGAGGCCGTTGGGCATGTCGCTCTGGTCCTGGAACAGGTCGGGGAAGGCGTCGCGGTAGGCGTCGATGATCGGATCGTCGACATCCATCACGTAGAAGTTGACCGTTCCGTCGTAGGCATCGACAGTGGCCTTCACCGAATTGCGGACGTAGTTGAATTTGTGGTGCAGCCCGCTGCTGCCGAGGACGTCGTCGGTGTTGGCGCTCTGGGCGTACGGATACCGGCTGGTGGTCGTGTACATGTCGATCACCCACAGCACCTTGCCGTCCAGCATGACCGGGTAGGGATCCGCGTCCGAGCTCAGGAACGGCGCCAGGGCCTTGACCCGATCGACCACGTCCCGGTTGTAGATGACCCGCGAGTCGCCGTTGATGTAGTCGGAGATCAGCGGATTCGGGTCCCAGAAGCGCAGGGCGAAGGCGAGCCGGCGCGGCATCGAATCGATCTTGACCCCGTCGTCGCCCTTGTAGACAGTGGACTTGGTCTCGTCCTCGGCCTGGTAGTCGATCTCCCGGCGCCCGGTGTTGACCATGGCGTAACCGCTCAGATCCTCGCCGAAGTAGATCTGGGGCTGATCGACGGACAGCGCCGCGCCCGGCGTCCGCACCGGCACGTCCCGCACCAGGAAGTTGGGCTCACCACCCTCCGATGCGTTGGACGGCGCGAGGACAGCCCCATAGCCGTGGGTGTAGGCCAGGTGCTGGTTCTCCCAGGACTCGCCTGGCACCCGGTCCGAGTTGACCGTGCGCACCCCGAGCTCGACCTGAGTGGGCTGGCCATCGATCATGTACCGATCGACGTCGATGTCGTTGATGTTGTAGTAGTCCCGGATCCGCTGGAGCTGCTCGAACACCTTTCCAGAGATGTTCGAGGACGGGTCCCAGAGGCGGATGTTGCGGATCGTCTCGGCGTTGGCCGTCAGATCCACCGCTGCAGCATCGGTCTGGGGCTTGAAGTCGGCGGTCTGGACCTCGCTCAACCCGATCGCCTCTCGGGTGGCGTTGATGTTCCGGTGGATGTATTCCTCTTCCTTGGCCAGCTGGTTGGGCTCGACCGAGAACTTCTGCACCACCTGGGGATAGATCCCGCCGACCGTCAGCGCCACGAACGCCCACAACCCGACCGCGACCACGGGCAGGGCCCAGCCCCGCCGGAAGATGTTCCCGATGAACAGGCAGGCCGCGGCGATCGAGATCAGCATCAGCAGGTTGAGGGCCGGCAACTGGGCGTGGACATCGGTGTAGGTGGCGCCGTCGACCACGCCCCGGCCCGACGTGGTCAGCTCCATGCTCTGGAGCCAGTAGTCGGCGGTCTTGACCAGCGCCAGCACCGCCAGCAGCACCGACAGGTGGGCCTTGACCTGCGAGGTCACCCGGGGCGATGCCGACTGCACCCGGATGCCTCCGTTCAGGTAGTGCGCCACCGCGGTGATGATCAGGACGATCAGCAGCGAGGCGAACAGCCAGTCGACCACGAAGGATAGGAACGGCAGCTTGAACACGTAGAACCCGACGTCCCGGTGGAACTGGGGATCGTCGACGCCGAAGTTCTTGCTGTGGGTGAACAGCAGCCACGAGTTCCACTCCGCCGAGGCCCCCGACCCGGCGATCAGGGCCAGCAGACCGGCCACGCCGACCCGGACCCGGCCCATGCGCCCGGCGACCAGGTCGTGGTAGCGCTCGAGCAGCTCGTCTTCGGGCCCGGCCGGGCGGAACGGCGGAGCTAGCCGTTCGGCCACATAGAGGTTGCTCCACGCCAGCAGGAAGAAGGCGACGATGAAGATCATCGCCAGCGTGAACTGGGCGCCGAGCACCGTGCGGCGGGTTCCCCACTGGCCCAGCGAGTCGAACCAGAGGTAGTCGGTGTAGAGCCCGGCGATCCCGCGCAGCGAGGTCAGCAGGAAGAACAGCATGACCGCGGCCACGATCAGGATCACCCGTCGACGGGTGCCGCTGCCCCCGGACCGGCGGCGGCTGCGGCGGCGCGGCAGGTCGTCGGGAGCTCGCATAGGGCGCCGAGCCTAACTGTTGCTGACCTGCCCGGAACTCCGCCCCCGGTGGCTCAGAGACTGGTCAGATCGGAACGACCAGACAGCGGCAACCGAGGTGCGCGGGCGGGCAGTGATCCCCGGTCGGGAACCCCTCTCCCTTGCACACCGCTCCGGCCAGCGCGTTGTCGTCGGCGTCGGGGCAAGGATCGCCACTGCGGTCGACCAGCCAGCGCAGCTCGGTGCGCTCGGCCATCGCCTCGTAGGCCCCCTGGGCGTAGGCGGCCACGGAGTAGTGGCGCACGGCATCGCCGATACGGTGGCCCTTCCACTCGCGGTACAGCGCCCGGAGCCGATCGGTCACCTCGGCCAGGTCGCCGCCGGTCTCCACGAAGCATCGGCCGATGCGTTCCCGCAGCGGCTCGACCACGGCTTGGCCCAGCTCGGCGGCCAAGGCGTCGCACAGCCTGTCGTCGTCCAGCTCGGCGTCGGCGATGTGGGACGCTCCTTGGGCCGCAGCCGTCGCCAGCTCGTCCCGGGAGGCATCGGCGTAACGGGACGCGTGCGCCGCGACCGCGGGGAGCAGCTCATCGGCCTCGGTCGGCTTGGTCCGACGCAACAGGTCGAAGACCTCGTTCTGCTCGTCGGCCAGGGCTCGCTTGAGCCGGCGGGCCAGATCACGCTCCACCGGGACCAGCGCCGCGTCGCGCCGATGCAGCAGATCGTCGTCCTCCGGGGTGTTCTCCAGATCGAAGTCGTCATCGTCATCGTCGTGTTCGTCGTCCGGCTCGGCTGCGGCCTCCACCAGCTCGTCGGCGTTGTCGGCCTGGTCCAGGACCACTTCGGTGAGGACGGCGACCTGTCCGTCGAGATCATCGGCCTCGGGCTGGTCGGACTGGCCGCTCCGGAGCCGGGCGAACAGCTCGTCGAGGTCGGCGTTGTCCTCGGAGCTGGGTGCGGCGTCCTCCGCAACCTCGACCGCATTCGGCTCGTCGTCCTCGGCATCGGGCTCGGGCTCGTCGTCCAGCCCGGCGGCGACGGACTCGTCGTCCTCGGCTTCGTCGTCCTCCTCGAACCCGTCGTCCTCGAACTCGTCGTCGTCCAGCGCGTGGTCGTACGGCTCACCCTGGTCGGCCTCGACCTCCTCGGCCGCCGGAGCGAGCTCGTACTCCGCGTCGTCGTCCGACTCGACGTCCTCGTCGTCCTGGTCGTCCTCGTCGTCGCCGGGCTCCTCATCCAACGCATCGATGCGGAGGTCCACCTCGACACCTACGACGGCCGTCCCTTCGCTTACGGCAACGACCAGCGGCTCGGGCTCGAACACCTCGGGCGGGAGATCGTCTTCCTCGGGGTCGGCCTCGTCCGCCGCCAGCGGCTCGAGCAGCCCAGCGATGCGAGCCATGGCCACCTCGGACTCCAGTTGGTCGATGGCGGGCTCGGGCTCGGCCTGCACCCGGCGCATGGCCTGTTCGCCGGCGATCTTGGCCTCCGGCAGCGCCACCTGCAGCTCGGTCGTGGCCTCGGCCACCGTTCGCCGCACCACCTCGTAGGCGGCGAGCAGCCGGTCCCGGGCGGCGTTGAGCTGCTCCAGCTGGGCCCGGGCGGCGCGGCGGCGGCGCGACAGATCGAGGAGCATCTTCTCGCGGACCACCTGGGCCTCGGCGATCAGCTTGTTGCCCTCCTCGTTGGCCTCGGCCCGGCGCAGCTCCAGCTCGGCGGCGGCCTCGCGGTGCAGCGCTTCTACCTCGGTCATCATCTCGGCCCGCTGGCTGGTCACCGCAGCCTCGCCCTGGGCCCGGACCTGGCGGGCCTGGTCGTTGGCGTCGCTGATCAGGCGGGACGCCGAGTCCTGGGCCTTGTGCTTGATGTCGGCCGCCGCGGCCCGGGCGGCATCGAGCACCCGAGCCGTCTCCTCGCCGAGGATCTCGAGCATGCGGTGCTCGTCGAACCGTTCGGCCGTCTCGGCCCGGGTGGTCAGCTCGGTCTGGTGGGACTGCAGACGGCCCACCGCGTCGGACAGTTGTTGGAGGTAGGCCCGGACCTCCCCAGGGTCGTAGCCCCTCCGCACCGTTGTGAACTGCCGGCCAGTGATGGCAGCAGCATCCATATGGGCGTCAGGGGACATATGGCCGCCAATGGTACGGCGGGGACCCTGGGGGCTCACGTCTCTCCGTTCCGGTGACGGACGGGTCCTGTCACCGGAGGACCGTCCGCCCTACCGCCGCCGGCCAAAAGGACCGACAGCGAGCGGAGGATCCTCCGACGCCGCCCGCCCGCCACCTACCGAGCTCGGAGCCCCCACCCCGGCTTTGACCTGACGTCGGCCTTCGGCCGACCCTCCTCGTGACCGGTTCAGTCGCCGGTCCTAGACGTGTCCGATGGCGTCTTGTGGGCTTGACCTACGCCCCGCCGGCGGGTTGTCGGGGTCCCAGGGCGGAGAGGGGTGGCGACGGCCTCGTCGAAGGTGTCGACCTTCATCACCTCGACGTCTCGGGTGTAGGCCTTGGCCGGTTCGTAGTCGAGGCTCGGGACCAAGAGCCCGTCCATCCTGCCGCATCACTAGTCGGCCGTAGGCCGACGTCAGGTTCTGCGGAGCGGCGGCGTCGCGGCGGCTAGACGGCGGCCGGGGAACGTGATCCGTGGGAAGTCCCGCTGACAACGACTCGGCCGGAGGTCGAGGCCGTTCTTCCTAGGCGCCGCCGGCGGGTTGTTCGGGGCCTAGGGCGGGGAGGGCTAAGCCGTTGCCGCCTAGTTCGGCTAGGGCGGCGAGGGCTTCGTCGAGGGTGTCGACCTTGATCACCTTGACGTCACCGGCGTGGGCCTTGGCCGCCTGGTAGTCGAGGCTGGGGACCAGGAACACGTCCATCCCCGCGTCGCGCACCGCCGCGGCCTTCTGCCCCGCGCCCCCGATCGGACCCACCGACCCGTCCGAGTTGATCGTGCCGGTCACCGCCACGTCCTCGCCGCCGGTCAGCTCCCCAGGCGTCAGCTCGTCGATCAACCCCAGCGTGAACGCCAACCCCGCCGACGGCCCGCCCACCTCACCGGTATCGAACGACACCTGGAACGGGAACTCGAACTCCACGCCGGAGGGCACGATCTCCACCCCCATCACGCCCTTGTTGGCATCGTCGGGGGACGCCGCCAACGTCATGGAGAGGTGCTCGTCCGCCGCGGGGGTCTCGGTGAACGGCCGCACGGTCAGGTCGACGGTGTCGCCAGGATGCTTGTCGCCCATCAGCCGGTCGAGATCCTGGAGGTCGTCGAGCGGCTCCCCGCCGATGGCCACGATGGTGTCGCCCTGGTCCAGCACACCGTCGGCCGGGAAGTCCTCCTTGACCCGCAGCACGGTCTGGCCCTTGATGTGCACCGGCACGTCGTAGCCCAGCTCCTCCAGGGCGACCTGGGTCGCCACCTGCTGGGAGGTGTCCATGAGCTGCAGGTTCACCCGCTTGTTCTCGTCGCTGTTGCGGCCCTGGAGCACCTTGTCCTGGGGCTCGATGTCGACGTCGTCGTCGATCCAACCGGCGAGCAGCTTGAAGAAGGTGACCTGGCCCAGGGAGACCGTCGTGTAACTGATCGAACCCTGGGACGGATACGTCTCCTGGCCCTCGACCGAGATCAGCCGGCCGGTGTCGCGCACCGACCCGGGCCGGAAAGCGTAATAGGGCAGCTTGTACACGGCGCCGGTGACGATGAGGCCGATGAGCGCCATGGTGGCGAAGCCGAGGATCCAGGGCTTGCGGCTGGGCCGCGGTCCTGTCGGTGCCGGAGGGAGCCCCGCGGGTCCGGACGGTGGTCCGGAGGAGGAGTCGGGGGCCTCCTCTGGAGTTACCATCCCGTCCGAGGTGTCTGCATTGCTACTCACCGTAGTGATCCTTGGAGTCTGCGTCGCCGCCGTTGTAGCCGACCTGCTGTTCGGCCCGGACCAGCCTGCCACGGAGATCGCCCAGCACCACCGAGACTACGGCGGTCCTTGGCGTCGATGGGCCCGCGCGGCCGGGGAATTGGCGGCGACGGCGGGTCAATGGGTGTCCGAACGCATCAGATCGGCGGGACGGGCGTTTTCCAGTGCACGGCGGGGTACGGCGGCTGGTTCGAGAGCCAGCGGTGAAGCTTTGCGTCAGGGACTGGTCGCCGTCGAGGCGCGGCGCCGAGCTTTCGCCCAGCGGCACGCCGCCCACGCCCGTCACATGGCCCACATGGATGAGGTGACGGGGATCGAACCCCCCGAGCCATATCCGATCCCCACCCCACCGACGGCCACGGCACTGAAGGAGACGCCACCGGCTCCCCGGCTCTGGCCCTCGGCCGATCCCGAGCAACGTTGGGCCGCGCCGGATCCTGGTTCCCAGCCGGAACCGGGCCCGGACCCGACCCTGAGCCCAGCGGCAGCAGCCGGCACAGCCACGCCCGACACCGCAGACATGGCGGACCCGACCTGGGCGCCGCCGACCGGACCTCCCGCCGGCGTACCCGACCTCCCGGCCGCCGCGGCCGCCGCCGCAGTCCCGATCGCGGCCGGGCCCGAAGTCGGAGCAGTCAAGCGCCAGTGGCTGGCCGGTCGCACGACATCGCGCCGGGCCGGACGGCGCCAAGTCCCGTACCGGCCCCGGGAAGCGCCACGACCCGACACCGGAGGAACCCCCCGGATAGACGACGTCCCGGTCCTCGCCGAGCGAGGACCGTCGGCGCCGCTCAAGATCTCGTGGTTCGTGCGGCTGCGCTCGGCCGTGTTCCTGGTGCTCCTCATGACCGTGCTCGGCGTGGTCACGACGGCGGGGATACTGCTGGTCGGGTTCCTGCTGGTGCAGGTCCTGGCGGGCCTGTAGATGCCCGGTCGGTCACGCCGGTACCTCACCGAAGATGGCGTGGTACCACAGGTCGGCCAGCACCATGATGGCGCCGTCGAGGCTCTCCCGAGCGGGCGGGGTGTTGAGCTCCAGATGGGTGAAGGCGAACCACTCGACCATGGCCGCCAGGGCGTGGGCCGCCAGGATCGGGTCCAGCGGACGGATCGTGCCCACCGCCTGCCCGGCCTCCAGACCGGCGGTGACCCGGTCGATGAAGACGTGCCGCAGCTCCAGCCACAGCTGGCGCACCCGCGGCGAGATCAGGGCGCCTTCGAGCACGGCACGCCACAGCCCCACGTGGGGGGTGTAAGCGGACACGAAGCCCCGCAGCACGTGCTCGATCACCTGGCGGGGTGGTCCTTCGGCCGGGGATTGGGCCGCGGCGGCCAGCTCGTCGATGATCACCACCTCCATCACGCAACAGAAGGCGTCTTCCTTGTTCTTGAAGTAGAGGTAGAACGTGCCGTGCGCGGTGCTGGCCCGTTCGGTGATAGCCCCGACGCTGGCACCCTGGAAGCCCCGCTCCTCGAAGATCTCGCAGGCCGCAGTGAGCAGCTGGAGCCGGGTCTCGGCAGCCTGACGCTGCCGGAGATTCCCCGTCGGCTGGTGGGCCACCGTCGCTCTCTCCCAGGTCTGGCCGGCGCAGGTGTCACGGAACCTAGCTGACGCAATCCGGCGGCGCCGCGAAGTCGCGTTGGCCGGCCACCGCGGTGACGCCGCCGCGGTAAGGGGTTTTGTGGCCGACCCCGATCCGACGGTGCGGGCCGCGGCGCTGGGAGCGCTGGCCCGGGCCGACGATCTCACCGTCGCCGATGTGGAGGCCGGGTTGGCCGACGGTGCCCCGATGGTCCGCCAGCGCGCCACGGAACTGGCAGCCCGCTGGCCGGGAGACGGCGGCCCCCGACTGCTCCCAGGCCTGGACGACCACGATCCCTCGGTGGTGGAGACGGCGGCGTGGGCCTGCGGCGAGCGGTCGCCGGCCGAGCCCGGCGTGGTGGAACGGCTGGCGCTCGTCGCCACCGGCCACGACGACCCGTTGTGCCGGGAGGCCGCAGTCGCGGCCCTGGGCGCCCTCGGCGATTCCGCCGGACTCCCGGCCATCCTCACCGCCACGACGGACAAGCCCGCGGTACGGCGCCGGGCGGTGTTGGCCCTGGCCCCGTTCGACGGCCCGGACGTCGACACAGCCCTGCAGCGCGCCCTCGAGGACCGGGACTGGCAGGTCCGCCAGGCCGCCGAGGACCTACTCGGCCGCCCCGACGACTGACCCGTCGCACCCCCGGCAGCGGGCGGTCCAGCCAGTGGGTGTGACCTGGACCGTGAGCCGGCGACCGCAGGTGGCGCAGAACCGCGGCGGGTCGAGCGCGGGGAGACAGCCAGCGCAGTCCGTGCCGAACAGGCGACCGCACCCAGCGCAATGGGCCACTACAGCACCTTGGACAGGCTGCCGATCGGCATCCGCAGCTCGTGGAGCATCTCCACGTCCTCGGTCGGCTGCCGACCCAGGGTGGTGAGGTAGTTGCCCACGATCAGGGCGTTGATCCCGGACTGCATCCCCATCTCCTGCAGGTCGCCCAGCGTGACCTCGCGCCCGCCGGCGTACCGCAGGATCACCTCCGGCAGTGCCAGCCGGAACAGCGCGATCCAACGGATCGCCTCGAGCGCATCCACCAGCGGCCGGTCGGCCAGCGGGGTGCCGGGGCGGGGGTTCAGGAAGTTGATCGGGACCTCGGCCGGTCCGACCTCCCGCAGCTGGCCGATCAGTTCGATCCGCTGCTCGTCGGTCTCACCCATGCCCAGCAACACGCCGCAGCACAGCTCCATCCCCACCGAGCGCACCCGCTGGCAGGTCTCGAACCGCTCCTCCCACGAGTGGGTGGTGACGATGCGCCCGAAATGGGATCGGGCGGTCTCCAGGTTGTGGTTGTAGCGATGCGTCCCCGCGGTGGCGAGACGCGAGGCCTGCCCGTCGTCGAGGATCCCGGCCGACACCGCCACCTGGAGCCCGGTCTCGTCCGCCACGAGCGGCACGACCTCCTCCAGGTGCTGCATCAACCGTTCGTCCGGACCCCGCACGGCGTAGACCAGACAGAACTCGCTGGCCCCCTCGATCTTCGCCGTATCCCGGGCCGCCCCCAGCACCTCGTCCCGGGTCAGCAGGGGAACGGCCTTGACCGGGGACTCGAAGCGCGACGACTGGGAGCAGAACGAGCAGTCCTCGGGGCAGCCTCCGGTCTTGGCCGACAGGATCCCTTCGACCTCCACCGTGTCGCCGCAGCGGGCCAGCCGGACCTCGTGGGCCAGCGCGGCCAAGGCCGGCAAGTCGTCGTCGGGGAGCGCCGCCAGGGCAGCGAGCTCGTCCAGGGTCAGGTCACGGCCCTCACCGAGGAGCGCGTCACGGGCGTTCTGCAGAGGGGATCCAGCCAGCACGCCCGCCGAAACTAGTTGCCGGAGGAGTCCGGCTAGTACTCCTCGAGGAACACGGCCTTGAGCGCCGCGGGGTCCTCGATGCAATGCCCGGCACCCAGGACGACGCATTCCAGGGGATGATCGGCGACCCGCACGTCCACCTCGATCTCCGCGGCGATGCGACGGTCCAGCCCGGGCAGCAGTCCCCCACCGCCGGCCAGCACGATGCCCTCCTCGATGACGTCGTTGGCCAGCTCGGCCGGGGCGCTGGCCAGGCACACCTTGACCGACTCGATCAGCTCGTCCACCACGTCCTCGATGGCGGCCCGCAGCTCCGACGGGGTGAGCACCACGGTCTTGGCCAGCCCGGTGGCCAGGTCACGCCCCCGGACCTCGGCCTTCACGTCCTCGTCGCCCATGGGCCAGGCCGAGCCGATGGCCAGCTTGATCTCCTCGGCCGTCCGCTCGCCCACCGCGACCCGGTACTCCCGGCGCACGTAGGACTGGATGGCGGCGTCGATGTCGAAGCTCCCGACCCGCACCGCGTCCATGGCCACGATGCTGCCCAGCGAGATCAGCGCGGTCTCGGTCGTGCCGCCGCCGACGTCGATGACCAGGTTGGCCATGGGCTCGCCGATGGGCAGGCCGCAACCGATCGCCGCGGCCATCGGCTGTTCGATGAGGTACGCCTCGGCCGCACCGGCCAGCCGAGCTGCCTCGCGCACCGCCCGGCGCTCCACCTCGGTGATGGCCGACGGCACGCAGAGCACCACGCGGGGACGGCCGAACCGTCCATGCCGGACTCGGGACAGCAGCAGCCGCAGCATCCGCTGGGTGACCTCGAAGTCGGTGATGGCTCCGTGGCGCAGGGGACGCTCGGCCACGATGTCGTGGGGCGTTCGTCCCATCATCTGCCAGGCGTCGTGACCGACCGCCAGCACCTCGTGGGTGCGGCTGTTCAGCGCGATGACCGTCGGCTCGTTGAGGACGATGCCGTTGCCCCGCTCGTACACGAGCGTGTTGGCGGTGCCGAGATCGATGGCCAGGTCGCGGGCCATGGGCTACGGCTCAGCGCTTCCAGAGCCGGCGTCGACGTCCACTGCCTTGGCCTCGGGAGGCCAGGGCCTCCATCTCGCGGCGGAAGGAATCGATGCCGGACTCCGTCGAGCGGGGTGGACGCTGGCGCCAGTACAGGACCAGACACCCGACCACCGAGATTCCCACCGCCAGCAACAGGAAGAACGCCGCGTTCACCGCTCGACCAGCTCGTGGTCGCAGAGGCCCCAGCTCTCGCCGCCGGCCCAGCGCTCACGCTTCCAGATCGGCGCAGTCGCCTTGAGGGTGTCGATGCAGAACCGGGCGGCCGCGAACGCCTCCGGGCGATGAGGCGCCGACACCGCGACGACCACCGCGCTGTCGGCGAGCTCGACCACCCCGGTGCGGTGCAACAGGACGACCCGGCCCAACACCGGCCAACGCACCCGGGCCTCGTCGGCCACCGCGTGCAGCGACGGCACCACGTATTCGTCGTAGGCCTCGTACTCGAGGTAGGTGACGTCGGGGCGACCAGGCGCGTGGTCGCGGGCGGTCCCCGAGAACAGCACCAGACCCCCGCAGTCCGGGCGCACGACCCAGGCGGCCGCTTCGGCCACCGGCAGCGGTGTACCCGACACCCCGATCCACGTGTCGCCTTCGCTCGGCGGAAGGATCGGGTGCGGCTGCGGCTCCACCGGGCCATCGTAGGCCGACCAGGACCGATCCCCATTCCACCTGGTCCCGTCATCGCGGCCGATCCAATTCGGCCCAGAATGGACCGGGAATCCGGTCGCCCGCGCCCCGTAGATGCGCGCGCAACGTTTATCCTCCGCCACGTGTCGTTCGCTGACGACGCTGCCGACGACGACGCCGGCTTCCGTCCGCCACCTCATCCCGACGACCGCCTTTGGCGGCACCCGTCGGAGATGCTCAGCTCGCGCCGTGCCGCGGCGCAGAGCCGAACGCCGCGCCCCCAGACCCGCCCCAGCGCCTGGGGCACGGTGGCGGTGGCCGCCGCGGGGATGGTGCTGGTCGCGGCCGGTGTGAGCGTGATCACCATGGGGCTCAGCTCGGCCAAGCAGGCCGGCCCGATCGAGCAGGCCTCGATCGCCCCGATGGGCTCTCGCCTCGGTTTCTCGGGACTCGACCCCGAGCAGCAGCCCAACGCCGACCAGCTGGAGCTGGCCCAGCGTCTGGCCCCCAGCATCGTGCGGGTCGACAGCGGTGGCGCCCGGGGCTCGGGCATCGTCATGCGCGACACCGGTGTGATCCTGACCAGCGCCGCGGTGGTCGGTGAGGCCGAGAAGGTCGTGGTGGCGCTGGCTGACGGGCAGCTGATCACGAGCCAGCTCGTGGACGTCGACCCGACCACCGGGCTGGCGATCATCCACCTCCCCGACGACGGCTACACCCCGGTGCCGCTGCGCTCCGGCCAGGATCTGCGCAGCGAGACGGCATCGCAGCCGGGCGGCCGCCAGGCCACCGCCCTGGGCGTCGATTCGACCGGGCGAGTCCTCATCGGAGCCGGCCAGCTGGGTTCCCAGGCCACCAAGGTCGACCGGGACGGGCTCGACCCCCTCGACGGGGTGTACGTCCTCGACACGGTCTCCCTGGGCAGCGAGCTGCGCGGTGGCCCGGTGGTCGCCGACAACGGGACGGTCATCGGCATCACCGTTTGGACCGACGAGGTCCAGAGCTACACGCTGTCGATGGCGGCGGCCAGCAAGGTCGTCTCCGACCTGGTGGCGACCGGAGCGGCCCGGCACACCTGGCTGGGCATCGAGGGACGGGACACCACCCGCGCCGATGGCCCGGTCGGGGTCTTCGTGGACCAGGTCGTCGACAAGAGCCCCTCAGCCGACGCGCTGTCCCACGGTGACATCATCGTCGCCATCGACGGCCACCCGATCATCGGGATGTCCCCGCTCGTGGCCGAGCTGCGGGTGCACGAGCCCGGCGATGTGGTCGAGCTCACCATCGACTCCCACGACGACGAGGGCGAACTGCGCACCCAGCAGGTCACCCTCCAACCCCGCCCCGCCACCCTCGACAGCTCCGAAAAGGGGTAGCGGGTCCAGAACGACGGAGGACTCCCACCTCACGCCGGATTGACGCCGGGAAGCTAGCGGCGGCCGCAACGAGGCTCCCAGGCCAGCCCCGAGGGGCTGGCCGATCCCATGATGACTGGCGGTCCCTCACGAGGTGCGCCGTCAAGGGCAGCCCCTTGACCGCCCACCGCGGGTGGCTGGGTGGTCTGGCGAGGCAATGGTGCCCACGGTTGAGAGGCTGAGGCGATGGTGCCCGTATGCGGTCACCATCGCCTCGGGCTCGGTTCGGTGGGCACCATTGCCTCGGGGATCCACCTCCAGACCACCGAGGGCAGTCAAGGGACAGGTCGACGGCCACGGAGCGCAGCGACCGAGCCGTCGGGCAGCGCCCTTGACGGCCCGGAGAAGCGCCGCGAACACAATGGAGACAGCCAGCCCCTTCGGGGCCGGCCTGGACGCCTCGTTTCTCGTTCCCTGCCGAGAACGGCTAGCGGTGGCGGAGGAAGCGGCGGACCAGGAGTCCGGCGCCGACAGTGGCGGCGGCTATGCCGGTGGCGGCCACGCCGAGGGCGATCTCCTGGCGGCGGCGGGGGCTGATCGTGGCCCAGGGCCGGGCCTCGTGGGCTTCGACGCAGGCCACCTCGTTGGTCACCTCGGGGATCCAGCCCGCGCCCCGCAGCCGGTCGTTGGCGACCACCCACGGATACAGCGTGTAGGGCACCAGCTCAGGCGGGGTGGGTCCCAGCCCGGACCGGAAGCGCCAGGTGGCGAACCGATCGGCCACCCGTTCGGGCAGCCGCACCTTCGGCCCCGCACCGGTCAGCGACCGCACCTCGTCTCCGGGGATGGCGCCGTCGGGAGCCACGTTGAAGGCACCGTCGAGACCTCGCCGGTAGGCCAGCACCACCGCGGAGGCCAGGTCGTCGAGCGAGAGAAACTGCACCGCTGGCTCGTCGGCCAGCAAGGGCACCGTGGCGCCGGGGCGCAGGGCGGTGATGAGCCAGTCGCTGCGGACCGCGATCCGAGCCGGCCGGAGGATCGACACCGTGGCCCCGGGATGGGCGCCACGCCACTCGCCGGCCAGTCGTTCGATCTCGGCTCGCTCCGCGGCCCAGGTGAACCCGGGGTTGGGACGCAGCACTGTGTCCTCGGTCAACGGCACGGGGTTGTTGGCCCACGCGCCGTACACCGTGGCGTCGGACAGCAGCACGACGTGGTCGATGCTGGCGGCGCTGGCGGCATCGAAGACTCGGCGGGCGATCTCGACATCGCTGGTCGCGGCGAGCGGAGTGGCCGGCGTCCCAGTGTGGAGGTGGATGACCGCCGCGGTCCCCTCGACCTGACGCTTCAGATCGCCGACGTCGGATCCCACCAGCTCGTCGAGCGTGCGCACCGTGACCGCACCGGGTTCGTGGTCGAGCAGGGCGCGCGTGGCGCGGCCCAAAGGGGTCCCAGCTCCGGTCAGTGCGACAGTGGTCATCGAGCTCCAGCTTCTCATGGTGAGGGTACGACCTTCCCGACCTCGTGCGACCTCGCTCTGCACGTTGTCGGGTGGGGTCGCCGCCTTAGCATGGACGGGGTGAGTCCTTCTGGCCCAACCGGCAACCCCTTCGAGGGCCTGCCCTTCTTCGGTGACCTGGCCAAACTGCTCGGACAGGGTGGCGGCATCCCCTGGGAGGCGGCCCGCAGCCTGGCGCTGGCGGTGGCCACCGAGGGCCAGAGCGAACCCAACGTCGACCCGGTCGAGCGGATCAAGCTGGAACAGCTGGCCCGCGTCGCCGACCTGCACGTCGCCAACGTGACCGGCCTGTCCACCAGCATCAGCGGCCGCGAGCTCACGATCCTGCCGGTCAACCGGGCGATTTGGGCCACCCGGACGCTCGACTCGTTCCGGCCACTGCTCGAGCAGCTGGCCAGCGCCCTGGGCGGACCAGCCGAGCCCGAGGCCGGGTCCGACGACCCGTCGAGCAGCCTCGATTTCCCCGAGGACGAGCTGTCGCCCGATGACCAGATGGCGGCCATGATCGCCCCCATGCTCCAGGCCATGCAGCCCACGATGGTGGCGATGACCGCCGGCTCCATGGTCGGACACCTGGCCCGGCGTTCGTTCGGCCAGTACGACCTGCCCATCCCCCGCCAGCCCTCCGACGAGCTGATGATCATCGTGCCCAGCCTCGATGCCTTCGGCGAGGAGTGGAGCCTGCCCCCCGACGATCTGAAGCTGTGGATCTGCCTCCACGAGATCGCCCACCACGCGGTGCTCGGCGTACCTCACGTCCGGGCCGCGCTCGACGACCTGATCGGCCAGTTCGCCACCGGTTTCCGCAACGACCCCAACGCGCTCGAGGAGCACCTGCGCAACGTCGAAGGTGCCGACGACAGCGATCTGCTGGGCCAGTTGCAGCAGGTGCTGGGCGAACCGGGAGCGTTGCTCGGCGCCATCCAGTCCGACGAGCAGCGGGCCCTCAAGCCTCGGCTCGAAGCCCTGGTGGCGGTGGTGGTCGGCGTCGTCGACCACGTGATGGACGAGGTCGGCGGGAAGCTGATCTCCAGCTACGGGATGCTCACCGAGGCGCTGCGCCGCCGTCGGGTCGAGACCTCTGACGCCGACCGCTTCGTCGAACGGCTGCTCGGTCTGGAGCTGACCCAGACCACCTACGACCGGGGCACGGCGTTCGTCGACGGCGTGGTGGAACGAGCGGGCGAGGAAGGCCTGGCCCGGCTGTGGGAGAGCGACAAGATGCTGCCCAGCCCGCCGGAGGTCGACGCCCCCGGTCTGTGGCTAGCCCGCATCGACCTCCCGGACTGAGCCGGGGGGCTTGGCCTCGTCGCCGTTGCGAAGCTTGCGGATCAGAGCCCGCATCTCCGCGGTGCGGTCCGGGATGGGATCGCCCCGAGCCACCGCTCGCTGTCCGGCTATGTAGGACAGCACCGCGAACCCGGCACAACCGGCGACGGCCAGGAACCCGATCCAGGCCGGGATGGACAGGATCACCGGGATGAACGCCCCGACCACCCAGATCATCTGGAAGCGGGTCTCGAACCGGGCGAAGGATCGTCCCCGGTTGGCGTCGGGGGCGTCCCGCTGAACTATGGCGTCGAAGGCCAGCTTGCCGCAGCTGGCGGCCAGGCCGACGGTTCCCGCCAGCAGCGGTGCGCCGACCATGGTTCCGGCGAAGACGCTCACGACGCCGCTGATGGCGGTGAGGCCCAGCACCGCCTGCAGGATCTTCTCCTCGGTCATCGCCGAGCGGCGCAGGGCCGGTGCCAGCACCGCGCCGAGCACCCCGCCGACGGTTGCCGCCACCACGACCATGCCGAACTTCCAGGCCTCGCCGTCGTCGGAGCGCAGCTCGAAAGCCAGCAGGAAGGTGAGGAACCCGACGATGCCGCGCAGCAGGCCCATGGCCGTGGCCGCCAGCAGGATGCCGGACCCCCGCAGCTCCTGGCGTTCGAGGGTGTCGGTGCGCTCCTCGGCCACCCGGGTCGCCGGGATCTGCACGCTGAGGGCAGCGGCCACCGCGAAGGCCAGGCTGGCCAGAACCAGCGCACCTCGCCCGTCGGTGAGGAGCACGATCAACCCACCGGGTATCGCCGCGGCCACCCCGGTGAGAGCGGAC
>DASXTK010000202.1:0-2854 GCA_036505485.1 Acidimicrobiales bacterium
CGGCGCCCGCGTCGCCGATGCAGGCCTGGCCCTACAGGCGGCATTGCCGGGCTTCGAGGACTCCCCTCGCCGCCTACATCGGAGAGTGGTCGACCCAACCGTTCCGTGAGCAGGATCGGTTCTGTGACCTGTATGCCGCGCCCTGGCGCGGCATACAGGTCACAGAACGATCGGTATCAGTAGGGCGGGGGGCCGTAGTGGCCCCGCAGGAAGTCGATGATGGCCCGGACCCGGGCCTGGGGATGCCAGTACGGGCCCCGCTTGTCCGGGACCACCAGACCCACCGCCAGCTGCCACAGCGCCATCAGGAAGCGCATGGTGACCGGCCAGAGCCCGAAGTACTCCCGCACGAGCAGCAGGGTGTTGCGCAGCTGGAGGTAGTCGACGACCGCGACGTGCGAGCTCACATGGGGGTTGCGGACCTCGGCGCCGCGCACCACGCCGATCTGCCACCCGGCTCGGCGAGCCCGCATGGCCAGATCGGCCTCCTCGCAATACGCGAAGTAGCGCTCGTCGAACAGCCCGACCTCCTCCAGACAGGTCCGCCGGGCCAGCATGAGGGTGCCGTGGGGATAGCCGGCGGGCTCCCAACCCTGCAGGACCCGGGCCGGAGTGGGGATGGCGCCGATGTAGCGGTCCACCACCGGTGTGAACCCGTCGCCGACGTCGGCCGAGGCCAGTCCGGCCAGGGGCCGGCGATCCAGCTCGGTGAGCATCCGCTCCAGGCAGTCGGAGGCGGGCCGGGCGTCGTGGGGCGCGACGGCGAGCCAAGGCGCACCCGGTCGTTCCAGGAACCAGCGGAAGCCGGCATTGGCCGCCGGACCGAAGCCGCGGTTCTCCCCCAGGGTCAGCAGAGTCGCATCGGCGGGAATCTGGATCCGCAGCTTGTCGAGATCGCCGGGCGACGAACCGTTGTCGACCACCACCACCCGCACAGGCATCCCCTGGTCACCGAACCGGGCCAGGGTCTCGCCCACCAACTCCGGCTCCCCGCGGTGCACGACGACCAGATCCACACGGGGCTCCACGGAGCCGGACTCTACGGGCCGCCCCTGCGATCGCCGCAGTTCTCGGGTCCAACCCTCAGAAATGGCGGCAGGTTGGCTGGATAGGATCGGCCGAACTGTGGCTCTCAGTCCGTCCCCGTACACGCCCGACCTCGACGCCGCCCGCCGGCTGCTCGCCTTCTGCGACGCGTCGCCCTCGCCGTTCCATGCCTGCAGCACCGCCGCGGCCATGCTCACCGAGGCCGGCTTCGTCCGCCTGGCCGAGGATGCGGTGTGGCCGTCCGAGCCCGGGCGCTACTACGTGGTGCGGGGAGGAACCTTGGTGGCCTGGGCCGTCACCAGCTCCCAGCGGCCCTTCGATGGCTTCCGCATCGTCGGGGCCCACACGGACAGCCCCAACCTGCGCCTGAAGCCCCACCCCGACCGCGATCGGGCCGGTTATCGCCAGCTCAGCGTCGAGGTCTACGGCGCGCCGCTGCTGACCAGCTGGCTCGACCGGGAGCTGGGCATCTCCGGCCGGGTGGCGGTCCGGCGCGAGGGCAATGGAGTGTTCATCAAGCTGCTGCGCATCGACCGGCCGGTGTGCGCTCTCCCCCAGCTGGCCATCCACCTCGACCGCGACGTCAACACCAAGGGGCTCGTGGTCGACGCCCAGCACCACCTGGTCCCCATCTGGGGGATCGGCGACAGCCACGACGGCGACTTCCAGAACTTCGTGGCCCAGGAGCTGAGCGTGGCGGCCGACGAGGTCCTGGGCTGGGACCTGATGTTCCACGACCTGACCCCGGCCAGCCTGGTGGGCCGGGACCACGAGCTGATCGGCTCGTCGCGCCTCGACAACCTGGCCTCCTGCTGGGCTGCGGTCGAAGCCCTGGTGGATGTGGTGCCCCGGCTCCAGGGTGGACCGGTGCCGGTCGTGTGCCTGTTCGACCACGAGGAGATCGGGTCGGTCTCGGACCGGGGCGCCGAATCGTCGATCCTGCCGGTGCTGCTGGAGCGGACGGTTCTGGCCCGAGGGGGCGACCGCGAGTCCCTGCACCGGGCCCTGGCCCGCTCGGCCTGTCTGTCCGCCGACATGGCCCACGCCACCCATCCCAACTACGCCGACCGGCACGATCCCCAGCACCCGATCACCCTCAACGACGGTCCGGTGCTGAAGGTCAACGCCTCGGTGCGCTACGCCACCGATGCCCCGGGCAGCGCCTTGGTGGCCCTGGCCGCCGACGAGGCCAAGGTGCCGCTGCAACGCTTCGTGAACCGCTCGGACATGCCCTGCGGGTCGACCATCGGTCCGGTCACCGCCGCCCGTCTGGGCATCACCACCGTGGACGTCGGCATGCCCAACCTGGCCATGCACGCAGCCCGGGAGCACGCCGGCAGCCACGACCCAGGCTGGTACCGAGGGCTGCTCGCGGCGTTCCTGTCCCCTGCGTGACGCACAACCACCACAGCGAGCAGGCGAAAAGCTGCCGACGGTGAGAGGATCACGGCGTGAACGTGCACGAGGCGCGCACGCTGTTGGGTGTCGGACCTGACGACGATTGGGATGCCGTACGCCTCGCGTATCGCGAGCTGATCCGCGAGCTGCACCCCGACCGCGCCGGACCGGAGGCCACCACCCGGGCCGCCGACCTCAACGCCGCCTACAGCCTGCTGACCCGGGCCCTGCGGGGCACCGGCGCCCGGGGTCGGCGACCGGCCCCGGTCCGCCGACAGCCCACGGCTGGTCCTCCGCCCCAGCGGATCACCGCCCACCTCCACGGCACCGACCGCCTGGTGGTGGATGTGGCGCCGGACGAGGCCTTCACCCGGCTGCTGGAAGCGGGACACGCCATCGGGGCGGTGAG
>DASXTK010000203.1:0-10779 GCA_036505485.1 Acidimicrobiales bacterium
CCTTGAAAGGGATGGCCCTTCCTGCGGCGTCGCTCCGTGCGAGCGACGCCCCTGACACGCCGTGGACGGCCGAACGCCCGTGGCCACGGCCCTAGGCAGCTAGACCGCGGTGGAACGGGGTTACTTCGCCGCTGCGGGGGCCGCGTTCCTGGTCTCGTTCCTCAGCATGCCGCTGCTGCGGGTGCTGGCCTTCCGGATCGGCGCGGTGGTGGAGCCCGACGCCCGTCGCGTCCACACCCGGCCCACCGCCCTGCTCGGCGGCGCCGGGATCCTGGCCGGGTTCCTGGCCGGGATGGGGGCGGCGTGGCTCAGCGACGACTTCAACCCGGTGTTCGAGACCATCGCCCCGCCGCTCGGCGTGGCCCTGGCCGCCATCGCCATCTACATGGTCGGCCAGCTCGACGATCTCCGGGATGTCTCGGCGCCGGCCAAGATGGCCGGGATCGTGCTGTCCGGCAGCATCCTGTCGATCGCCGGCGTCACCATCCTGTTCTTCCGCATCCCGTTCTACGAGCTGTTCTCGTTGTCACCCGATCTGTCGGCGCTGATCACGGTGCTCTGGGTGGCCGGGCTGGCCAACGCCATCAACTTCATCGACGGTCTCGACGGACTGGCCGGGGGGATCGTGGCCATCGCCGCCGGTGCGTTCCTGCTGTGGACCTCGCACCTCAACGACATCGGGGTCATCGACGACGGCAACGTCGGCCCGCTGATCGCGGCGTGCGTGCTCGGCACCTGCCTGGGGTACCTGCCCTGGAACATCCACCCGGCCCGGATCTTCATGGGCGACGCCGGGGCGCTCCAGCTCGGGCTGCTGATGGCCGCGGCCACCATCGCTGTGGGGGGCAACACCGACGCCGAGGCCAGCGGTCAGGCCTACTTCTTCTTCGCTCCGCTGTTCCTGCCGCTGGTGATCCTCGGGGTGCCGATCCTGGACACCGCCTGGGCCATCATCCGGCGGGCGTCGCGGCGCTCGGGGGTGTCTCTGGCCGACAAGGGCCACCTGCACCACCGGCTGATGGCGTTGGGACACGGCCAGCGCCGCAGCGTGGTCATCCTCTGGGCCTGGACCGCGCTGCTCTCGGCCCTGGTCCTCTATCCCACCTACACCGGGCGGGGAGACGCCGTGGTCCCGCTGGGTATCGCGGCCCTGGCCCTGGTGCTCTACACCCTGTTCGCCCCGGGGATCCGCGCCCGTCGGGCCAACGGCGAGTCGTAGGTCGCAGCCACCCGAGAGTCTGAGTGTGAGCGGGATCGGCGCACCCATTAGGGTGCGGCAGCGATGCGACCACTTGTGGAGGAAAGACCAGGATTTGGTGCGTCGCGACCTGACTCCGCTATATTGAGAAATGTTTCACAAGGGTCGTTGAAATCCGGGATGGGAGGAGCGAGGGTGGCCGATCTCTCCGCCAGACGTGAACTGAATCGAGGCTTCGGCGACGCCATGTCGACGGCAGTCGAGCTCGCCGTGACTCCGGCCCTGTTCGCTCTTCTGGGGTGGCGGCTGGACGTCTGGCTGGGAACCTCGCCGCTGCTGTTGCTGGTGCTGTTCACCTTCACCACCTGCTACCAGATCTGGAAGCTCTTCGGCCGCTACGACGCCAAGATGCGCCAGGAGGAAGCCAAGGTCGCGGGCCTGGGTCGGCCTGAGGGGCCGAGGCCGTGAAGGTCAGCGCCGCCGACCTTCGGGCGCCGGTACCCGAATCGCCGCCGGTCGAGCGTGAGCTCGCCTTCGACATGCTCCGTCGTGGGGTTTGGTTCGCGCCCCTGGTCGTCCTCGCCGCGACGGTCATCTGGGGCCGGGACGGTGCGTCGTCGGCCGTGGTGGCCATCGCTGTGGTGCTCGCGAACCTCCTCCTCGCCGCTCTCTCGCTGTCCTGGGCGGCGCGCTGCTCGCTTCCCCTGCTGATGGCCGTTGCGCTCGGCGGCTTCGCCGTGCGCATGGGCCTGGTGACGGTGGTGATGCTGCTGGTCAAGGATCAGACCTGGATCGACCTCGTGGCCCTCGGCGTCACGATCCTGGTCACCCATCTCGGGCTCCTGTTCTGGGAGCTGCGCTACGTATCCGCTTCCCTCGCCTTCCCGGCGCTCGCGCCGCCCCACAAGGAGGCCGTGCACTCGTGATCCTCGGGCTCGATTTCCCGCCGATCAGCCACGTCACCGAGTGGCCGACGTGGTTCGGTGGCGACACGTTCGGCGTCAACAAGGTGATCTTCTTCATGTGGGTCTCCGCCGCGCTCGTGTTCGGCTTGATGTTCTTTGCCGGGCGCCAACAGGCGCTCGTGCCGCGGGGCGTGCAGAACGCCGCGGAAGCCACCGTCGACTTCGTGCAGGACAACATCGTCCTGCAGACCATCGGCCCAGACGGCCTCGGGTACACGCCGTTCCTGCTCACGCTCTTCACCTTCGTCCTCACCTGCAACATCTGGGGCATCGTCCCGGGCGTCCAGATGCCGGTGAACGGCCGCATCGCCTTGCCGGCGTTCATGGCGATCCTGGTCTGGGTCATCTACCTCGTGGTCGGGATCACCAAGCAGGGCCCGTTCAACTACTTCAAGAACGCGCTGGTCCCGCCGGGCGTGCCCTGGTTCGCCCTGCCGCTGGTGTCGCTGATCGAGCTGGCCCAGATCCTCGTCGTGCGGCCGCTGTCGCTGGCGGTCCGGCTCTTCGCCAACATGATCGCTGGTCACCTCCTGCTCGTGAGCTTCGCGGTGATCACCCAGGCGCTGTTCGAGGCCACCGTGGTCGGTGCCGCGCTCCCGCTGGCACTGCTGATCGCGCTGAGCGGCTTCGAGCTCCTGGTGGCCTTCCTGCAGGCCTACATCTTCACGATCCTGGCTGCCGTGTACATCGGCAGCTCCTTGCACCCCGAGCACTAAGCGCAACCCGAAGGAGAACAATCCCGTGCTGCACTTCCTCGCTGAGCAGAACCCGGGCGAACTTGCCGAAGGTCTCACTGCGGTCGGCCGAGGCATCGTCTATGGCGGGGCTGCCATCGGCCCCGGAATCGGCATCGGCCTCGTCGTCGGCAATGCGATCACTGCGATGGCTCGCCAACCCGAGGCCGCCGGCATGGTGCGAACCACCATGTTCCTCGGCATCGCCTTCACCGAGGCTCTCGCCCTGTTCGGCTTCGTCCTCGCGTTCATCATCTCGGGCTAGGAGGCTCACGTGCGCACCCGCACAATTCTCGCGAGCGTGCTGCTCGCGGTCGTCGGCCTCCTGGCGTTGGCCCCTGCGGCCAGCGCGCAGGAAGGCCAGGACGACCTCTCCAAGGACACCAAGGAGTGCATCGAGCAGGCCGAGAAGGCCGATGACCCGAAGGCGTGCCAGGAGGCACCGAGCCCGATCCTCCCTGCGACCGATGAGTTGGTGTGGGGAGCGATCAGCTTCGTCGCTCTGTTCTTCTTGCTGCGCAAGTTCGCCTTTCCGGCGATCAAGCAGGGCATGGATGCCCGGGCCGAGCGCATCCGCGCCGATCTGCAGGCCGCCGAAACCAAGCGCGAAGAGGCCGACACCGTGCTGGCCGAGTACCGGGCGCAGCTCAACGACGCCCGCTCCGAGGCCGGGCGCATCATCGAGGAGGCCCGCCGAGCCGCCGATGGGCTCAAGCGGGACCAGGAGGCGCGTCTGCAGACCGAGCTGGCCGACCTACGGCAGCGAGCGATCGCGGACATCGAGTCGGCGAAGAGCCACGCCATGGCCGATCTGCGCGGCGAGGTCGCCAACCTGGCGATCGGTGCGGCCGAGGTGGTCGTCCAACGCAACCTCGATGCCAAAACCCAGAAGCAACTGGTCGAGCAGTACATCGACCAGCTCGCGGCCCGGAGCTCGTAGGAGACACCGATGCCAGCAGCAACTGACGCCCGGATCCCGGCATATGCGGATGCGCTGTTCGAAGTGGCGCGGGCCGAGGGGTCACTGCGCGACGTGGAGGAGGAGCTGTTCCGCTTCGCGCAGAGTCTGGAAACCTCCGACGAGCTGCGAGAAGCGCTCACCGACCAGCACATCCCGGCGTCTCGCCGTCAGCAGATCGTCGAGGATCTGCTGGGCGGACATGCCCTGCCGGTCACCGTGGCGATGGTGTCGATGGTGGTCGGTGCCGGCCGGGCCAAGGACCTGCCGGCCATCGTCCGCCAGCTGGTCGAGCGCACCGCAGCCGAGGCCAACAAGGAGGTCGCGGAGGTACGCAGCGCCGTCGACCTGACCGCTGACCAGCGCGCCCGTCTGGCCCAGGCGCTCAACGCCGCTACCGGCAAGCAGGTCGAGGTCAAGGTCATCGTCGATCCGTCGGTGCTGGGCGGCATCGTGGCCCAGGTGGGTGACACCGTCATCGACGGGTCCGTGCGCAGTCGTCTCGAGCAGCTCAAGCACGCGTTCTAGGAGAAGGAAAAGTGGCAGAGCTGACCATCAACACCACCGACATCGCGGCGGCGCTCCGCAAGAACCTCAAGGACTTCAAGCCCGGCGTCGAGACCGCCCAGGTCGGCCGGGTCATCGAGGTCGGTGACGGCATCGCCCGGGTCTCGGGCCTGCCCGAAGCTGCGGTCAACGAGCTGTTGGAGTTCGAATCGGGCGTCGTAGGCCTGGCCCTCAACCTCGACGAGGAGTCGATCGGCGCGGTGGTCCTGGGCGACGCCGCCGAGGTCAAGGAAGGCCAGACGGTCAAGGCCACCCATCGCATCCTGTCGGTGCCGGTGGGTGACGGCCTGCTGGGCCGGGTGGTCGACGCCCTCGGCCTCCCGGTCGACGGCAAGGGCCCGCTGACCAACGTCGTCGAGCGCCGCATGGAGATCCAGGCCCCCGGCATCACCGGCCGCCAGCCGGTGCACGAACCGCTGCAGACCGGCATCAAGGCCATCGACGCCATGACCCCGATCGGCCGGGGCCAGCGCGAGCTGATCATCGGCGACCGCAAGACCGGCAAGACCACGGTGGCGATCGACACGATCATCAACCAGCGGGGCCTGGGCGTGAAGTGCATCTACGTGGCCATCGGCCAGAAGGAGTCCACGGTGGCCAACACCGTGGCCACCCTGGAAGCACACGGCGCCATGGACTTCACGGTGGTGGTGGTGGCCGGAGCGTCGGACCCTTCGCCGTTCAAGTACCTGGCGCCCTACGCCGGCTGCGCCATGGGCCAGCACTGGATGGAGAACGGCGAGCACGCGCTGGCGGTGTACGACGACCTGTCCAAGCAGGCCGAGGCCTACCGCCAGATCTCGCTCCTGCTGCGCCGCCCGCCCGGTCGTGAGGCCTATCCCGGCGACGTGTTCTACCTCCACAGCCGGTTGCTGGAGCGGGCCGCCAAGCTCAGCGAAGAGAAGGGTGCGGGTTCGTTGACTGCCCTGCCGGTCATCGAGACCAAGGCCGGCGACATCTCGGCCTACATCCCCACGAACGTGATCTCCATCACCGACGGGCAGATCTTCCTCCAGGAGGACCTGTTCAAGTCCGGTGTCCGCCCGGCGTTCGACACCGGCCAGTCGGTGTCCCGGGTCGGTGGTGCAGCCCAGATCAAGGCCATGAAGAAGGCGGTCGGCACGCTCAAGGGCGACCTGTCCCAGTTCCGGGAGCTGGAGTCGTTCGCGGCCTTCGGATCCGAGCTGGACAAGGTGTCGCAAGCTCAGCTCGACCGGGGCTACCGGCTGGTGGAGCTGCTCAAGCAGCCGCTCAACAGCCCCATGCCGGTCGAGGAGCAGATCGTGTCGCTCTATGCCGGCACGAACGGCTACCTCGACCCGGTGCCGGTCGAAGAGGTGAAGCGGTTCGAGGCCGAGTTGATCGAGTGGTTCCGGGCCCGGCACAGCGACATCCTCAGCGGCATGAGGGCCACCGGCAGTATCCCCGACGATGCCGCCTTCGAATCGGCCATCAAGGAGTTCGCCGAGCAGTTCAGTTGGGAAGAGGCCGCCGACGCCACCGCCACCGGCGGCACGGAGTAGAGGCGGGACGCCATGGCTGGCGGCAAGGAAAGAGCGCTGCGCCGACGGATCAAGTCGATCCAGTCGACCAAGAAGATCACCAAGGCGATGGAGCTCATCGCGGCCAGCCGCATCGTGAAGGCCCAGCAGCGGGTGGCCGCAGCTCGTCCCTACAGCGAGCGCATCACCGAGGTCATCCGCAACCTGGCCGCGGCCGGCGCCGGCGGCGACTCGCCGCTGCTGTCCGAACGTGAACCGGTGCAGACCGTGGCCTACGTGGTGGTCAGTGCCGATCGCGGGCTGTGCGGTGCGTACAACAGCTCGGTGATCCGGGCTGCCGAGCGCTCGATGGAGCACCAGCAGGCCCAGGGCCGCCAGACCCGGCTGATCACCGTGGGCAAGAAGGCCACCGGCTACTTCCGCTTCCGGGGCTGGGCCATCGACGAGAGCTTCCAGGGCTTCGCCGACCAACCGGCCTACGAGGACGCCCGCCGGATCGCCGACTACGTGGTGGGACGGTTCGAGGCCGGGGAGTACGACCTGGTCGAGCTGGTCTACACCCAGTTCCTGTCGGCCGCGACCCAGCGGGTGGTGGTTCGCCGGTTCGTCCCGCTGGACCGGTCGATGCTGGACGAGGCCAAAGAAGGCCCGACCGCCGACTACGAGTTCGAACCCAGCCCGGAGGAGATCCTCGATCGGCTGCTGCCCCGCTACGCCGAGGCCCGCCTCTACGCCGCCCTGCTCGACGGCGCGGCGTCCTTCCTGGCCGCCCAGCAGCGGGCCATGAAGTCGGCCACCGACAATGCCGAGGACCTCATCACCAAGTACTCGCGGGCCATGAACCGGGCCCGCCAGGATGCCATCACCACCGAGATCATGGAGATCGTCAGCGGCGCCGAAGCCCTGCGGGCGGCCAAGGCCGACCCCGAGGATCTCCTGATCGACCACGCGCTGATGTCCGCAGATCTCCTAGGAGCCAAGACATGACTGTGACCGAACCCGCGCTCAAGGACGGCCGCGTCGTCGCCATCGCCGGCCCGGTCATCGACGTCGAGTTCCCGTCCGATGCCGTCCCGGCCATCAACACCGCGCTGGAGATGACCCTCAACCTGGACGGCCAGGACGTCGTCGTGCGGGCCGAGGTGGCCCAGCAGATCGGCGACTCCCGGGTCCGGGCCATCTGCCTCAAGCCGACCGATGGCCTGGTGCGGGGCACGCCGGTCCGCAACCTTGGTGTAGGTCTCACCATGCCGGTGGGGGACGGGGTCCTCGGGCACGTGATCAACGTGATCGGCGAGCCGCTCGACGTGGCCGAGCTGACCGACATCGAGGACCACTGGCCCATCCACCGCGACGCCCCGGACTTCGACACGCTCGACCCGCAGAAGGAGATGTTCGAGACCGGCATCAAGGTCATCGACCTCCTCACCCCCTATCTGCAGGGCGGCAAGATCGGCCTGTTCGGCGGGGCCGGCGTGGGCAAGACGGTGCTCATCACCGAGATGATCCGCCGCGTGGCCCAGAACCACGGTGGTGTGTCGGTGTTCGCCGGGGTCGGCGAGCGCACCCGTGAGGGCACCGACCTGTTCATCGAGATGGGCGAGTCGGGCGTGCTCGAGAAGGCTGCCCTGATCTTCGGCCAGATGGACGAGCCCCCCGGCGTGCGCCTGCGGGTCGCCCTCTCGGCGCTGACCGTGGCCGAGTACTTCCGGGACGCGCGGGGCCAGGACGTGCTGTTGTTCATCGACAACATCTTCCGGTTCGTCCAGGCCGGCTCCGAGGTGTCGACCCTGCTGGGCCGCATGCCCTCAGCGGTGGGCTACCAGCCCACGTTGGCCGACGAGATGGGCGAGCTGCAGGAGCGGATCACCTCGACCCGAGGCCGGTCCATCACTTCCCTGCAGGCGGTATATGTGCCGGCCGACGACTACACCGACCCGGCGCCGTTCACCACCTTCACCCACCTCGACGCCACCACCGAGCTGAGCCGCGACATCGCCGCCCTGGGCATCTACCCCGCGGTCGACCCGCTGGCCTCCACGTCGACCATCCTGTCGCCCGAGGTCGTAGGCGAGCGGCACTACGCCGTGGCCCGCCGGGTGCAGGAGATCCTCCAGCGCTACAAGGAACTGCAGGACATCATCGCCATCCTCGGTCTCGACGAGCTGTCCGAGGAGGACAAGGTCACGGTGTCGCGGGCCCGCAAGATCCAGCGGTTCCTGTCCCAGCCCATGTACGTGGCCCAGGCTTTCACCGGTCTGGAGGGCATCACCACCCCGGTCGACGAGACCGTGGCCTCGTTCGAGGCGCTGGTCCATGGTGAGCTGGACGACCTGCCCGAGCAGGCGTTCCTCAACGTGGGCGGCGCCGACGACGCCAAGCGCAAGGCCCAGCAGCTGCGTGAGCAGGCGGGTGAGTAGATGACCCTGCAGGTCGAGCTGGTCTCGCCCGAGCGGATCCTCTACTCGGGTGAGGCCGACATGGTCATCGCCCGCACGGTCGGGGGAGGCGAGATCGCCTTCCTGACCGGCCACTCTCGGTTCGTGGGGGCGCTCGACATCGCCACGGTGACGATCCGCTCGTCGTTGGGCGACGAGACGGTGGCGGTGCACGGCGGTTTCGTCGAGGTGTCCTCGAGCGGCGACGGCGACCAGACCAAGGTCACGATCCTGTCCGACGTGGCTGAGATGGGCACTCAGGTCGACGTCGACCGGGCCCGCCAGGCCAAGGACCGGGCCGAGGAACAGATGCGCCACGACGACGACGACGAGGCCAGGGCGGCCCTACGCCGGGCCGAGGTCCGTCTCACCGCTTCCGGCGCTGCGTAGCCAGACCAGTAATCTCCCGCTGGTGGGGGAGCGGGCGACGGCGCTGGCGGAACGCACGGCGGGCGAGGAGCCCGACGCGAGCGGCTCGCGGCGCGAGCCGGTGACGTCGAGCCCAGTGCGCTGGGCCATGGGCGCTGTGCTGATGACCGTGGCGGTGCAGCTGGTGATCCTGCTGTGGCGGACCGGCGGCACCTTCGTCTACGTGCTGGACGATCCCGCGATCCACCTCACCGTGGCCCGCCGGCTGATCTTCCACGGGACGTGGGGTGTGGTGCCCGGGGAGTTCCAGTCGGCCTCATCCTCGCCCCTGTGGACGCTGGTGCTGGCGCCGACCCAGTGGGTCTTCCGAGGCAAGGCCGGCGAGGTGGCCCCGCTGGTGCTCAACCTGGTGGCGGCCTGGTGGGTGCTGCGGCTGTTGGCCCCGGATCTGACCCGGTTCCGCTCGTCCCTGGGCCGCGCCGGCACCCCGGCGGTCGTCTTCGTGGCCGTCGTGCTGTTGTTCCTCCCTGGTCTGGCCTTCGTGGGGATGGAACACACCCTGCACATGGCCTTGGTGCTGGCGCTGGTCCTGGCCACCGAGTCGTTCTTGGTGCGGAAACCCCCGGATGGCGGGGATTTCCGCACCAAGAACTGGGTGGCGGCCGTGGTCCTCGTTTTCCTAGCGACGTTGACTCGAGGCGAGACGGCGTTCGTCGTGGCCGGCTTGGTGCTCGCGGTCCTTTGGTTGGGTGTCGGCTCGCTCCGTCGTCGGATCAGTATTGGGGCCGGCCTGGTCGCCTCTTGCCTCACGGCTTTCGGGGTCGTCGCCGCGGTGAACCTGGCCTATGGCCAGGAGATCCTGCCCAACTCCGTAGTCCTCAAGACTCTCGGCGACCGGGGCGAGACCGGCCGGACCCTCGACGTGGCCTGGGAGCGCCTGTCCACCGATCCGCTGCTGGTGGTCCTGCTGATCGTGGCCCTCGCCGTCGTAGTGGACGGTGTGCGGCGGCGTTCCGGACAGGCCTACCTCTTCCCGGCCGTCGCCTTCATGGTTGCGACCCTGCTCCATGTCGATCTCGCGGCCGTGGCCCAGGATGTGCGCTACCAGGCCTACCTGCTCGGTCTGGGCGTGCTGGTCCTGCTTCGGGTGGTTCCCGCCGCGCTGGAGCGGCGCCCAGTCCGCCCTGGGTGGTGGGCCCCCGGCCTCGTCCTGCTGGTGCTCGTCGCCGGCTCCACCCTGCAGCTCAAGCGCACGGCCACCGCGCCGTGGCGGGCCGAGGGCATGTACGAGCAGCGCTACCAGGTGGCCCAGTTCCTCCACCAGGCCTATGACCACGAGCCCATCGCCATCGGGGAGCTGGGCTACATCGCCCTGTACCACGACGGTCCGCTCACCGACGTGTACGGGCTGGCCGACCACGAGGTGTTGCAGGCCCGGATGGATCACGACCACGACAACGCCTTCTGGCACGCCCTCCAGGAGCGGCGGGGTTTCCGGGTGCTCGTGGCCTACGACTTCACCACGACCGGCGACGAGATGAAGGGCTGGTACCGGGTGGGGATGTGGCGCTCGCCCGACCTCTACTACCCGGTGACCGAGTTCTGGGCCACGACTCCGGAAGAGGTCCAGCCGTTGCTGGACAGGCTGCACGCCTTCGAGTCGGAGCTGGCCGACAACGTCGAGGTCACCTACAACCGGCTGGCTCCCCTAGCGGCCCATCGGGAGATTGAGGCTCGGGGCTAGAGGAGCTGGGTAGCGTCCCGGCCGTGGACCTGTCACCCGTGGAAGCGGTCAACTCCTACTTCGCCGAGGCGGCGCGCATCATCGACCTGGACGAGGACACCCAAGAGCTGTTGACCAGCAGCTACCGCGAGGTGTCGGCCCAGGTCCCAGTGCGTCTCGACAACGGCGATCTCATGGTCGTGCGGGGCTATCGGGTGCAGCACAACGGGGCCCGGGGGCCGTACAAGGGCGGCGTGCGCTTCCATCCGTCGGCCGACCTGGACGAGGTCCGCGCCCTGGCCGCGCTGATGACCTGGAAGACCGC
>DASXTK010000204.1:0-2061 GCA_036505485.1 Acidimicrobiales bacterium
GTCGGCGTTGTCGTTGACCACAATCGGCGCTGACCAGGTCTGGCCGAAGTCGACCGACTGGGTGAACTTCACGTCGAACTGGCTGCCGTCCCAGTCCTCCCACACCACATAGAGGTGGCCCGGGTGGTCAGGGCTGGCCGCGAAGTGCTCGAGGATGCCGTCGCGGAACGTGGTGTTGGGCAGGCAGCATCCCGGCATCGCCGTGGCCTGTGCCACCGGCATGAACTGCGACCAGGTGGCACCGTCGTCGCTGGACCGGGCGACGTAGATGGTCTTGCGGTCCGGGCTCGGATGGTCGGAGGCGATCGACACATAGACGTTGCCGGCTGCGTCCACCGCCGGGTAGACAAACTCGTTGGTCGGCCCGGTCTGGTTCGGCTTGGTGATCGTGACCGGCTTGGCAAACGTCTGACCTCGGTCTCGCGAGACCGCCACACGGATCTTGGTCGTGCTGCCGTTGTAGACGGCCCATGCGGCGTAGACGTGGTCCTGGTAGCGGTTGCCTGGGAAGTGGTTCACCGCTACCCACTGCTTGTCCTCGACGAAGCCGAGGCTCAGGCTGGACCAGTTCGGCGCGTGCTCGAGGGGCTCGCCGCCGTTACCCGTGACCCAGTGCTGCCCGAGGTCGTCGCTGTAGGAGATGGCAATGTTCGAATTCGGGTGGAGATTCGCCCAGAACGCATTGAACGGCAGCGTTACCTGGTACACGCGACCCTTGGTGTCGAAATCCGCGTTGGGGTCGGTGTTGTTGGTCCAGCTCGGAGGCATCTCCTGGGTGCCGGTGGAGATGCAGTCGTAGCCCTGCACCTGGTTCGCGGCAACCGCGCGGCCGTCCCGGATCGTGTACGACCCGAGGTGGAAGTCGTAGAACGTGGAGTACTTCTCGAAGAAGAACTTCGAGGTACCAACGAGGTCCTCGGTACCGGGTTTGACGGCGATCCAGGACTCGGAGAAGTTCGAGTTGTAGGACCCGGCGCGGCAGGTGCCCGGCTCGGGCGCGGTCTGGCCCGGCGGAACCGGGTAACCACCGCCCTGTACCGGCATGCTCACCACCCGGTTGGTGGCCGTGACGCTCGTCCGCCACGGCGAGTCGGCATTGGCGGTACCTGGAATGGCGGTCACGAGCGCGAGGGCGCCGACCGCCGCAGCCATCTTCCTCATGTCCCGTCCTCCAACTTCCGGACCGGCGATCCCCCTTGCAGGGGCTATCGGACCACCATCGCCCACCTCTCGTGCTCCGGCAAGCGGTGGCCGAGACGGCGGGGAGCCCGTTCTCGACCTCGGCGAGGCTCCTTTCTCCACCAAATACACGAACCCGCGCGTCGGTGTGCGGGATGAGCGCGCACAGTTAGGCACGGCCGTTCGCCAACCGCCGGGCGGTCATCCCCGCCGCCGGCTACTACGAGTGGCTGCCCACCGCCGACGCCAACGGGAAGCCGGTCAAACAGCCCTACTACATCCACCCGGCCGACGCGACGCTGTCCTTCGCCGGGCTCTACGAGCTGTGGCCGGACCCGGCCACAGACCCCGACGACCCGGACCGGTGGCTGTGGTCGGCCGCGATCATCACCCCCCACGCCACCTGGCTGGCCGGGGTGATGAACGACCGCACCCCGGTCATCCTGCCCCCCGACCGCATCGACGCCTGGCTCGACCCGAACCTGACCGCCAAGGACGAGGCCCAGAAGCTGATCAGCGGCATCGAGTACGAGCCGCTGCAGGTCCGCGCCGTCTCCACCGCGGTCAACAAGACCGGCCGCGGCGCCTCAAAGGGACCAGAACTGATCGAGCCCCTCCCCGACCACGCCGACCAACCCCTGCAGCTGATCCCAGCCTGACGACCAGACCCCGATCCGCCTGACCAAGCAGATCGGTTAGGTGTGCGCGAGCGGGGTGTCGGTCTGCCCGGCGTCGAGCAGGCCGGCGCGTTCGGCGACGGTGGCCGCCTGCACCCGGGTGGCGGCGTCGAGCTTGCGCAGGATGTGGGTGACGTGCACCCCGGCGGTGCGCGGGCTGATGAACAACGCGGCCGCTATCTCCGGGTTGGTCTTGCCCTGGCCG
>DASXTK010000205.1:0-33045 GCA_036505485.1 Acidimicrobiales bacterium
TCGGTCCTGGCCAGCCCCCTGGGCACCTACATCCTCAACAAGTACGGAGCGCTCCCAGGCCCGGACTTCTCCAAGGTCACGCTGCCGCCGTTCCCCAAGGTCGACCCCTCGATCATAGACGGCACCCTGGAGGCCAAGCTCCTGGGCGAGCTGCGAGGCGTGCGGGACACGGCCAAGACGTCCATCGACACTGCCTACAAGAGCGCGAGCTGGGCGCTGCACGATGCGGCCACGGTGGCCAAGGACCTCGGCCCCTCGCTGGCCCGCACCTCCAACATCGACGGGCTGATGGTCCACGCCGACAAGGCCACCAGGACCGTGTTCGGTGACGAGCTCGACGCTCTGGCCAAACCGCCCGACGGGCCTCAGCCGTTCGCAGCGATGGCCGGAGCGTTCGAGCAGAACGTGCTCAGCGCCGGGGGGTTCGAGCTGGTCGGCCGGCTGATCCCCGGCTTCCTGACCGAGGCCGGACGCACCTGGCGCGACCTGGGCGCAGTGCCCAGCCCAACGTCTCCGCACATCCTGGCCAAGCACGGGCTCACGTTGACATCGGTGCGGGTTCCGGAGGTGACGGTCCGCGTGGGACGGGGACCCGACGACCATTTGGCCCAGGAGGTCGCCACCCAGCTGCGCACCGCCATGGTCGACGCCTACTCCAAGGGTCGGATCAAGTTCGACGCGCTGGCGGCCGAAGGAGGTGAGCGCTGATGGACGACGAGCTCGTCGTCACCCAGATGGGGCTGCTGCTCACCGAGGTCCGCTCCACCCGTCGGGCCCTGGAGTCCATCGAACGGGCGGTCACCCGCAGCATGCCGTTGTCGCTCATGGTCGGAGCGGGCTCCGCCGTGGCCGCCCTGGGGGAGCCGCCCATGTTCGACGGTGCCCTCAAGGTCTACGTGGTCAACATCAGCGACATGGTGGCCGAGGGCGGTGGCCTGCTCGACGTAGTGGGCGGCGTCTTCGGTGGTGTCGGACGGTTCCTCGGCGGACTGGTCGGCTCCGCCGCAGGAGGCACAGCGGCAGGCGTCCTGCTCACCCTGTCGATCAGCGACATCGCCAAGATCGCCACCGCCGCCGACAACATCATGCGGTCGCTGGTGGCGCCGGCCCCCGGAGGCGAAAAGGACAAGGCCGGTGAGCCCTCGCTGGTCCAGAAGCTGGAAGGGCTCCGCGCTCTGCTCATCGACGCCAAGAACCTGTTCGTCACCGCCAACGACGACAAGGGCGGGGCGTCCAAGAACCTGGCCGAAAGCCTCAACCCGGTCACCCAAGCCCTCCTGGCGACGACGAGGGTCATCAACGGTCTGGTCCTGCTGGTGCCCATGGCCGTGGGCACGGTGGCCTGGCTGTTCCACCACCTGCGCGACTTCATGCGCGGGATCGCCGAGACCATCGCCTTCGCCTTCCGCATGGTGCTGTTGCTGCGGGCCGCCATCTTGGCCGTGCTTCTCGACACCGTGGCCGTGGCCATCAAGCTGGTGGCCGAGGTGCTACCGCTGCTGCGTAACGGCCTCAACACCATCCTCAAGGCGGTCTTCGATCTGATCGAGGCCATCGTCAAGGCGTTCATGGCGGTGCTGGTGGCCATCGGCCCCAAGCTGGCCGACTTCGCCAACCAGCTGATGACCTTCCTGCGCGACGGGGTCGGCGGCCTGCTCACCGCCATCGGCGACTCGGTGGTGATGCGGTTCCTCGTCGCCTTCGCCCGGATGCTCCCCGACCTGGTGGCCGTGCTCGCCGCGGCCTCGAAGGTCACCTTGACTCCCGATCAGGCCGCGGCGCTCCTGCGCTCGCAGGCCGCGGCCAAGGGGCTCCCCAGCGGATCGGCGGCCACGAGCAAGGTCAAGATCGACTTCCCGGACATGGCCAAGACGTTCGACAAGAGCACCCAGGACACGGTGGTGCAGGCCATCACCGACGGGGCCGGCGCCGCGGCCCGCGCCACCAACTCCGCCTTCGACGGCGCCCGCAACGCCCTGGTGGACAGCGGCAAGAAGATCAACGACACCTTGGCCGGAGCCAACGCCGGCCTGCAGAAGCGGCTCGAGGATCGGGTCGGCGAGGCCAAGACCGCCTCCGCCGGTGTGGGTGATGCGCTCAAGCGGTTCAACGCACCGGCCGGGGAGACCGGACCATTCGCGGCGGTGTCCAAGGCCTATGAGACCTGGTTCTCGTCCGGTGGCCTTCAGAAGATCATGGGGGACTTCGGCAAGGTGCTGAAGGACGAGGCCGCGTCCCAGGGCGCCAAGGGTCCGCTGGTCGGCGCGGCCGCGGACCTGTCCCGGCCCAGCGATCGCGCCGAAGTGGTCGTGGACATCGACAAGGTCGTGATCGACCTGGTTCCGCCGACGCCCGGTGTCGGTGGTCCGCCCGTGGTGGTGGTGCCGGGTTCCACCGGTGCCGTCGACCCGCGCCGGGAGCAGACCGACCGGGGCGCCGCCACCGTCCCCGGGGGGTTGATATGTCGTCCCTGACCGGAAGGAGCGGCTGACATGGCCATAGTCGGCTACCTGGCCAACGTGTTCAACATCCCGCCGCTGGTGTTCCGGTTCCAGATCCCGCCCGATCTGCTGTCGGAGAAGAGCCGCTACGGCTACACCCCCAGCCAGGGCATGGGGAAGTGGAAGTTCGACCAGACCGACGCCGCCGTCGGGGCCATCGGCACCATCACCGGTCTGCTCGAGGACCTCAAGGAGATGGGGTCGCTGCTGACGAACACCAAGGCGTTGGCGCCGAGCGAGGGCGAGCCCCGGGTGTTCGAGCTGGAGTTCCACCTGTATGCCGGGCGTCTGCCCGACAACGCCCCGTCACCCGACTCCGAGATCGAGCAGTACCTGGCCCTGCTGCGGGCGTTCATGGTCCCCGGCGTCGACATCTTCTCCGCGGTCAAGGACATCGTCTCGCTCTCGCCGCCCTGCCTCAACAAACCGCCGGAGGTGTCGTTCAAGTACGGACCCATCTCCGCCACCTGCGTGATGACCGACCTCAACATCAAGATCCTCAGCTTCAACGGCGACGGGACGGCGCAGCACGCCCAGGTCAACACCACGCTCAAGGAGCAGACCCACGCCATCGCCCCCATCGTCGAGTCGGTCAAGCGGACGGTGACGATCTTCGCCGACATGGGCCGCGACGGGTACGCCGAGGACCTGCTCATCGCCACCCCCGGGGTCGGCGCCATCGCCGAGCTGTTCCTGTGAACGGAGACGTCATGCCCCTCGCCCCCAACTCCCGCTACCGCCAGCTGGTCACCTACGAGGCGCCGGACTCCGACGGCAGAGTCCACACCACGGTGCCGATCCGCCACGAGCTGACCGTCGGCACCGGTCAGCCCCGGATCCACGTGGTCATGGCCGGGGACACCCTGGAGTCGTTGGCCCACCGCTACCTCGGGTCGGCCGACCGCTGGTGGGTCATCGCCGACGCCAACCCCCGGGTGTTCCCGCTCGAGCTGGCGCCCGGCGCTCCCGTCGTCATCCCGACCCTGGAGAACCTGGGCCGCATCGACCGCCGGCGGGCTCTCTGATGGAAGCCGCCGCTCGCTGCAATCGTTCTGTGACCTGTATGCCGCGCCATGGCGCGGCATACAGGTCACAGAACACCAGGCCACCTCAAGGGGCGTTCCTCTGATGGCCAACCTCCCGGTCTCGCGGGTGGTGTTCGGCGACAAGTTCCGCCCCGGCTTCACCGTGGTGTCGGCCGAGGTCGAGGACCACGACCGCATGATCGACAAGGCCACCGTGGTGCTGGACGACCCCAACGGCATCGCCGCCGCGGCCGCCTACCCCGGCACCGCGGTGATCGTGGAGCTGGGCTGGGAGGACGAGAGCGCGGTCCTGTTCCACGGGCTGGTCGAGACCAGCCAGAGCTGCGTGGGCGGAGGCGCGGGCAAGACCACGGTGGTGGTCTACGACGACGGCATCCTCATGCACCGGGACCGGCGGCGGAAGTCCTACACCGGTCTGCTGTCGTCGGTCGTCGACGAGGTGCTGGCGCGGTACGGGTCCAAGTTCTCGGTGAAGAACAAGCCCGATCCCAACCCCGAGTTCACCGACAAGCGGAAACTGGTCCAGGCCAACCTCACCGACTACGAGTTCCTCAACCAGGTGGCGCTCTACTACGGGGCTCGGTCGTTCGTGGAGTGGGACTCTGAGCTGCAGAGCCCGGTGTACTGGTTCGTCAGCAACAAGGAGCTGCAAAGCTCCAAGTCCATCGGCAGCCTGGAGTACTGCTGCGGCTACAGCAAGCTGCTGGAGTTCGACTGCCAGCGGGTGGCAGGACGGGCCGGCACCCAGATGGTGGCAACGGTGATGGACACGGAGTCGGGGGACCCGGTCGAGACCGTCGGCCCGACTCCGCCCGCGACGCCCGTTCCTCCATCGCCCAAGGATGCGCCCACCTCCGGCGCCACTGCCGACGTCCTCGCCGCCGCGGACACCAAGGCCAAGGAGCTGGCCTCGACCCCACCGCCTCCGACGCCGCTGGGACCGCAGCCATCGGACAAGGCCCGCAGCGACGTGCTGGCGGTGCGCGATCCCACCCGGATCCTGGGCTGGACCGGGAAGGGCCGGGCCATCGGCACGGTGAAGATGACGGCCAAGTCCAAGGTCACGATCAAGGGCATCACCCCGTGGGCCGAGGGCGATTGGTACGTCGGCATGGCGGTCCACCGCTACCAGCGGGTGACGTCCGGCGACCGGTCGTCGGCCACCTACGAGACCAGCTTCATGGTGACCAGGTGAGGGAGGTTCCGGGATGACCGCCGAACTGTTCGAGGCTGACGAGATCCATCGCCACAGGGTGTACGGCAAGCACCGGGGCACGGTCACCGACAACAACGACACCGACGGCCTGGGCCAGATCGAGGTCACCGTCCCCACCGTCCTGGGTCGGGACGTGAAGGTGTGGGCCACGCCCTGCTTTGCCTCGGGCCACTTCTTCGTTCCGCCGATCGGCGCCGGCGTGTGGATCGAGTTCGAGGCCGGGGATCCCAGCTACCCGATCTGGGTGGGCACCTGGTACCCGAAGGGCAAGGTGCCGCCGGAGGCCAAGACCCCGATCCACGACCACCGGGTGGTCCACACGCCGTCGGGCCACGTCGTCGAGCTGAGCGACGAGGCCGGCAAGGAGAAGGTGGTCATGCGGCACAAGCTCGACAGCTTCGTGTCCATCGACGACAAGGGCAGCGTCCTCGTGGCCAACCAGAAAGGCGCCAACCTCTACCTCAACGCCGCCAAGGGCGAGCTCAGCCTGACCAGCGAGCAGGGCAACACGGTGAGCATGACCAAGGACGGGATCATCGTCGCGGCCAGCTCCGGCAAAACCGTGATCACCGTGGAGAAGGACAAGGTCACCATCGCCGGTGGATCGAAGCTGTCGCTGCTGGCCGACTCCATCGCCATCTCCGGCGGGGCGGTCAGCATCGGTAGCGGCCCGGTCCAGAGCGGCATGCTCCATCCGGACAAGATGTGGAACGCCCACCAGTTCCACACCCATCCGTCGGCGATGGGGCCGACTGGTCCGCCGATCCCGGTTCCCCCGCCGCCGCTGCCGCCGGCTCCGCCCACCGTCACCTACACCAACATCAAGGTCGGGTGAGCCGTGTCCCGGTGCGCCTTCCCGCCGCTGCCCTCGCTGTCTGTGAGCCTGCCGGGGATCGGGCTGCCGTCGTTGCCGTCGCTTCCGGCTCTGCCGGCTTTGCCTTCGCCGCCGCCTCTGCCTTCGCCGCCGTCGTTGCCGTCGTTGTCGGTGAATCTGCCGGGGATCGGGTTGCCGTCGTTGCCGTCGCTTCCGGCTTTGCCGTCCTTGCCGGAGCTTCCGCCGTTGCCGTCGCCGCCGTCGTTGCCGTCGTTGTCGGTGAGCCTGCCGGGGATCGGTCTGCCGTCGCTCCCGTCCCTGCCCTCGCTGCCGGCGCTCCCCGCCCTACCCGGCTGCCCACTCGACTGAGGAGGAACTGCCGTGCCGCTCGATCGCAACAAGCTCGCCACCGACCTCAAGGCGGTGATGGATCGGGGCAAGAAGGACAACCTCACCCCTGACCAGGTGGCCGAGGCGCTCGCCGACGCCATCCACACCTACACCGCGGCGGCCGAGGTCGCCGGAGTCCAGGGCAGTGTCCAGGACCAACCGTTCACCCAGAGCGGCAAGGGGAAGCTCCAATGAGCGGCCCGATCTCCAGCCTCGGCATCGGCGCCGCGGCGGTGCGGGGGGTGGCGGCACCGTTCCGGATCGATCCGGCCACCGGCGGGTTCGCGGTGACCGCGGGGGAGGACAAGGTCCGCCAGGACCTCCAGGTGCTGCTGGCCACCCGGCTGGGGGAGCGCCCGCTGATCCGGGACTACGGCACCCGGCTGCCCTCACTGGTCCACGATCCCAACGACGACGTCCTGGCCGACGTGGCCGTGCGCCAGACCGAGGAGGCGGTGCTGCGCTGGGAGCCCCGGGTCACGATCACCGGCATCGACATCGAGCGCCACCCCGACCTGGGTGAGGTCCGCCTGCTCCTCACCTATCGACTCATCCCCGAGCAGACCGCCGACCGGCTCGTCGTCCCCCTGGTGTAGCCATGACCGACCTCCCCACCCTCCCCGCCGTCGACTACACCAACAAGGACTTCGCCTCGCTGCGCCAGGCCATGTTGGATCTGGCGTCCTGGCGCCTCCCCGAATGGACCGACCGCTCGCCCGGCGACCTGGGCATGGTGCTGGTCGACCTGTTCGCCTACGTCGGCGACGTGGTCCTCTACTACCAGGACCGGATCGCCAGCGAGGCCTTCCTGCCCACCGCGGCCGAGCGGCGCAGCGTCCAGCACCTGCTGCGTCTGATCGGCTACGAGCTGGCCGCACCGCTGCCGGCGTCGACCGAGCTGGACCTGTTCTTCGATCGGCCCAAGCCCAACGATCCCCGGATCGTCCGAATCCGGCCGGGCACCGGCTTCACCACCAAGCCCGACACCAGCGGGGAACGACCCACCGCCGCGCTGCGCTTCGAGTACCTGGGATCGGTGGACGTCGAGATCGACCTCGACAGCGCCGACGTGGTGGCCCAGCCCGACGACACCCTTCGCTACCGCGGGCTGCCGGTCTTCCACGCCGAGAGCCAGCCGGTCGAGACCGTGGACACCTCGACCGGCGAGGCCAGCCAGTCCTTCCCGCTGCGCGGCAACCCCGTGCTGGACAACACGCTGGTGGTCGAGGTCGAGCAGGGGTCCGGCTTCGTGCGGTGGGATCGTCGCCGCAACCTGCTCTACGACATAGACCCCGGCGATGGGCGGTTGCGTCCCTCGGGCCGGGAGGACCGGCACTACACGGTCGAGCGCGACGAGCTGGGCCAGGCGTCGGTGGTCTTCGGCGACGGCAACTTCGGGCTGAGGCCGCCGGCCGATCGATCCATTCGGGCCCGGTATGCCGTCGGCGGCGGCACGATCGCCAACGTTCCGCCCGGCGCCATCAGCGTGGTGGCCTCGGGGGCGCCGCGGTCCCTCAAGGCCGTCGCCAATCCCCGGGCCGCGGTGGGCGGAACCGACCCCGAGTCGATCGACCACGCCCGCCGCTTCGGCCCGCTGGCGTTCCGCTCCGGCGATCGAGCCGTAACCCTGCGCGACTACGTCGCTCTGGCCCACCAGGCCGGCGGGGTGGCCAAGGTCCGGGCCCACACCACCGGTTGGAACAGGGTCGACCTCGTGGTCGTGCCCGAGGGCGATCGGGTGACGGTGGTGAGCGACGGGCTTCGCCGGCGGCTCCTCGAGTTCTTCGAGGACCGCAAGATGCTGGGTACCTCGGTCCGGATCGTCAACGCGGCCGAGGTCCCGGTCGACATCCGGGTCGAGGTCCTGCCCGAGCACCACTTCGACCCGGAGGCGGTCCGGGGTCGGGCTCGCACCGCGGTCGCCGGCCTGCTGGCCTTCGACCGGGTCGAACTGGGCCGGTCGATCTACCTGTCCAAGGTGTACGAAGCGGTCGAAGCCCTCGACGGTGTGGCCGCCGCGGTCGTGACCCGGTTCCGTCGGCACCAGCTCCATCTCCCGCACGTCTTCGTCAAGCACAAGAAGCTGCTGGAGGCCAAGTTCGCCAACATCAGCGACGCAGTCGAGCGGACCTACCTGGGCGAGGTCACCATCGAGGGCCGCATCGAGGTAGGCGACCTGGAGATCGCCGTGCCCGGCGAGATCGTGGTCGAGCTGAGGTACGACGCGCCATGAGGATCGAAGGCCTGCAGGCCGAGGCCGACCTGGTCGGCCGGCGGGTGCGGATCGGTTGGGACGCGGTGCCCGACCAAGACACCAACGAGGACGTGGCCGACATTCCGCCGTTGCGGCTGCGGGCCAAGCTCCGGGACTACGAGTTCCCCACCCCGGATGCCTCGTTCGTCGTCTACGACAGCCAAGCGTTCCCGCCCGGCAACTCGGCGCTGGCTGCCGAGGTGGAACGGGCCCCGGCTCGGGACGCGGGCCAGATCACCGAGCAGGTGATCGAGTCGGTGTCGACCACAGTCGCCGACCCCGAGGATCGCACGGTCGAGGCGCTGCGGCGCACCCGCTGGACCACCAGGAACAGCGAGGGGAAACTGCTGCGCCGTCGGGAGGAGATCCTCGACGTCGGCGGCGGTCTGGGCCTGCCGGCGGGCCGACCCCGCTACTACGAGCTGGTCCAGCCGGGGCGGGCGAACTGGAAGCTGCGCACCGTCGTGACGCCCACCGAGGCCTATCGGGATCCGACGGCCCGGCGGCTGTACGACCTGGTGCCCTCGGTGTACCGCCGCCACGACGTCATCGGACCGGTCAGCAGCAACGGGTCCCTGGTGGGCGCCATCCCCGAGACCGCGACCGCCGGCGGTCAGCTGCGCCGCTTCCTCGACCCCATCGGGCTGGCCGCCGACCAGCTGCGGTCCCGGGCCGACCAGCTGCGCGACCTCCATGACGTTGCCACCGGCGATGCCCGCTACCTGCCCCATCTGGCGGCAACGCTGGGTTGGGACCTCGACCACACCGCCGACATCCCCGGCCAGCGCCACGAGATCCGCTTCGCCTCCACCCTCTACAGGCTCACCGGCACGCTGCTGGGCTGCAAGCTTTGGGTGAAGCGGCTCACCGGCTGGGACGCCGAGATCGTCGAGTTCTGGCGGAACGTGTTCTTCAGCAACGACCTTGGGTCCGGCCGAGCGGTGGACAAGGGGTCGCGCACCGTCAACACCGCGGATGCCGCGCTCCTAGCCGGTATGGGCGGGGTCGACGACCAGGTCGACTACGTCCACGACAGCCGCACCGGACAAGGCGCCCGGTACGCGCTCAACGCCATCGGCATCTTCGTGACACCGTCGATCGAGGAGCTCAGCGACTACCAGCTGCTGGCCTCGCGACGGGACCGTTTGCTGGCCAACACCGCCCTGTTCCTGCCCCTCAACCTGCGGGCCGTCGTGGTGATCGAGGAACCCACACTGCTGTCGGAGAGTGAATCGGTGTTGGGCCTCACCTCCTCCACGACGGACACCCTCCCGCCCGACCCCGCCCTGCCACCCTGAGTCGTGTCGGCTTTGCCGACGCCGTGTTTCTAGCGAAAAGGAGACCGCCATGGCTGCAGGCAACTTCTCCAACGGTGGGCTCGACACCTTCGACGAGCACAAGAACTACCTGGGGGTCCGGCTCCAGCAGGGCGTGCCGCTCCTCGACCGCGATTGGAACGAGATGGAGGACATCCGCCGCCACCAGGAGCGGCTGATCCTCCAGGAGTTCATCGGGTCCTCCGGCGTGGCCGACTGGTACTCGTTCAGCATCCACGGCAACGTCACTGCACCCAACGAGCTGCGCATCGGCCATGGCCGCTACCTCATCGACGGGCATCTGCTGTGGAACGAGCAGGACATCATGTTCTCGCAGCAGGGCGACCGAGTTCCGCTGCCTCCGACGCTGGCCGGAGGCGACGAGCTGATCCTGACGTTGCAGTACAGGGTGGTTCGGGTCGACGCCACCGATGACCCGGACCTGGCCAACAGCCAGGACATCAACATGGAGACCTGCCTGCGCGACCGGATCGAGTGGTCGATCGTGGCCCAGCAGTTCCCGTCGGGCGGGGGGCAGGAGGTGCTGGACGAGTCCTATCCCCATGGACTGCTGGTCCTCATCAAGCGTCCGCCTGGAACGACTCATGTCTCAACCGAGATGATCCAGGACTTCCGCACCGTCGGGCGCAACCTGTTCGGGGCGTACTGGGAGATCACCGACGCCCGCCGCCGGCTCAAGAACCTCGAGGACACGTTCACGTTGTTGAAGGGGGACGTCGACAGCCTCAAGTTCGACGTCGGCCGGCTGTTCTGGGACGTCGACGTGACCTGTTCGAGTATCCAGGCCCTGTGGGGCGAGAAGGTCACTCTGGGTTGGCGGGTGGTCGACCGGCACGGGACCCCGATCCAGGGAGCGACGCTGGCCCTCTCCACCGATTGGGGCACGCTCGAGCCGGCGGTGGTCACCACCGGGTCCGACGGCCGGGCCTCCTCGCAGCTGGTGGGCATGGTCACCGACAAGGGGTTCACGGCCAGCGATGTCGCCCGGCTGTCGGTCGTGGCCAAGAAGGTGGCGGCGGCGACGCTGTCCAACCCGGGATCGATCGAGTACGCCAAGATCCGCTTCGAACCCGACGAGGTGGCGCTGGTGTCCCGCTACACGCCTAAGAGCCACCTGGACGACCTCATCTGGGACCTGCCCGACCGTCCCATAGTCCGCCCGCCGGGCGTCAAGACCGCCACCGTCACCGCCCACGCCAAGGAGCAGGCCAGCGTGCGGGGCACCGGCAGCATCCAGGTCACCTTCGGGGCGTGGGTGCGGGACTGGGCCCTGACCAAGCTGCACGAGGTCGTCTCCAACGTGCAGGTCAGCTCCCGCATCGGCGACGTGATGCGGCGGGGGGTCAGCGGGGCTCAGTTCGACCACGCCATGGTGGCCGAGCGGCTGCCGACCACCCTGCAGGCCATCAGCGACCAGACCCAGATGACCCTGAAGCAGAGCCTGTTCAACGACCCCGACCTCCCCGACGACGACGTGCGGGGGAGCGGGTTCCTGGGCCAGGTCATCGCCCAGGAGGCCACCGCCGCCATCGGGGCCACCGCCCACAAGGCCATCGCCACCCAGCTGTCCCAGCTTGCCGACGTCGAGTCGGTGCAGGTGGACGCCGCGGCCCACGGTCAGCTCAACCAGAAGGTGGCCCAGGTCACCGCCGGGCTGACCCAGACGGCCAAGCAGACGTTCTCGGTCGGCGGCCGGTTCGGGTGAGTGGGTTCGGTGCTCTCGACGGCAGTGGGCGCCATCGGCTGTGGCCGTCGGCGTGGAGTCCTTGGCGTTCCAATCTGGTCACCTGGGCTTCGGCGGATCTGATCGGGGCGCTGCTCACCCGTCAGCCCGGTGTCCGGGGGCTCCTGTACCTGGCCGTGGGGGCCGGCGACTCGGCCTGGGACATCGATGCCCCGACGCCCGATCCGTCGCGTGTTGCCCTCACCGCCGAGGTGGCCCGGCTGCCGCTGACCCCGGGGACCCACCTCACCTTCGATCGTGCGACCAGCACCGTACGGGTGGCTCTCTCGCTGCCGCCGGGGCTGGGGACCGGTCCGCTGCGCGAGGTCGGGGTGTTCGGTGGACTCGCGGGCGGCGCCGCCGACTCCGGCACCCTGGTCAACCATCTGGTCCACGACCGGATCGACAAGGCCGAGGGCGACAGGCTCGATCGCGAAGTGCGTCTGGTGCTCGGCGACCCGCTGGCCCCTGGAGCCCGCTTGTTGGTGGGTGCGCTGCTGGCCCGGTGGGCGGACGGAACCGGGCTGACCTATGTCGGCCTGGGGCGCGACGGACAGGCTGCCGCTCGCCCTGAGGCTCTTCGGTCGGAGGCTGACCGGCTGCCGTTGTCCCGGCGGGCCATGCGCTACCTGTCCCGTGATCATGCCGTGGAGGTGCAGGTCGATCTGGAGCCGGGGCAAGGGCCGGCGGAGCTGGCCGAGATCGGGCTGTTCGGCGGTCCGGCCACCGCCAACACCGGGACCGGCTGGCTGTTCGCCCGGGACACGTTCCCTGTTGTCGACCGCGCTGGAGCCCGGCGGTTCCGGCATCGCCTGCGGCTCACGCTGGTGTCCGAGACCGGGCTGCCGGTCCCCGACGTGACCCAGCGGCCGCTGGCCCAAGCCCGTACCGCGCTGGTGGAGGCCAAGCTGCAGGTCGGTGTGATCACCGTGGAGGAGACCGACGCGGTGGCACCCGACCGGGTGACGGCACAGTCGCCGGCGGCCGGAGCTCTGGTCGCCGAAGCGACGCCGGTGGCGCTCACCGTCACCGCGGTGCCGCGGGTCCTCGTCCCGGCCGTGGTCGGTCGGTTGTTGGCTCCCGTGGTCGCGGGCTTGGCGGAGCTCGGGTTGGTGGTGGCGGAACCGGTCGTCGAACAGGTCGAGACCGAGACCGCGCCGGGAACGGTGTTGTCAGTGTCCCCTGTTGTCGGTTCACGGGTGCCGAAGGGGTCCACGGTGACGCTGACCGTCGCGGTGGCGCCGCGGGTCACAGTGCCCGACGTGCGCGGGCGTCCGCTGGCCGCGGCACGGTCGGCACTGGAGTCGCAGGGTCTGGTGGTGGCCGACCCGCCTGCCGTGGTGGAGAGTGATGCCACGCCGGACACGGTCGTAGCTTCGGATCCGGAGTCCGGCGCCGACGTGGCTCGGGGCAGCATTGTCGCTCTGACGCTGGCGGTTCCTCGGACAGCGGCGGTTCCCCGGCTCGTCGCGCTCGAACTTGACGGGGCCCGCGCCGCTCTGGCTGCGGCCGGCGCTCCGTTGCTGGCGTCGGGGACCACCGCGCCGGCTGGCTTGGACCTCGGCGCCCGCAACGAGCGGGAGGTGGCGCGGGGCAAGCCGACCGGGGTGATCCTGAGCCAGGACCCCGCGGAGGGCACCAAGCTGCCGCGCTACGCCACCGTGGACGTGGTGGTCGCCGTTCCCGCCTCGGTGATCGTGCCAGATCTCAGCTCGGGCGATCTTGCCGCCGCGGCTTCGGCTTTGACCGCGATCGGGCTGACGGTCCGTCGGGTGCAGGCGCGTCGCAGCGAGCGGGCCCCGGGGCAGGTGGTGGCCCAGGAACCCGCGGCCGGCGCCGTGGCCCGGGTCGGCGACGGCGTGGCGGTGTGGGTGGCGGCGGGCGCGTTGGCCACCGTTCCCTCCATCACCGGGCTGGCGTTGGACGCCGCCCGGGAGGCGCTCACCATGGTCGGATTGACGCTTTCGGTCGTGGCGCAGCAGCCCGGCGGCGAACGGCCGGGCGAGGTGCTCGGCCAGGACCCGCGACCCGGCCGGGTGGTGCCGGTGGGCTCCTCGGTGGGGGTGACGGTGGCCGCCGGCGTCCCCGACCTCGTCGGGCTGACCGTCGAGGCGGCCAAGGCCGCGCTGGTCGCCATCGGGTTGGAGCTGCGATCTTCGTCTCGCGAGTCGGATGGTCCAGTCGGCCTGGTGCTCTCGCAGTCGCCTGCCGCGGGCTCGCCGGTGACCGGGATCCAGCGGGTGACGGTGATGGTGTCGGCTCCGATCACCGTCGAGGTGCCCGATGTTGGTGGCCTGGAGCCGGACGCGGCCACGGTCCTGTTGGCCGAGCGTCGTCTAGAGCTGGCAGTCCGGGATCGTCCGGTGGACGCCGACAAGGCCGGCACGATCGTGGATCAAGACCCCGCAGCCGGGGCTCGGGCCCCAGTCGGCTCGACCGTGAGCGTGTCCGTCGCTCAGAAACCGGTCGCGACTGTGCGGGTTCCGGACGTGCGGACCTTGACCGCCGATGCCGCCAAGGCCGCGCTGTCTCAGGTCGGGTTGGTGCTCGGCGCGGTCGCGGAACAGCCGTCGCGGGCCCCAGCTGGCACGGTCATCGTCCAAGACCCACCCCCCGACGCCGTGGTCGCTGCCGCCACAGTGGTGTCGCTGGTGGTGGCGGTGGCCACCGGGTTGGTGGAGGTTCCCGAAGTACGAGGCCTCGACTCCGACGCCGCCAACGATGTGTTGGCCAAGTTCGGCCTGGGCTTCGCGATCGAGCGCCGAAGTCCGTCCGACCGACCCGTCGGAACAGTCCTGGCCCAGGATCCGGCCCCCGGTGCCAAGGTCCCAGTGGGCTCGACAGTGTCGGTAGTCGTCGCCGCCGGCGAGGGCCTCGAACTCCCCGACGTAGTCGGCCGAACCCGAGACGAAGCGCTAGCCATCCTCCGTCGCCTGAAGCTCCGAGCCGAAGAACGCAAGGTCGTCTCCCGCCGCTTCCCGCCAGGCACGGTCGTCGCCCAAGATCCCCTCGCCGGCACCATCGTCCCCCCAGGCGCCACCATCACCCTCGGCATAGCCGCCCAAGGCATCCTCGACCCCACCCGCCCCGACTTCCCCACCCGCCCCCAAGGCCCCATCCTCCGCCCCCCGGGCTAACGCCCGAAGGGGCCATCGCCCGCCTGCGGCATGCCCAAGGGGAGCTGACGCGGTCGCTCGCCTCCAGCGTGATCGACCTTTTCGGGCACGACCACGAAGCACCCCGGCCGGGCGGGCCTACCGATCGTCCCTCGTGGGCAGACGTGACCTTGCGTAGGCGGGCCTTGAGCTCCTCGGGGCTCTAGACAGGAAATACCCAGCTCAGAGGGCTAAGCGAGGTCCGCTGTCACCACTCGCGCGTGCGGCGCGCGCGAGTGGTCCACCACCGGCGGGAGACGGCCTGTCACAATGCACGAGGGGATCCGCAAACGCGGATCCCCTCGTCTCAAACCAACGGGGAGCCAACCGGCCCTCGTCGGCCTAGGAACCTTCATCTTGGGCCGCGCGGCTCCCTCACACAAGAAGAGAGGGGTCGATGTCGACCTACACAAACACGATCACGGCTGAGATCCGCTGCGTGAACAAGACCGATCGATACAGCGCTCACGAGCGGATTGGATCCGTCGGCGGGGTGAACCCTGACGGGGGCAATTGGAAGCTGTCGGTCGAGGCCGCGGTGGCCGGCATCGAGACCGGCAAGTACCGGTTCTACGTGGAGCGACCAGTGGGGCACCGCGTCTGGGTCGTCGTGGCGAAGTCGTCTTCGGGTCACAAGTACCTCAAGACCGAAAGCGATGGCGAACAGCCCAACAACCTGTTGGCACTCCCTGAGTGCCCCTGAGCCGGCTCTCCGGGAGAGTCCCACCTTTGGGGGCTCCCCCTCGGCCCTACTCGGCCGGGTCTGCCAAAGCCCACTCGCCATCGGGTAGCCGGCGAACGAGCCCGCCATGTTCAAGCAGACGAAGGTGCTTCCGAATGTTCCCTTCATGAAGCCCGACCAAGGGAGCCAGCTCGGTCGCCGACGCTGACTCGAACTCACGAAGAAGGCCTAGAAGCTCCGGAGTAGAGGACGGCAACCGCGGGTTCTCGCGTCGCAGCGGAGCATTGGGTGGTCGCGTGTAGCTCGCAGCGAACTCTTCAAGGTCCGCCCTGCGCACGACCCAATGCGGACCACGCCGCCGAGCCTTCAACCGTCGGCTCTGCACCATGTCGTTGACCGTCGCCCGGTGCACTCCGAGCATTTCCGCAGCCTCGGGAAGACCTACCCACTGGTCGTCGCGAGCCAGCTGTGAACGCATGCACCCATCTTCTCCCCAGCACGCACGCGAGTGGTGGATGGTCTGTCCCAGCAGCTCCGAAAGTGCGGCACAGCTCGAAGCACGAACATCGAGGGACCAAGCCAGAGCGGCTCGCGGTCCACTCCTTCACCGTCGGCCCTCGTAGGTGGCGCCTTCCTTGAGCATCCTGGCCAGTTCGGTCGTTCAGCTGACTAGTTCGAGGTCAGGGTCGGGTGCAGATCCTCGGTTTGTTGAACATCGATCCACTCGAGTAGCGCAAGTTCCCGGACGGCGGAGGCGATCTCGTCAGCACCCGGCGGTGGTCTTCGGCGGAGCTCCAGCGGAGGATCCGGACCTGAGGCGCCGATGCACATGAGCCGAAGGCGAGTCCCGGCGAAAGGCGAGTGGCGGATTGGGGGAACGCGACCCGCAGGCGAGCGATGGGTTGGAGCACGCCGTAGGTGGGCGACCGCTAGAGGGCGAGGAGGGCGGTCATTTGGGTGGATGGGGGGACGCCTAGTTCTTCTTGGAGGAGGTGGGCGCAGGCTTGGTATTGGCGGATGGCTTCGGCTCGGTTCCCTTCGCACAGGTGGGCTCGGATGACCAGGCGGTGGGAGCTCTCCCGTAGGGGTTCCATGGCGACGGCCCGCAGACCGAGGTCGATGGCGGCGGACAGGCGGTCGCGGTCGATGAGCACGCGCACGGCTTCTTCCAGGGCGTGCAGCCGGAGCTGCCGGAGGCGCTCCCGCTCGGTGAGCAGCCAGTCGTCGTACCAGTCCGGTAGGAGCTCACCCTGGAGGGCCATGCCCTCGACCTCGTCGCACAGGGTCTCGGGATCGTGGTGCTTCAGCTCGGCCAACCCATCCCGCGCGTCCACCCAGACCGCCGGGTGCAGCCGGATGTGGGTGGTCGTGGCCTCGATCAGGTCGGCGGCGAGCTGCCGGATCCGCCACAGCGCCGAGCGCAGGTTGGCGATGGCTCGGCCCTCGGGCTTGTCCGGCCAGAGCCGGTAGGCCACCGTTGCCCGCTCGATCGACTTGTCGGCCAGGGCCAGGAAGGCCAGCAACCGTTCCGATGCCGGCCGGAGCACCAGGTGGTGGCCGCCCTGCTGCAGATCGAAGCCGTTGAGCAGCCGCAGCCGAGGACGGAGGCCGGGAACCGTCTCACTGATCCCAATGCTCATCCCGCACCCGCCTTCACGAGGCCGACACCTGCAGCGTCGCGCTCGGGCGTCGTGGCGCCGTCGTCGTGGCGTCGCGCCGCTGTCGCGGGCCGAGGCACCGAGGCAGCGGGAGGTTCAGTCCGGGGCCAGGTCGTGCTGGAGCTGTTCCAGCGCCTGGCGGACCAGGGCGCACAGGTCGTCCACGCCGCGGGCGGTGCTCGGGCCGTCCACCGGGGGGAGGACCAGCCGGCCCCTTAGCGAGGAATCATGCTGCTCGACCCAGACCCGAAGGAGAACCTGCGCATCGCCAATCGGCACCGATTGGGGCACGTCGACCATGGTCGACCTGCGGTGTCACATCGGCGTCACCACGCCGTTGTCCAACACCCGCCGTTCTGCACCAAGAACGCTGGTGATCAGCTCGTGCATCGCCGGACCCGGGCGAACGTGGAGCTCGACCTCCAGCAGCTGGGAGAAGCGCCGGAAGTGCTCGACCGCCGCGGCCCGGTTCCCCTGGGCCAGATGGGCCTGCAGCACCAGCAGCGCCGCGGTCTCCCGCAGCGGCTCGACCGCCAGGGCCTCCAGAGCCAGGGCCACGCTGAGGTCCGGACGTCCGGCGGCGAGCTGGTTGCGGGCCAGCTGATCCAGGGCATGCAGTCGGAGCTGCCGGTAGCGCTCCCGCTCGATGTGGAGCCACGGCTCGTCCCACAAGGGCAGCAGGTCGGCGCAGAACACCATGGTCTGGGCGGCCGACGGCGTCTCGCCCCGATGGAGCTGGTCGGCCAGCCGGGCCGCCTGTTCGGTGTCGACCACCCAGCTCTCGGCCAGCCCGAGCTGACCGGGTTTGGAAAGCACGTGCCGGTGCAACGCCGCCGGCAACCGCCACATCGCGGCCCGCAAGTTGGCGAAGGCCCGGATGTCGGGCTTGTCCGGCCACAGGGTGCCGGCCAGCCACGACCTGGTCTGGGTCCGGGCCCGCAGGGCCAGCAGCGCCAACAGCCGCTGGGCGGTGGGCGGGAGCACCAGGGGACAGCCGGCGACCATGACGTCGAAGCCCCCGATGAGCCGCAGTTCCGGTGACGCGGTATCCGCCATAGCCACAATCCCGCCGTCTTGTTCTCGTCTCGGTCGCATGCGCTGCCCGCCAAGGCTGACGACCGCAGGTACATGGTCGCGCACTCTTGGTGGCGGCGCTAGATGTCAGGCAATCACCACTGATAGTGGTGATTGTCCCTCAGATCGGCCGCCGTGCGCGGCCGATGGACAGCAGTTCTTGCGTCCATCGGGTTCGGCGTGGCGCCAGCGGACCCCCGATCAGCACGTGCGGATCGCCTCGACCCCGTGGTGAGCGTGTCTTGGTCAAGAAATTAGTTGACAGAGGCAATGAATTGGGATCGAGTGGGTTCATGGGAACGACCGCCGCCGCCGATCCGCCGCTGGCCGATGACGTTGCCGCCATCCGGGCCTTCAGCCGCTTCTACACCGGCATCCTCGGGGTGCTCGACGAGGGACTTCTAGAGACGCCCTACACGCTGACCGAGGCTCGGCTGCTCTACGAGCTGGCCCAGCAGGACGATCTGGAGGTGGTCGAGCTGCGCCGGTCGGTCGGCGTCGACGGCGGCTACCTCAGCCGTCTGCTGTCGCGGTTCCACGCCGACGGTCTGATCCGACGGACTCGCTCGGTCGCGGACGGAAGACGTCAGGTCGTCCAGCTCACCAAGAAGGGGCGCTCCGCCTTCGAAGTCCTGAACGGCCGGTCGGCGGATCAGGTGGGCGGCATGCTCGCTTCCCTCGACCTGGACCAACGGCGGCGTCTGGTCGGGGCCATGAACACGATCGAGAGCCTGCTGGGCGAGGTCGAACCGCGGGACATGGTGGTGCTGCGCCCGTTGGGTCCCGGGGACCACGGCTGGATCGTGCAGCGCCACGGCCTCGTCTACGCCCAGGAGTTCGGCTGGGACGAGACCTTCGAGGGGCTGGTGGCCCGGATCATGGCCGACTTCGTGGACGAGCGGGAACGGGATCCCAAACGGGTGGCCGGCTGGATCGCCGAGATCGCGGGCGAGCCGGTGGGGTGCGTGCTGTGCGTGGCCAAGGACGCGACCACCGCCCAGCTCCGGTTGTTGCTGGTCGACCCCATGGCCCGGGGCTCGGGCATCGGGGGACGGCTCATCGACGAGTGCATCCGCTTCGCCCGCCGCGCCGGCTACACCCGCCTGGTGCTGTGGACCAACGACGTCCTGACCGACGCCCGCCGTCTCTACGACCAAGCCGGCTTCCATCTGACCGAAGAGAACCCCCATCACAGCTTCGGCCACGACCTCGTAGGCCAGACCCTGGCGTTGGATCTCTAGGGGCTGGCAGTTCCCAGTGTGCTGGCGGCGATGCCTGACCCTTGACTGCCCTCGTGGTCCCCGGCGAAATTGAGATGCGGATGGTTACTAGGCAACCGCAGACATCTCAGTTTCGGGTTGCCCCAGGCGCTGCGGGGGGATCTCTAGGGGCAACTTTGGGAGGTCACCCCTAGCATCGCCGGCGTGTCTGTTGGTTCTGCTGCTGCCTTGGTGCCTTCGCGGGCGGGTGGGGCCATGCCGTGGGTGCGGGTGGCGGTGGTGGGATCGGCGGCGGGGTTCGCCTCGGGGTTGTTCGGGATCGGTGGTGGCGTGATCATCGTCGCGGCGCTGGTGCTGGTGGCGAAGTTCCCCCACAAGCTGGCCACCGGGACCTCGCTGGCCGCCATCCTGCCGATCTGCCTGTCGGGTCTGGCCGGCTACGCCACCGGAGGCGAGGTCGACTGGTCGGCCGCGGCCTGGGTGAGCCTGGGCGCCATCCCCGGAGCCATCATCGGCACTCGGCTCCTCGTGACCATCCGGACCCCGCTGCTGCAGGTCGTCTTCGCCGCGGCGATGATCGTCGGGGCGATCCGGCTGCTGTTCGAGGACGTCGCCGGCGACGGCCGGCCGGACATGACCGCCCGCATGGCCGTGGCCATGATCCTCGTCGGGCTGGCCTCCGGGATCCTGGCCGGGCTGCTCGGCATCGGCGGCGGCATCGTCATCGTCCCGGCCCTGACGCTGCTGTTCGGCGTGCCCCACGTGCTGGCCAAGGGGACCTCGCTGGCCATCGTGGTCCCGACCGCGCTCATGGGAACGGTGCGCAACCGCCAGGCCGGACTGGCTGCGCTCCGTCCCGCCGCCGCGGTGGGTGTCGCCGGCATCGCCGCGGCCGCGGTGGCGTCGAAGGTGTCGCTCGGGATGAGCCCCCGAGTGTCCGCGGTCCTGTTCGCCGGACTGCTCTGCGTCGCCGCGGTGCGCCTGGCCCGGACCGGCATACAGGGCTTGCGCAACGGCGAGTCGCTCCCTCGAACGGAAGCTGAGGTGCTGTAGATGCCCCGTTTCGTCATCTTCGGAGCCGGCGCCATCGGCGGCGTGATCGGCGGTCGGCTGTTCGAGGCCGGACACGACGTGGTCCTGATCGCCCGGGGCGAGCACGGCCGGGTCCTCCACGACCAGGGTCTGGAGCTGGTCTCGGCCGACGGATCAGTGCGGCTGCCGATCCCCACCGTCGGCCAGGTCGGCGACGTCGGACTCCAGCCGGACGACGTCGTGATCCTGGCCATGAAGAGCCAGGACACCATCGGTGCGGTCACCGCCCTGGCCGAGACCGCGCCTCCCGAGATCTTCGTGGTCTGCGCCCAGAACGGCGTCAACAACGAGCGGGTCGTGCTGCGCTCGTTCCCACGGGTCTACGCCATGACCGTGATGTGCCCGGCCACCCATCTGGAGGCCGGTCGGGTCCAGGCCAGCTCGACGCCGATCAGCGGCCTGCTCGACCTGGGGTGCTACCCCAACGGTGCGGACGCCACCGCCGAGGAGATCGCCGCCGCGCTCGAGACCGCGACCTTCAAGTCCGAGGCCCGGCCCGACATCATGCGTTGGAAGTACCGGAAGCTGCTGATGAACCTGGCCAACGCCGCTACTGCCCTGTGCGGTCCCACCGAAGGACTCGGGCCGTTGCTTCGCATCCTGCGGGACGAGGGAGAAGCGGTGCTGGAGGCGGCGGGCATCGACGTGGCCAGCCGGGACGAGGACAGACAGCGGCGGGGCGACCTGCTCACCATGCGGCCCATCGACGGCTCCGACCGGGGTGGCGGTTCGTCCTGGCAGAGCCTGGCCCGGGGTCTGGGGACCATCGAGGCCGGCTACCTCAACGGCGAGATCGTCCTGCTCGCCCGGCTCCACGACGTGGCGGCCCCGGCCAACGAGCTGCTCCAGCGTCTCGCCAACGAGGCCGCCACCGCCCGCCGTCCACCCGGCCATCTGAAGCCCGACGACCTCCTGGCCCAGCTGCCACCGAGGCAAGAGCTGTAACCAACACCGCTCCTGCGCGCCCGGAACCCTTGGAACTACTAGCCAAGCTGCAACGGAGGCAAAGCCGTAACCGGCACCGCTCCTGCGCGCCCGGAACCCTCGGAACTACTGCCCAAGCCGACGCCGAGGCAAAGACCGTGACCAGCACCGCCCTCGCTCGCCAGACGCCCCGGGCTACGTGAGCACGGAATTGCTGCTGATTGGCCATGAACATGGCCAATCTGCGGCAAGGCCGACGCCGAGCTACCGCCTACGGCTCGTCAAACGCTCAAAGGTGCGGCGTTCGCAGACCATGAAGGCGGCTCGCTTGTCCGGGAGATCGAGCTCGGCTTCCTTGCGGTAGCCCAGGAAGGCCAGCAGCGACAGGAAGTTGTGGTTGCGGACGTCCGGCTCGCCCACGATGCGGCGCACCTCGGGCCGCCGGAACAGGAACCGATTGGTGGCCATCCCCAGGGCCACGCTGTAGCGGCCGAGGTACTCCTCCTCGCCGATCAGCACGTGGGCGCCGATGTCGCCGGGCTGCACCGGATAGTGGGCCCCGAGCACGTCCTGCGCCGGGTCGTAGACCTCGAGATAGCCCACCGGCTGGTCGTCCACGAAGCCGAGGTAGGCCGAGCGGGTGGGATCGTCGTGATGGCGCTGGAGGTAGTCCCGGACCCATGCCGCCGGCCAGGCCATGGCCCAGAACTCCTCCACGTGGGGTTTGTGCATCCAGTCGTGGATCAACTCCACGTCGAGGTCCGGATCGACCTGGCGGTTCCAGATCGTGCGGTCGAGGACCGGGTCGTGCTCCTCGTAGGCCGCCCGTTCCCGCATCAAGGCGGTCATGCCAGGGCCAGCGGGTTGTCGATCCAGCCCACGGCCGACGCCACCGGCCGCTCGGCGTCGTCGGCGTAGCCCCGTTCGAACAGCCGCACCCGGTTCAGGCACAGCTTCACGAACGCCGGCGCGTCGAGGTCGAACAACATGAACCGGTCGGACAACTCGTCGGCGAAGCGCTCCTGGTACGCCCGGAGGGTGCGGCGGGCCGACGCCCAGAAGGCGGCCTCAGGGAATCCGAAGTGGTCGTCCAAGAGCTCGGACAGGTAGCGGTGGACGCACACCAGCAGCCCACCCTGGATCCATTGCACCAGCAGCGGAGCCTCTAGCCCGTCGCCAAACGCCCGCCGGACCTCGGCCGGGAGGTCGGCCAGTTCTGGCAGCTTCTCAGCCGAGATCATGGCGTCGTCGACGAAGTCCTTGATCGCCAATCGGATGGGCGCGTTGTCCTGCAGAACCAGCAAGCAGTTCTGAGCGTGGGGCGAGAAGGTCACCCCGAACCGGTAGAGAACATGGACCAGCGGGGGCAGCGTCGCCTGATGCAGCCGATCGACCCACGTGGCGACGTCGAGTCCGCTGCGCTCGATCAGCGGTGCGAGCAGCGGCACTCCGGCCGGATCGCGGTGCAGCAGCGCGGCCAGGGTCAGCGCCCGCTCGTCGGGCCGGAGCTGGCCGGCGATCGACTCCCGCCAGATCGCGCCCAGCATCTCGGTGTGCTGGTAGGGCACGTCGGGGACAGCCTCGAAGGCGCGGTGGGCCACGCTGACGCTGGCCACCTCCCCCAACAGCACCAGGCCGCTCTCGGCCAGGAACGGATCGGCTGCCACCAGCCCGGTCAGCCATTCGGTCAGGGCGGGAGCGGCCAGCGTGCGGGTCCGGGGCAGGCCCCGGAACACCGACGTGTTGAGGATCGACAGCGGCAGCTTGAGGTAGCGGCGCTCTGGATGGTCGGCGTCGACCAGGGTGCGGATCGACTGCTGGGCCCGATAGCGGGTGCGCGACTGGCCCAGCGGGACCAGCTCGCCTCGGGCCAGCTCCCCGGCATGGTGGGCCACGATGCGGTGGCACCACTGCCACGGATGCACCGGTACGTACGCGACGTCGTCCGGGTCGAGACCGGCGTCCATGACACGCGACCGCAGCTCGGTCCAGGCTTCGTCGCCGACCTGGTCACGAACCACGGTGAGGTGATCGAGGTCGGGCGTGGTGCGAACGTCGGCCCGTCCCGCCGCCGCGGCCAGCCACATCAGGCGGAACGGCTGCTGGGCCTCGGGGGCGTAGATGGCCAGGTCGTCGGCGTCGAATCCCAACCGGCCCTTGTTGGCCACGATCCAGGGATGACCCCGCATCTCGCCCTCGACCAGCGCCGGATCGAGGTCCACCAGCTCGGCCGCGGGACGGCCGTGGGTCAGCTGCCGGGCGTCGGCGACCAGGGTGTTGGCCAGCTCGCACAGGGCACCGGCCGTGGTGGACGGGTCGACGCCCAGCGTCGGCGCGGCCAGGGCGACGAAGTCGGCCACGTCGGGCAGGGGCCGCTCCTCGCCGTCGACGATCCACTGCAGCGACGCCGGGTCGACCCGCCAGTGCCCAAGATGGCGCAACCGGGCCTTGCACCACAGCGTGCCCGCGGTCCCCACCTCCAGCCGGAGCTCACCGGGCCCGGCCAGGGTGGGGGCAAGGATCTCCTCGAAGGTGAGCTCGGTGATGATCTTGGCCAGCAGCTCACGGTTGGCCCGGGCCCAGGTCTCGGGGGTCATCGGGGAGCGCCGAAGCTCTGGAACACGTTGTGGTCCCGCACCGGATAGACCTCCCGGCCGGCGAGGGCGTTGACGAGCACCGCATTGCGGTGGGCGCCGAGGCCGAGGTCCGGCGCGCCGACGCCGTGGCTGTGCAGGTCGGCGTTCTGGACGAACAAGGTCGACTTGGGCCGGTCTACCAGCCGCACCCGGTAGTCCAGCTCGATCACCGGCCGGCCCCGGTTGTCCCGCACCACCAGCTCGTGGTCGATCGGCGGATCGAGGGGGAGGGCCGTCGGTTCGTAGCCGGTGGCCAGGACGACGACGTCGGTGCCGTGGGTGAAGGTGACGTCCTCGTCCAGGTGGTGCAGGTCGAGCCGCCAGGGACGTGAGCCCGTCGGGTCCGGCGCCAGCCCCTGCAGTTCGCACGCCGACCGGTAGCCGACGTCGGGGTCCTCGCCGTCGATGCTGGCCTCATAGAGCGTGTCGAAGATCTGGGCGCTGGTGTCGCCGGAGATGCCTTTGTAGAGCAGGTCTTGCCCGGACCGCAGCGTGTCGCGCTGGTCCTCGGCTAGGCGATGGAAGTAGGTCGTGTACTCGGGGGTGAAGTGCTCCAGGCCGAGCTTCGAGTACTCCATCGGGAGGAATCCCCGGCTGCGGGTGAACCAGTCCAGGCGACCGCCGGAACCGTGGGCGAGGAGGTCGGCGAAGACCTCGGCTGCGCTCTGGCCCGAGCCGACCACGGTGACCGAGCGGGCGGCTCGTGCCGCTTCCCGGTGGCTCAGGTACGCGGCCGAGTGGAACACGGTCTCGCCCAGGTGCTCGGCCACGCACGCCGGCACCGAGGGGCTTGAGCCGACGCCGAGCACGACCGCATCGGCCCGGTGCTCCACGACGCCGTCCCGCTCGATGACCAGGACCGACCAGCGCTCGTCGTCGGTCGGCCGCACCCCCACCACCTCCTGACCGAAGCGACACGACGGGAGCTGTTCGGCCACCCAGCGGCAATAGGCGTCGTACTCCCGGCGGGGGACGTGGAATCGTTCGTAGAAGTAGAAGCGGTAGAGCCGCTGCCGGCAGTGGAGATAGTTGAGGAAGCTGTAGGGGCTGGTGGGATCGGCCAAGGTGACCAGGTCGGCCAGGAACGGAACCTGCAGGGTCACGCCGTCGAGCAGCAGCCCAGCGTGCCAGGAGAACTGGGGCTTGGACTCGAAGAACACCGCGTCCAGGTCGTCGGTCAGCGGGGCCAGCAGCGCGGCCAGTCCCAGGTTGAAAGGACCCAGCCCCACCCCGATGACGTCGTGGTCTCGCTCGCTCATGCGCGATCCTCGGGCCAGCGGGCGGCGTGGGCGGCGCGGGTGCAGCCCAGCAGCAGGGCCCGCTTGTCGGGGAGGTCGACGACGTCGATGACCTCGTAGCCCAGGGCCCGGCAGAACCCGATCATGCGCAGGTTCTGCTGGTTGGGCTCACACACCACCCGGTCCACGGCGGGGTCGGCGAGCAGGTGGGCCAGCACCGCCCGCCCGAGCAGGCGGGGGAGACCGGTGCCGAGATGCTCGGGCGGACCGACCAGGACGTGCCAGCCCCGATCGCTGGCCGCCAGGGGATAGGCCAACGCCAGCGGATCCTCGGCGGCCCGGTAGGTCTCCGTGTAACCGAACGGTTCCTCGTCCCGATAGACGACCCAGGGCACGAGGTGGGCCGACGCCCCTTGCCGGACCAGATACGCCCGGGTCTGATCGAGGTCACGTTCCTTGCCCCACCACGGCGCCACGTGGGGTCGTCGCAGCCAGTCGTGGAGCAGCGGTGTGTGCCGGTCGGGGTCCACGACCTCGAACCTGAGGGCACGCGACGTCCCCGGGAGGGTGATGTTCCAAGCTGACTGGGTGGTGCTGGGGTCGCGGGTGTCGGTCACGGCGCTCCATGCAGGGGGTTGGGGATGGTCACGTACACCGACTGGGTCTCGATGTCGCCGACCAGCTCGTCCATGTCGTGGAACCGAGTGCGCAGGTTGCCCTTGCAGGGCCAGCGCTCGTCGTCCAGCAGGCGGTCCAGCAGGGTGGCCGGATAGCGCCCGCCCCGGGCCCGCTCGGTCTCCAAGCAGCGGCGCAAGTCGCTCAGCAGCACTTGCTCGTCAGCACAGTCCGCCGCGCCCAAAGCGTTGACGACGCCAAGGGTCAAGTTGAGGAACGGGTAGTAGACCAGCCGCTCGTCGGCCAGGTCCTCGGGGAAGATCGACTCGGTGGCTTCCCCCAGGCCGGGGATGACCGCGCACATGTCGGCGTGGGCCGCCTCCCGGTGGAAGTAGCCCTGGCTATCGCGGTAGACGCAGCGCACTGGAAAACCGACGTCGTCGTCCAGTTCCAGCAGGGTGTTCTGCTGGTGGGCCTCGAAGCACAGGCCCAGGTCGAGATAGAGCCGGACGAGCGACACCACCGCCACGTCGAGGAACCGGGCGAACCACTCGCGGCCCAGCTCGGAGCGGACACGGCCCTGACGAGCGGCCGCCTGCTCGATGATGCGGCCCAGTCGACTCTGTCCGCCGAAGGGATGGTCCTGGCACAGCGTGGTCACCGCGGTGGCGTTGATGCCGCAGCCGCTCGGCCAGCGGTTCTCCCGCAGCAACACCGAGAAACCGTCGACCACCTGCCCGTCGTGGACGACGGTGAGATAGGCGGGGTCGTGGACGAAACGGAAGTCCGGGGCGATGACAGCTGCGCTCTGCCCTACCGCGGTCCGCCCAAGTTGGGCGGCCTCAACCGCGCGGTCGAGTTCCTTGGGCAAGGTGACCCGCATCGAGTTGGTCACCCGTACGTGCAACGAGAACTTGAGCTGCCACGGCCAGTCCGCCTGGTACACGGTCCGTACCGACGTCGTCGGGGTCACCGGACTGCCCAGCGGACCCAAGTCGACGAGGCTGCCGTTGTCGAACAGTTCCGCCAAGTCGGGCTGGGCCCGGAGATGGTCGAGCTCCCAGGGATGGGCTGGCAGGAGCACCCGCGGGCCCAGGCGGTCCAGCGCCGCCTGGTCGGTGGCGGGGCCCTTCCGCAGTAGCGCCTCGGTCAGCTCCGGTGCCGGTGTGCCGGTGGCGCTGGCGTGCCGGACCACCTCGGGCGCCGCCGCCAGCCAGCGGAGGGGGAAGGAGCCCTGGGTCTCGGGCGAATAGGTCGTCCGGTCCCGAGGACTCATGTCGGCCCGGCTCTTGGGGGTCGGATGCAGCGGATGACCCAGCAGCAGGGCTTGCTCCGACCGGATGAAGTCGAGTGGTGCCGCCGACCAGAGGTCGTCGATCTCGTTCTGCCGGTGGTCGAGGTATCCGGCGACGGCGTGGAGGCTGTCGACCATGCGGGCCAGGAGATCGGTGGGTGCTCCGATGGCGCCCAACTCGTCGATCAGCAGTCCGGCCAGGGCCGGAAACCCGAGCGGGGACGGGGTTCCGTCCACCACCAGCCGGGCCGGCCACCGGTAGCGGTGGCGGAAGGTGATGCTGCGATAGCGGATGGCCACGACGACCCGGGCCGCCTGTGCGCCGCCCCGAGTCGTCAGCGGAACCACCAGCTCGCCGCCGTCGAACCACCACCCCTCGCTCTCCCGCAGATAGCAGTTCAGCAAGGTCTCACTGGCGGCCGCGGTAGCCGCCTCCAGCGGAGTCGCTACATCGACGTGGTCGGCAACAACGGTCACGGGACAAGCTCCGTCTCGGAGACGATCAGGTCGAGGAGGCTGGCCAGGTCGGCCCGGGAGATCTGGGGGTTGACCAGCGTGAGCTTGAGCGCGACCCGGCCGTCGTGGCGGGTGCGGCCGACGATGGCCCGGCCGGAATCGAAAAGGGCCCGCTGGATCCTGATGTTGGCGTCGTCGGCTCCTCGACAGCGGAACAGCACCGTGACCGTCGACGGTGGAACGAGCAGCTCGAGCTCGGGATGGGCGTCGATCAGCTCGGCCGCAGCCGTGGTCAGGTCCACGAGATGCTCCAGCATGGCCGCCAGCTGGCGTCGGCCGGTGGAGCGCAACCCCACCAGGATCTTGAGGGCATCGAACCGGCGGGACGTGTCCAGCGACCGGCTGACCAGGTTGAGCTCGTCGTCCTCGGGCCGGTCGAGGTAATCGCTGGGGTGCCGCAGTGTGGCCAGGCTCTCCGGGTCGCGCACCAGCAGGACCGAGGCGCCGATCGGCTGCCACCAGAGTTTGTGCAGATCGGTGGTCACGGAATCGGCCCGCTCGATCCCGGCTACTAGTCCCCGCAACCGTTTGCTGAGGCAGAACGCCCCACCGACCGCGGCGTCGACGTGGAACCAGGCCCCAAGTGCCGCGGCTCGGTCAGCCAGAGCGTCCAGCGGGTCGATGGCTCCCGCGTCGGTAGTGCCAGCCGTGCCCACGACGGCGATGACCCGATCATCGAGGACCGCAAGGGTGCGATCGAGTGCCGCGACATCGATCCGGCCATCTGGCTCGGTCGGCACGGCCACGACGGCGCGATGGCCCAGTCCCAGCACCGCCGCAGCCCGCTGCACGCTGAAGTGGGCCGCGGCCGAGGCGACGATCCGCCAGCGGGCCGCCTCCGGCGGAAGTCCGTCGGCCGCGACCGAGCTTGCTCCGGCGTGGTCTCGGGCCAGGAGCAGAGCCAGCAGGTTGGACGCAGTTCCGCCCGCGGTCAGAACCCCAGTCGCACCCGGCGGAAATCCGACGACCCCGGCCAGCCAACGCACGAGGTGGTCCTCCACCATGGTCGCGGCCGGTGCCTGGTCGTAAGAGTCCATCGACTGGTTGCTGGCTCCGATCGCCAGCTCGGCGGCGGCGCTCGCCAGCAGCGTCGGGCTGTGCAGATGGGCCACGCAATGCGGATCAAAGGTCCGCACGCCATGAGCCAGCACCGTCGCCAACACGTCGTCGCCCTCGACCCCAACCTCCGGACAAGGATCGATGCCCGCCACCAGCGCGGCCAAGGCCTCCCGCCCGATGTCCGACCGGGGCCCCGACGCCGCAGCCCAACCCCCAATCGCATCAAGAACGCCACCGGTCAGCCCCCGCAACCGCTCCACCGCCGCCTCCTCCCCCGAGAGAAACAACGGCGCCGTCATGGTTTGCCGGACAAGGCGAGGGCGAACGTGTCGATGATCTGGTCGATGCGGGCGGCGTCGATGATCAGGGGCGGGAGGAACCGCACGACGGCGTCGCCGCGGCCGCCGACCTCGACGATGACGCCCCGTTCGAGCATGGTCCTCTGGATCCGAGCCGCGGCCGTTCCGTCCGGTTCGGGGGCTCCGGTCGGACCCAGGCGAGTCTGATCCACCAGTTCCACGCCGACCATCAGCCCCCGCCCCCGCACGTCGCCGACGATCTCGAACCCGGAGCTGACCGACTGCAGCCCGGCCATCAGTCGTTGCCCCATCGTTGCGGCGTGTTCGGCGAGTCCCTCGGCCACGACATGGCGGATGGTGGCGGTTCCGGCGGCCATGGCCAGCTGGTTCCCCCGGAAGGTCCCGGCATGGGCGCCGGCGCTCCAGACGTCCAGATCGCGGCGGTACACGATGACCGCCAAGGGCAGCCCACCCCCGATGGCCTTGGACAGCACGAGGACGTCGGGGTCGAGTCCGAGGGGGCTCGATGCCCACAACGTGCCGGTGCGGCCGAGCCCGGTCTGGACCTCGTCGGCGATCAGCACCGACCCAGCGGCCCGGGTGCTGGCCCGCACCGACCGGGCGAACCGGTTCGGCGCCGGATGGACTCCGCCCTCACCCTGCACCGGTTCGAGCAGCACCGCGGCCGGCGGGGTGATCCCGCTGTGGTCGTCGTGCAGGGCCCAGTCGAGAGTGCGGGCGCAAAGCTCGGCGCTGGCCTCGGCCTGGGGATCCCGGGCCGATCCGAAGGGGCAGCGGTAGCTCGTCGGGAACGGCAGGTGGTGGACGTCCGCAGCCAGCGGGCCCAACGCCAGCTTCGGTCCCCACGCCCCGGTGACCGCCAGCGCGCCGTGGGTCATGCCGTGGTAGCCGCCCCCGAAAGCCACGATCCCGCTGCGGCCGGTGGCGGTCTTGGCCAGCTTGAGCGCAGCTTCCACCGCGTCGGCGCCGCTGGGTCCGCAGAACTGGATGCGTCCGTCGGCCAGGCTGCTCGGCAGGGCGGCGAACAGCTCCTCGACGAAGGCGTCCTTGGTCGGGGTGGCGATGTCCAGCGTGGTCAGCGGCACCTCGTCGTCCAGCGCCCGCTGGATGGCCGCGATCACCACCGGATGGTTGTGGCCCAGCGCCAGGGTCCCGGCGCCGGCGAGGCAGTCCAGGTATTCGTCGCCGCGGCGATCCCGCACGATCACTCCTCGTCCGGAAACGAGGTTCAAAGGGATGCGTCGCGGGTAGGTCCGGGCCGCCGATTCGCGCTGCCGCTGGCGCACCAGCACGGGATCGGTGTGGTCTGATCCTGGCGGGCAGGCGGCGTCGAGGGATGTCGGCAACGGGTGGATCTCCGGTGGCACTGGATGTCCCGGAACCGTTCCCGGGCTGTGATAGGTATTCCTATCATCTTCTAGTAGGGGTGCTGTGTACTCTCCCTCGACAACTGAAAGCCTGCTGGCCCGCCTGGCGTCTCGGCGCTCGCTGGCCGCGGTCACCTTCGCGGGGCAAGGCGTCGAGGTCCTGCCCGAGCTGGTGGCGATCATCGACCGTTGGCCCGAGGCCCGGGCCCGGATCGAGGTCGCCGCCGCCCGCCTGCGGGACCTGGCGCGCACGCCTCTCGGCGAGGCCAGCGGACGGTTCCGCTACGGCGTCGACGTGACCGAATGGGTGGACGATCCCGACGGCGCGCCGCCCGACTGGTACCTGCGCTCGGGCGCGGTCTCCTACCCACTGGTTCTGATGACCCAGCTGCTGGTCTGGGACCTGCTCCTTGCCGAAGGATTCGGGGCCGTCGTCGACGCCGGAGCAATGGTCGCCGTGACCGGTCACTCGCAGGGTCTGCTGGCGGCCTTGACGGTTGCCGAGGATCCGTCCCGACCGATCGACGATGAACGGCTGATCCGCTACTTGGGGCTGGCGTTCCACCAGGGATTGCACCAGGCCCGTCACGCCACCGGAGCGTCTCCCATGGCCGCGGTCACGGGGGTGCGGCTGGCTCGGCTGACCCCACTCGTGGACGAGGTGAACGCGAGCGTCGCCCCGGATCAGGCCGTGGTCGTGGGGCTGGTGAACGCCCCCGACCGCGTGGTGGTCAGCGGCCCGCCGGCCACGCTCGAGCGACTCCACACCCATCTCCGGCAGGTGGCCTCGGACGAGACCGCTCTACGCCGCAGCGGTCGGCGAGGCGGTGCCCCGCTGCAGTTCGGATGGACTCCGCTGCCGGTCGATGTGCCGTTCCACTGGCCCGGTCTGGGTCCGGCCGTGGCCGAGCAGCGTCGGTGGCTCGCGGCCGAACGCCCCCTGCCCAGCCCGGACCAACTAGCCGTTCCCGTGCTCTCGCCGGTCGACGGTTCCGATCTGCGGCACTGCCGATCGCTGGACGACGTGGTGGCGCGGGGTCTGGTGGTCGAGCCGGTCCGCTGGGATCGCACGGTCCGGCGGTTGGTGGACCTAGGGGCGGACTGGATCATCGACCTGGGACCCGGCACCGACGTGGCCCATCTCACCGGAAGCAACCTGCGGGGGAGCGGGGCCCGGTCGCTGCCGCTGGCTACGCCGGAGGGCTGGCGCATCCTCACCACCCGCGGCGCCGCGCCGGCCGGACCGGATGTCCGCTACGCAAACTTCGCCCCCGGTCTGGTGGAGCTTCCCGACGGTCGGCGTCATCTCGACAACCGCTACACCCGGGCCACCGGCCAGCCGCCGATCGTCCTGCCCGGGATGACCCCGACCACGGCCGACGTGCCCCTCGTCGCCGCCGCGGCCAACGCCGGTTGGACCGCCGAGCTGGCCGGCGGCGGACAACCCACGGCCGCGGTGTTCCGGGAACGGATGGCCGAACTGGGCGAGCAGTTGGCCGCCGGTGCGGGCTGTGTCCTCAACACCCTCTACCTGGACCGGCATCTCTGGAACCTGCACGTCGACAGACCGGGGCTCCTGTTCGACGCCAAGCGGTCCGGGGCCCCGTTGCTCGGGCTGACGGTGTCGGCTGGTGTGCCCGAGGTCGAGGAAGCGGTGCGGCTGCTGGACCGGCTCGTGGCGGTGGGCCTGATCCACAACAGCTTCAAGCCTGGGACCGTCCAGCAGGTGCGTCAGGTGCTGGCCATCGCCGACGCCGCGCCCCACCACACCGTCTTCGTGCACCTGGAGGGCGGCAAGGCCGGAGGCCATCACTCCTTCGAGGACCTCGACGAGCTGCTGCTGGCGACCTACGACGAGCTGCGCCGCCGACCCAACCTGGTGGTCTGCGTGGGGGGTGGGGTCGGCACCCCGCAGCGGGCGGCGGAGCTGCTGACCGGCGCCTGGTCGGCCCGCTGGGACGCGCCGCCGATGCCGGTGGACGCGGTGCTGGTGGGGACCGCGGCCATGGCGTGCGCCGAGGCTGCGGCGTCACCGCAGGTGAAGCGCGCGTTGGTCGAGGCCCCGGGGACGACGGCGTGGGTTCCCCGGCGGGGCCGGGCCGGCGGCGTGTACTCCGGGCGCAGCAACCTCAACGCCGACATCCATGCCCTGGACAACACCGCGGCTCGAGTGGCCGACGTGCTGTTGGCGGTGGCCGGCGATTCCGCCGCGGTGCAGGCCCGTCGGGACGAACTGATCGACGCCTTGTCCCGCACGGCCAAGCCGTATTTCGGCGACGTGGCGGCGATGACGTATACGGAGCTGTTGGGGCGGTTCACGGAGTTGTGCGCCGTCGGTCGCCATGGCCGCTACGACGATGGGGCGTGGGGCGATCCGACGTGGCGGGCTCGGGCCGTCGACCTGTATCGGCGGGCGGCTGGCCGTCTCGGTCGGGAGGCAGCGGCTGACCTCGACAACCCAGCGGGCGCGTTGGTGCGGTTCCGGCAGGCCTACCCGGCGGCCGACCACACGCTGGTGCATCCGGCCGATGCCCAGGCGTTCGTGGAGCTGTGCGATGAGCCCGGAAAACCGGTGCCCTTCGTCCCGGTCCTGGATGGCGAGGTGCGGCGCTGGTACATGGCCGATGCCCTGTGGCCGGCCCAGGACGACCGGTTCGACGCCGACGCCGTGTTGGTCATCCCCGGACCGGAAGCCGTCGCCGGGATAACCCGAGCCGGCGAGCCGGTGGCCGACCTGCTGGCCCGCTTCGAGCAGGTGGCGCTGGCCCGCCTCGAAGCCGAAGGCGTTCGCCCGGTCCACCGGGACCGCCTGTCCGACGCCGGCCTCGCCCCCGCCCCGTTCCCCACCCTGGCCCAATCCCACTCCGGCCCCCTCGCCGCCCTCTGCGTCACCCCCCGACTCGAACGTGCCCCC
>DASXTK010000206.1:0-3693 GCA_036505485.1 Acidimicrobiales bacterium
CACATACAGGACCCTCAATGACAGGTTGAGGGTTCGTATGCTGACAGGTTGGGTGCACTTATGTGATGTCTCAGGACATCCCGGATGGCCGAACCCATGCCCTGTGGGTTCGGCCGTCGTTTGCTTTATCGGCGGTTGGGACCGGGTCGGTCGATTGGCTGGTCGCGCTTGGTCGGGTCGAGGATGAGCTCGCGGAGGAGTTCGCCGGTGGCGGCGTCGATCACGTGGATGTCGCGGTCTTGGACCAGGACGAGGACGTGGGTTCGGTCTGTTCTCGACCACCACGGCGGTGATCAGCAAACGGGTAGAAGACATGGCCGCAGGCTCGACGCCCGCGATCGGCTAGTCCGGGATCTCCGCAGACATCAGTCCGGTGTGTCTTGAGACACCGGTCCGGGATGTCCTGAGCCAGGACACTGCCGGGGGCACAAGATCTCACCAGTACTTTCGGGCCGCTGAGCAGCGCAAACGTTGCCAATGGCCTCTTTCATCTGTCCGGCCGTGTCCGGCTGTCAACGGCGCTCCACGGTGATCTGTACCGAGGACGTACCGAAGCCCGATACGGCTGAGCGGCCGCCGTAACCGGCCTCCATACGACGGCGCAGCTCCTCCTGTCCCCCGTCGAGGCATCCGGCGTAGATGCGCCACATCACCTCGGGAGACTGGCCGGCCCACTCCGCTACCTGGGCGGGTGAGATCCCGGCGTTCAGCATCGTCGAGACAAAAGCGTGCCGCAGGTCGTACGGGGTCTCGGCCAGCGGCGAGGCGTAGACCTCGGGGTAAACGCCGCCTCTCGGGCCTGCCGCCAGATCCGGTTGATCGTAAGGATAGGCAGTTCCTCCTTGTTGCGCGCCCCTACGAACAGCCGACCGCCGGGGCCGAGGCCGAATTCGCCGATGTGCCGCCGGATGATCCCGGTCAGGATCGGGAGGCAGGGCACCCGCCGGACTTCTCCGATCGCCCGCTGTTTGAGCTGGCGTCGGTCGCGGTTCCTGCCGGAATCGGTCCATGCCCTCCCGGCGTGCGGCTCGGCCTTCTCCACCCTGGCTATTCACAGGGGGATGATCAAACAGGGCGACGCTGCGGCGTGGGAACGCGAGGGCCGCGCCCACGTTCAAGAAGACCTTCGGCCACCACCCCGCTGGGGTGTTGGATCGACAACACCGGCGAGTTGGCCGCTCTGCTGCTGCGTGCGGGCAACGCGGGCAGTAACACCGCCGCCGATCTGATCACCGTCCTGCACGAGGCGATCACGCAGATCTCGAAGCGGCAGCGGCGCCGGCTGCTGATCACCTGCGACGGCGCTGGCGCCAGCCACGGCCTGATCGACTGGGCACAGCGGCAAAACCACGCCGCCGACCGCACGTGGAGTACTCGGTCGGTTTCGACGTCGACGTCGACGCGAGCGCCGCGATCGGCCGACTACCCGCCGACCGGTGGCAACCCGGGCTGGATGCCACCACCGGCAACCCGCCCATCGACATCGACGTTACGGAGGTCACCGACCTGCTGCGCGAGCGGCTGACCCGCACCGGCTGGCCCAAGAACATGCGGGTGATCGTGCGCCGCACCCGGCTGGCCCCCGGCGAACAGCCCACCCTGTTCCAGCTCGACGACGACAAGTACAGGTGTTTCGTCTCCAACACCGGACCCGGCCTGTCGGTCCAACTGCTGGACGCCCGCCACCGCGCGCACGCCCGCGTCGAAGACGGCGTACGCACCGGCAAGGACACAGGCTTGGGCCACTTACCGTCGAAGTCCTGGATGATCAACCTCGCCTGGTGCCACGCCGTCACGATCGCGGTGGACCTGCCGGCCTGGCTGAAACTGCTCGGCTGCCCCCACATCGACGCCCTCAACCGGGCCGAACCAGCCACCCTGCGCTACCGCCTCCTGCCCGTGCCCGCCCGACTCGTGCGCCGAGCACGCATCCGCTGGCTGCGCGTCCCCCGCACCTGGCCTTGGGCCACCGCCCTGGCCCAAGCCTTCGACCGCATCCGCGCCCTACCCCAGGCACAACCCGACTGACCAGCACACACCCCGGCCCGACGACCAGGAGAACCGAAGGAGACCACGCCTCGCCGGCGCGACAGCCGGCCACCCGCCATAACCCGACACCACCAGACATCCACTACCAGCGATGAATGGCGACGGGCCGGCCAATGAGATCAAGCCCGTGAAGTTTCAGGGTCAGCATGAAATGGAACCGCGCCCGTCGATTTACACCGGTTCTCGAACGCCACCTTCGTTTGTGGGTTTGGTGTCATTACGACACGCTTAGTTCCTCTAGCTTGGTCCGTACCGACGCTTCAGCGTTGTCGGAAGGATCGAGGTTTAGGACCACCGCCAGCAAAATAGCGGCTGTGCGGAAGGATGCAGACGATGACTCCACTAGATCGTAGGCGGCCCGGTCCACTACCAAGGTCCCAGCATTTTCGGCTTCCCCAAGCAAGCCCGCCATTACAGCAGCACCGAATTCGTCTGGGAGCCCCGGAATCAGCGGGTGTCCAAATGATCCGCTGTAGGAGGGCGACTGGTCGAGGGCCATCTGGCCGGACGTCCGCACCTCAACCGTTAGTCTGTCGCCCCTAGAGGACGTCATCGTTCCACCCAGGAGTGCCCGCTGCGGAAGGCCGCCAACACGGCGATGAAATTCCACCACCGCACGTCTCGTGACCTCGACGGCAGAAGCATGCGCAGGCACTTCCTCACTCGCGTCAGCTCGGCTTTCGAAAGTAGCACCCTGAGCGTCGGCCATAACGGCTACCCGAAAGCTTCCCTGCTCAATAATCATCGAGACTCCAGGCCCCAGTAGGAACGCCAGTTGTTGTTGAATCGCTCGGGATACTGGTCTATCACCTCAGGGTGGTAGTTCGAAAATGTCGGATGAGTTTGGCCAGCGAGAGCATGCGCTTCATCGTAGCCCATTCCGGCGTCCATAAGATCGGCTTCCGTCAACTCATGGAGCAAGAAGTTCGACTCACTTTCGTGAAGCCCTCTGCCCCCGCTCGCAGCTGATCGGATCCGTTCCAGCATCGCGTCATTGGCCGGAGAATGGTCGAGCCGAGAAAGGTGCTGTTCCACTCGTGCCGCGTCGTCCATGAGCGAGAGTCCGGCTCTACCAGCTACGTCGGTGGCGAGAAGCTCGTCACCCGGGCCGGGGATAATGATTGCGAGCAGGGTATCGCCTATTATTGGGTTAAGTGCCTGGCCCAAATGGGGTTCCATGTCGGATTCAATGCCGTACTGCTCTAGGCACGCCCCCTCACCCCAGCTGTACCCACAATGCAGTTGGATTGCTAGGCGGTCAGGGTCACCGCCGTGTTTGAGCTGTTTGACGATGCCTGCGCAGTAGTCCGGAGTGAGGTTGCATGCGCCGCCAAGTTGGGACTTCGGGTCATGTATGGAGTCAAGGACGATTCGTCTCTTGATCTCTGTGGTGATTTCGACGTGGCGTTCGCAGGCGTTCGCGCTGGAGCATCCGTGGTGGCCGCCACCATGTGCGCTACCGCTGTTGTTGGGCGTGGCAACGGCGGGGTTTTGGTCTCGGTCGTCAATGCCGAGTTGGTGTGCGTAGCAGGCGTCGGTGTCGCACAGGCCGGATGGGTCGCTGTTGGTGGTCGGGTTGTTGTCGGCGTAGTCGTAGCCGTTGAGCTGATTGGAGTCGCTGGTGTCGAGGATGGGGTCAGCGGA
>DASXTK010000207.1:0-1679 GCA_036505485.1 Acidimicrobiales bacterium
GCGGCCCGGACCAGCCCCCCGGCGAGGTAGAACCCGACGAACTTCCCGTCCTCCAGGCTCCCGCGGACGGCGAAGTCGTCCCAGGAGGTGGCGTGGCCGACGTACTGGAGGATGTGCTCGTACTGGTCGGACCAGAAGTTGTGGAGGTAGTCGAAGGGGGCGTCCGAGCCCAGCATCGCCCGAGCCGCCGCGGCTCCGTGATGCTCGGCGCTGTTGTAGTGCTCCACCCGGATGCGGCCCAACACCGGGTGGAGGTGGTTGGCGACGTCGCCGGCCGCGTAAACGTCGGCCGCGCCGGTGCGGCACCGCTCGTCGACGAGAACCCCGTTTTGCTGGGCCATGGCCGAGCCTGCGACCGCGGGCACGGCCGGCTCGATCCCGACGCCAACGACGGCGAAGTTGCACCCGACCCGCTCCCCGTCGGCCAGCACCGCCGCCTCCAGCCGTTCGGTCCCCTCGAACGCGGCAACCTGCGCTCCGCCGAGCAGCCTGACGCCCTTGGCGCGGTGAATCCCGCCGATCAGTGCGCCGAGCTGCTCGCCGAGGACTCGTTCCAACGGGTTGCGGCCGGGAAAGACCGCGGTGACCTGAACCCCGAGCTGGGTCAGGGAGGCCGCCACCTCGCAGCCGATGAACCCCATGCCCACCACCACCGCACGCCGTCCCGCCACGGCCTCGTGCTTGATCGCGTCGCACTCGGCCACCGTCCGCAGGTAGTGGATTCCGGGCAGCTCGGCCCCGGGAACCTGCAGCCGCCGGTTTCGTCCTCCCGTGGCGATCAGGAGCTTCCCGTACTCCAGGTCCCGGCCCGAGCCGAGGGCCAGCTGGTGCGCCGCGGGGTCGACCGCGACCACGGAATCGGTGCGGAGCTCGATGTCGTTGGCGTCGTACCAGCCGGCCGGCCTGACGTACCAGTCGTCGAGGCCCTCTTCGGATCGCAGGTAGGTCTTGGAGAGCGGGGGGCGGCCGAACGGGATCTCCGGTTCCCGGCTGATGAGCACGACCGGCCCGCCGAACCCCTCGTCCCGCAAGGTTGCCGCGGCGGTGCCCCCGGCCTTGCCGCCACCGACGATCGCCATCGGCTTGGTGCCGGTTCCCTCGGACATGCGCTCCTTCACCCTCCTGGCCTTGGTCGCGAAGACGGCGCCTGCGGAACGTTGTTGGAGCCCATGCTCCGCCTGGAGGTTACGCCGGGCAGGGTGGGCGGTCACCACAGGATCCGCGCGATTCGCCGGCCGATCCCAGCCTCTGCTGGCCCATCCCCGCGGTCGGGAGACGGCGGGTCCAGACCCTTCCTGAGGGTTGGCCAGGACACCCCAACAGGACAAGTGGCGCCTACGTCGCCAGCATTCGCCCGGGCCGCAGCGCTGTGCGGACCAGATTGAGTGAGACAGGCGCGTGGATTGGTCCAGTTCAAGTGAGACACGCACCAGATCACTTGAGACAGGACATGTTGTGGGGCGCCCCAGGACCGTGACGCCAGAAGCAGGTCCTACTTCCGGCTGTCGAGAATGCGGCGCTGGCTCCGTCCTAGGTACACCAGTGGCCACGACAGGCCGCGCGACGAAGAAGGAGAACCACCATGACGATTCAGCGGATGGACCACGTGGGCGTCGTCGTCGACGACCTTGAGGCTGCTATTGCGTTCTTTGTCGAACTTGGTATGGAGCTGGAGGGCG
>DASXTK010000208.1:0-15047 GCA_036505485.1 Acidimicrobiales bacterium
ACGGTGGCGGTGAAGTCGCTGAAGCGGCCGCGGACCTTGGCGATCATCATGTGCCGCACCACGAAGCCGACGTGGCTGTGGGCGGGATCGATGACGAAGGTGCCCGCTTCGGGCAATTCCAGTCCCTCTACGGTCCGGGTGGCGAAGGTGGGTGTTGGAGTTTCGGACATGGTTCGAACCTATCCTTAGATAATTGCGCACGCAACGACCTTCTGGCCGTAACATGTCGGCCATGAGCCGGGGTCCCCAACCCACCGAGATGGCCGACCAGCTGCTGGACGACGAACGTCTCACCCTCGCCGGGCTGTTCGCCGAAAGCTACACCGGGCTGCGCGGCCAGCTCGACCGGCGCATGCTCGCCGAGTGCAACATGCCGCTGCAGTGGTTCGTGCTGCTGCTGCGTCTGGCCCGCTCCCCCGACCGCCGGCTGCGCATGAGCGACCTGGCCGACCAGACCAGCCTCACTCCCAGTGGTCTGACCCGGGCCATCGACCGGCTGACCGACGCCCGGCTGGTGGAACGGGTGTCCTGCCCCTCGGACCGACGGGGCTTCTTCGCCGCCCTCACCGACAAGGGGCTGGACCGGGTGACCTCGGCGCTGGGACCACACCTACGCCATCTCGACGACGGCTTCCTGAGTCTGCTCAGCCCCGAGGAACAGGGCCAGCTGGCCGCCATCCTGCGCAAGATCCGTGATCACGTGAACCCAGGGGCAGCCCGTCCGCCCGAGCCCATCCCCGACGACGACGCAACGACGGTGGCCGCTTCCTAGGAAGTCCTAGGCGTTGAGCTTCGCGGTGCACCAGGTGTGACCGGTCCCGTCCCGGACGGCCACTGTGGTGAGGTTGGTCATGTCGAGGCGGTCGGATCCGGGCTGGGGCTCCACCAGTGTCACCTTGGCCGGGCTCTCAGCCAGGCGCACGGGGTAGTGGGCGCTCCCACCGGCTCCGTCCTGGACCTCGATCAACCAGTCGCCCACCGGCCACTCGCCCTGCGCCTTCAGGGCATCGATCCACTCCTTCATCTCCAGCTCGACCACCGGCGGGGAGGAGTGGCGCACGGTGGCCTGGCCGACGACGTCCCCATTGTGGTTCGAGCGCAGATCGGCCACGGTGACCGCGACCTGGCTGTGGTTGTCGTCATCGGCGAACGCCACCCACACGCCCGCCGCGCCGACCAGCACTACCAGGACCGCGGCCACCGCGCCGAGCACGGACCGCCATGGCGGGCGCCGCCGCCCGTTGCGGGTCCGGGTGACCCCGGATCGTCCTGTCCCCGAAGAACCGGAAGGGCGTAGGGCTTCGGGGACAGGGTCGATCCGAGCCAACACCCGCGACTCGAACCCCGCGGGTGGTGGTATCTCGGGTGCCAACAACAACAACTGCTCGGCCACGCCGGTCAAGGAGGACACCTCGTCCTGGCAACGGCCGCAACGTTCCATGTGCGCCAGGGCCTCGGCCCTCTCGGCGCCACTGAGCAGCCCGAGCGCGAGCTCGGCCGCTACCTCATCGACCCAGGTGCATCCGTCGGCGTTCATTCGGCGTGAATCTCCAGGCGCTGGCGCAGCTTGCGCAACCCCAACCGGATACGGGTCTTGGCCGTCCCCAACGGCACACCGGCGGACTCGGCGTACTCACGGGTGGTGAGCCCCTGCAGCGTCACCGCCACCAGAGCCTCCCGCTGCTCGTCGGGCAGCGCCCGCAACGAGTACGCCACCCGGGCAAGGGCATCGTGGCGCTCGGCTGACTCGGCCACCTCGTCACTGGACCTCACGTCGATGGCCAGGTTCAAGGCCAGCTCGCCGGCGTCGCTCAGATCCAGGCGCGCCTTGCGGTTGCTGTCCAGACGCACATTGTCCAGGGCCACGTTGCGTGTTATCCCGAGCAACCACCCAGCAACACTTCCACGACGGGCGTCGAAGCTGGCCGCATAGCGCCAGGCCCGCACGAACGCGTCCTGGGCCACTTCGTCGGCTTCGACCGGATCCCGGGTGATCACCAGGGCCAAACCGAAGACCCGAGCTTGGAAACGCCGAACGAAGACTGTCCCCGCCTGGGGATCGCCCATGGCGAACCCGGCGAAGAGAGCCTCGTCCGACGCATCCCACATACCTCTACCTACTGCCCGCCCGTCGAGCCGGATCTATGAATCCAGCAGTGTGACCGCGACGGTAGACGCAGTATGACCGTGTTTCCTAAGACTCTTAAGTTCCTCAGAGTGCGCACCGTTCGTAGGGTCGCACTCACCGTGCTGGTCCCGATCGCCCTGGTCGCCGCGGGCTGTGGCGACGACGACGTCTACGGATCGGGCGGCAGCGGCGGAGGCAGCAGCAGCGGAGACAACGGGGACATGACGCTCAAGATCACCGCCCCGACGGACCAGGCCCAGGTCGACAGCAGCTTCGAGGTCAAGGTGGACAGCAGCGTGGATCTGGGCCCGACCGACAGCGGCAAGCACCACATCCACCTCTACTACGACGGCGACACCGATGACGGTGATTACGACATCGTCTACGGCGACACCTTCACCGTCGACCGGGATCTCGGCGACGGCGACCACACAATCAAGGCGGTCATCGCCAACGCCGACCACAGCCTGACCGACGCCGAGGCCGAGGTGCACGTCTCCGTCGGCGGCAGCGGCGGCGGCGGGGACGACGGCGGCGACACAACGACGACGGGGGGCTACTGAAGTCAGCGATGTGATCCCGTCTCATGCTGCAACGGCACACCCGGATCACCCGCTGGTTCCACACCGGGATCTACGCCACCACCATCGTGCTCCTCGGCACCGGTTGGTGGCTGGATCGGGGCCAGGAGGGTAAGCCCAGCGCCCTCGCCCGTGTCCTGGACCTCCCTGACGTGCAACTGCATCGTCGAGTGGGATGGGTCCTGACCGGGCTGGGGGCGCTGGGTGTGACCGTCGGGATCCGGGGAGCGATCGGCTTCGTCCGACACACCTTCCAGGTCAACCGGGGTGATGGACGGTGGTTCCTGCGCTGGCCCGTCGGGGCCCTGACCGGCCGGTTCGCGCCCCATCGTGGCCGCTACGACCCTGGTCAACGGCTGGCCAACCTGGCCTTCGTGATCTTGCTGGGGACGCTGGTGGCCACGGGCATCGCCTTGACCGAACTCAAGGGTGGTTCGACATTCGTCTGGGTCCTGCGGACCCATCGTTACGCCACCTACGCGTTGACCCCGCTGGCCATAGGGCATGTGCTGCTTGCGGTGGGGCTGCTGCCCGGCTACCGGGGCGCCTGGCAGTCGATGCACTGGGGCGGGAAGGTTCGCCGCGAGACCGCCGAACGCCTCTGGCCCGAAACCGTGACCGCCGATGAGGACTAGTCCCGAAGCTCGCGCTTGAGGACCTTGCCCGTGGCGGTCATGGGCAGCTCGTCGAGGAACTCGATCAGGCGGGGGTACTTGTAGTCGGCCATCTGGGTCTTGGCCCACGCCACCAGCTCGGCGGCCTCGATCGAGCTGCCGAGGTTCCGCACCACGAAGGCCTTGACCTCCTCGCCATACCGCTCGTGGGGAACGCCGAGCACGGCCACCAGGCTCACGGCCGGATGGGTCATCAGGACCTCTTCGACCTCGCGGGGGTACACGTTGAACCCGCCCCGCACGATCATGTCCTTCACCCGGTCGGTGATGAACAGGTAACCGTCCTCGTCGAACTGGCCCACGTCTCCGGTGTGGAACCAGCCGCCCCGAAGGGCCTCAGCCGTGGCCTCCGGACGTCCCAGATAACCCTTCATCACGTTGTGACCTCGCACCAGGATCTCACCTTGCTCCCCCTCCGGTACGTCGTTGTCCTTGTCGTCGGCCACCCGCACCGACACGCCCCACACCGGCAGCCCCACCGACCCGGGCTTGGTCGGACGGTCCAGCCGGTTGAAGGTGGCCACCGGGCTGGTCTCGGACAAGCCGTAGCCCTCGATGATCCGGACCCCGAAGCGCTCCTCGAATTTGCGCAGGATCTCGAGCGGCATGGCCGAGCCCCCGGAGATGGCGACGCGCAGCCGGGCCGCGATCTTGTCCAGGTCGAGGCCGGAGGTGTCCGCACCGAGCATGGCCCAGTACATGGTCGGGACCCCGCAGAACACGGTGACGTCGTGCTGGGCCATGAGCCGCAACGCCTCGTCGGGGGTGAACCGGGGCAGCAGCACCAGGGTGCTGCCGTTGTAGAAACCGGCGTTGAGCTGCACGGTCTGCCCGAAGGAGTGGAACAGCGGCAGCGTGATCAGGTGGGTGTCCACCCCGGTGGTGGGAAAGATGATGTCGCTCAGCCTGGCGTTGAGCACCATGTTCACGTGGGTCAGCTCGGCACCCTTGGGCTGGCCCGTGGTCCCGGAGGTGTAGAGGATCACCGCGGTGTCCTCGGCGCTGGTGGCCACGGTGTCGAACTCCGCCGGTTGGCCGGCGAGGAACTCCAGGGCCGTCGGAACCCCTTCGATCGGCGACGGCGCGGCGAGATCTGCCGGCAACAGCACGAAGATCTTGCACGTCTCCGCCTGCGTGAACCCCTCGTAGCCCATGGCGCCGAGGGGGAGTTCCGGCGTTCCGCCGAAGCAGAGGTAGGCCACGGCCCCGGAGTCCTGCAGGTGGTAGGCGATCTCGCGGGGCTTGAGCAGCACGTTGAGGGGCACGACCACGGCGCCGGCCTTGAGGATGCCGTAGTAGGCGATCGGGAAGTACTCGACGTTGGGGCAGCTCAGCGCCACCCGCTGGCCCGGCTCGACCCCGGCCTTGGCCAGGGCTCCCGCCACCTGGTTGGCAACCAGGTTGACCGCGCCGTAGGTGAGGACGGTGTCGCCCCGGATCAGCGCCGGGCGATCGGGGACCTCACGGGCAGAGTCGTCGAGGAAGACCGACAGGTTCAGCATTGAAGGGAATCATTCCCCGTCGCACGACCCGGGTACCACGACCTCGGTCCCGCCGTCGGCCGGACCCACGCTGACGTGGTACTCCTCGTCGCACACCTTCGCGGTCACGACCCAGCCCAGACCGATGCGGGTGGTGCCGACAGCGGCGATCCCGGTGCCGCCGACGGTGGGCTCGTCCTCGCCCGGAACCCACAGCTCGACTTGGGCTGGGGTGCTCGCGACATCGGTGGCCTGCAGATCCATGGTCCGGGCGTCGCCGTCGGCGCTCAAGCCGGTGATCCATCCGGGTGCGAACCGCGGGTAGGGCCGGGTCAGGGTGGGCCGCCAGCCGGTGATGACCCCACGGTCCTCACCATCGGGGCAGGTCAGCATCCGGTACTGGGCGTACTCGCCCGACGGTTCCTTCCCGGCGCTGGTGATGGCATGAGGATCGCCGCACCCGGTGATCCACTGCCACCAGGCGCTGCCCACCGGCACGTACGCCGCCGGGGTTGCTCCCGGGCTCTCGTCGGGACCGCCGTCCTCCCGCACCGCGAACCGCTTCACCCGCGCCAGCCACTCCGGATGCTCGTCCGGGTCGCCCCACCAGCCGAACTCGCCGGACCACAGGCTGGTCTCGTACCCCTGGGCCTGGCTGGTCACCAGGCTCCAGTGGGCATCGACGCTGATGAAGTCGGCGATGGAGCCGCCGTAGATGTGAGGGGCGTAGACCAGCCCGGGGTCGTCAGAGAAGCCGGCCGGCGGCGGATTCCCCACGACCGTGGGCTCGAAGAAGATCGGCCGGGGATCGATCCCCGCGGCGTTCTCGCCGTGGCGGATGCCGTCGATGGCTCGGGCGTAGAAGTCGCCGAGCGGCTCGAACTCGGCCAACAGCCCCGTCGGCGTGGTCTCAGCCCGCCCGTGGCCGGGCTCGTTGAGCAGGTCGTAGCCCGCGACCGACGGTTCGTCGGCCAGAGCCTCGGCCAGCTGGTCCCACACATCCACCAGCTCGGACTGCACGCCGTCGGTGTCACGGTAGAACCGGTCCCAGGCCTCGACCACGAGGTCGCTGCCCGGCTTGGCCTCGCCGTTGGCGCCCCGGCACGAGTCGACCTCGGACGGACTGGGCGTGGCCCATTCGGGGGCACCGTCCCAACCGTTGGAGGGCTCGCCGCCGGCGGGACACACGGTTCCGGCGGGGGTGGCGACGAACGGACCCCAGGCGTCCTGGTGCATGTCGATGACCGTGTAGAGGTTGCGATTGGCGGCGTCGCGCACGGCCTGGCGGATCCGCTCGACGTAATCGTCGTCGATCTGGCCCTGTTCCGGCTCCAGCCGAGACCACGACACGAGCAGCCGCACGGTGTTGAACCCCTCGGCCGCGATCCCGTCCCAATCAGCGCCGGTCAACGGGCGGGTGGGCGCATAGTCCTCGTTGTTCTGGGCGTAGTGGGTCAGCGAGTTGAGGTTCATGGCCCGCAGGATCACCTGCCGGCCATCCTCGTCGAAGACCCCCGGGCGCTCGCCCCGCACCGCGTGCAGTCGGGGCAGGTCGCCGTGGGTCGGTCGATCGACGGGGTCCTCGGTGTGGACCGCGTTGTCCGGTGGGTCGTCGTCGCTGCACGCGGCCGCCCCGATGACAATGCACAGGACGATCGCTGCCGGCAGGACGCGACTCCCGTGGTGGTGGCCCGTCCGCCCCATCGGGGTCACCATGCCAGGTCGTCTACGGTGACCGCCAACGCGATGAACCAGCCCCTTGATGACCAGCAACGCCGCCGTTGTTCCTGGGCCGATGAGTCGGCCGAGATGGCCGCGTACCACGACACCGAGTGGGGCTTTCCGGTGCGTCAAGATCGACGGCTGTTCGAGAAGATCTGCCTGGAGGGGTTCCAGTCCGGTCTGAGCTGGCGGACCATCCTGGCCAAGCGGCCGGCGTTCCGCCACGCCTTCAAGGACTTCGACATCGCCACCGTGGCCACCTACGGCGAAGACGATGTGCAGCGTCTGCTGGGCGATGCCGGCATCATCCGTCATCGGGGGAAGATCGAGGCCACGATCAACAACGCCCGGCAGGCCCTCGTGTTGATCGAGGAGCGCGGGTCGCTCGCTGACTACGTGTGGAGCTTCGAGCCCTCGGCGTCGAGTCGGCCCACGACGGTGACCTGGGACTGGCTGAGCCAAGTCACGACCTCACCGGAGGCCGTGGCGCTGTCCAAGGACCTCAAGCGCCGAGGCTGGCGCTTCGTGGGTCCGACCACGGCCTATGCCTTCATGCAAGCCATGGGGCTGGTCGACGACCACGTCGACACCTGCCCCGTCCGGGCCCAGGTCGAGCGGGCCCGCTCGGGCTAGAGCGTCAGCGCCGCGGACGCCTGGATGGCTCGCGACGAGGAACCGACCGCGATCTCGAACTCGCCCGGTTCCACCAGCCAGTCGTGGCGATGGGTGTCCCAGAAGGCGAAGGCCGGCCGGCCCAGCTCGAAGCGCACAGGGGTGGTCTCCCCTGGGGCCAAGCCGATCTTGGCGAAGTCCTTCAGCTCACGCTCCGGTCGGCTGACCGAGGCCACCTGGTCCCGCACGTAGAGCTGCACGACTTCCCGCCCTGACCGCTCACCGACGTTGGTGACCTCCACCGTGACCACCACGGGATCCTCGGGCAGCTCACCGGGCTCGACGGACAGATCGCCGTAGCGGAACTCGGTGTACGACAGCCCGTGGCCGAAACAGAACCGCGGCTCGAGGGAGTAGGCGTCGTAGTGCCGGTAGCCGACGAGCACGCCCTCGGTGTACGGGGCGCGTCCGTATTCGCCGGGGTAGTACGGGAAGGCCGGGGTGTCCTCCAGCCGCTGGGGCAGGGTCGTGGGCAGCCGTCCTGCAGCGTCGCGGTCGCCGAACAGGACGCTGGCCAGCGCGTGTCCACCCTCCTGGCCCAGGTACCAGGCGTAGGCGACCGCGGCGACGTCGTCGGCCCAGTCCAAGGTCACCGGTGAGCCGCAGTTGACCACCACCACGGTGCGCTCGTTGACCGCGGCCACCGCTCGCACCAGGGCCTCCTGGTCGGCCGGCAGATCGAGGTCAGTACGGTCTCCGCCCTCGCTGTCGGCCCGGTCGGCGCCGATCAACACGAGGGCGACGTCGGCGTCGGCCGCAGCGGCGACGGCCCGAGCCTGGGCGTCGGGCTCCTCGGGCGGCCGGGCGGTCAGGACCACGCCGCTCACCCAGGTGGCGCTGCGAGCCTGGCCGTACAGTTCGATCACCAGGCGATAGCTGGTCCCAGCCTGGAGCTCGATGGTCCCGTCGATGGGGACGCTGCCCCGCCCGAAGAAGGTGTCGCCCCGGACCGGCTTCATGTTGTCGAGCACCATGTGGCCGTCGACGCGCACCCGCGACCGGCCGGCGCTGGACAGGTTCAACGACCAGATGCCGGAACTCTCGGGAACGAAATCGGCCACGGCCCGCACCGAGTACTCGTCCGGCGAGACGCCGGGAACCGGCGGGCCGAGCCAGAACAGTTGGGTCTCCGGCAGCACCTCGGTGTGCAGCGCCGGTCCCCGGAGGTCGTGGCCGGCGAAGTGCTCCACCCGCAGCCCGGCCTGGTCCTCACCGGGGACCCGCAGTACGCGGCGTTCGAGCGGCTCGGCCGGCAGGAGGGGAACTCCGGGCTCGTGCCGGATCGTGACCGTGCCGCCAGTGCTCTCGGCCCGGGCGGTCAACGCCTCGAGCGGCGTGACCACGTACGGCGGCTGGACATGAGCGCTACCGCCGCCCTGGATGTCGGGCCGGTCGGCCTTGGGTCCGATAACCGCGATCCGCAAGGGGCGGGTGGGATCCTCGGAGGGAGCCAACGGCAACACGCCGTCGTTGCTGAGCAGCACGATGGCCTCGGCCGCCGCCTCCTTCGTGAGCTCGGCGGGATCGGCGTCGGCCTCGGGCTCGGGCTCGGTGGACAGTGACGTCGGAGCCAGCACCGCCCGGTCGATCAGGCCCAGCAGACGGCCCGCAGCACGATCCAGCACCGACTCGGGCAGATCGCCCTGGCGCACCGCGGCGGCCAGCAGATGACCCAGGAACTCCGGCGGGCCAGGCATCTCCAGATCGAGACCGGCGGCCGCGGCCGCGGTGCTGTGGGTGCCGTACCAATCGGACACCACCACGCCCTCGAAGCCCCAGTCACCTCGCAGGATCCCCTCGAGCAGACCGGCATGTTCGCTGCAGTGCACGCCGTGCAACCGGTTGTAGGCGGCCATCACTGCCCAGACATCAGCTCGGCGCACCGCGGCCTCGAACGGCGCCAGGTAGACCTCGCGCAAGGTCCGCTCGTCGACCTCGACGCTGACCTCCATGCGGTCGTGCTCCTGGTCGTTGGCCACGAAGTGCTTGACCGCACAGCCCACGCCCCGGGACTGCACCCCCTCGATGTAGGCCACGGCCAGCTCGGCGGTCAGATGGGGGTCCTCGGAGAAGCACTCGAAGTTGCGGCCGCCCAAGGGGTGACGGTGCAGGTTCACCGTCGGGGCCAACAGAACGTGGACCCCGCGGGCCCGGGCCTCGTCGCCCAGCAACCCACCGATCCGCCGCACCAGCTCCCGGTCCCAGGTGGCCGCCAGCGCGGTTCCGCAGGGGACGCACACCGAGGTGTCGCCGCTGAAGCGGGGACCCCGGACCCCGGCCGGTCCGTCGGACAGCAGCAGCGACGGGATCCCGCGCCGCTTCACCGCGACCGTGTGCCAGATGTCCGCACCACCGGTCAGATCGGCCTTCTCGTCGAGGCTCAACCCGGCGAGAAAACCAGACTCGATGGGCTCAACTGCCTCGTCGGCCTCGATGGTCCACCCCCGGGTAGTGCTCCCCAGCACATTTCCCATCCTAAGGAATTACTAGTCACCTGTCTAGTAACCACCCTGGGCGTTCCCCACCCTGGTCACCCCAGGGCGGATCCGTCGTTGCGTCCTTGCCGTGGTCGAGCGCACGCCCGAGGTAATGGTGCCCACGATCGAGAGGCTGAGGCGATGGTGGCCGTATACGGCCACCATCGCCTCAAGCTCACCAAGCTGGGCACCATTGCCTCGGGACACCGCCGCGAGACCACCGAGGGCGGTCAAGGGTCAGGTCGACGGCCACGGAGCGAAGCGACCGAGGCCGTCGGGCTGCGCCCTTGACGGCCCGGACACGGACGGCAACACACTGGGACGAAGCCAGCCCCCCGGGGCTGGCTTGGACGCCTCGGTTCATCGTTGCAGCCGGCCCTAGGGGTACATCTGGGGGAGTAGCGGAGAGACATCGTTGGTCAGATCCCGCAGTTGGATCGGGGGCCATACCGTGGGCAGATGGTTCGTGCCCGCGTGTGGCTGGGCCGGCTGCCACTGGCCGACCGCGTGGTGGTGGGGCTGGCCGTCATCGTGCTGGTGCTGTTCGCGGTATCTACCGAAGACCAACCGGTCGCCGGGGACCCCCGGGCCTTCGACGGCTGGGCCGTCGCGTTGCTGGCCACCGCCTTCGGGCTGCTGCTGTTCCGCCGGCGCTTCCCCGGCACGGTGGTCCTCGCCGTGGTGCTCGTCAGCATCGCCTGGTACTTCAGCGGCTACACCAACAGCATCATCAACGCCCCGATCATGGTGGCGTACTACAACCTCGGCACCACCGGCGATCGGCGTCGCCAGATCGGAGTCGGCCTGGCCACGGTGGCCATCCCGGTGATCGGCATCCTCTTCTTCGCCCACAAACCGGCGGCCGAGGCCGCGGACGCCGTGGGGTATCCCATCGCCGCCATCCTGTTCGGCGAGATCGTCCGCAACCGCCGCATCCTCATGGACGAGCTGGCGGAGAAGGCGGCCCGGGCCGAAGCCGACCGAGAGGCCGAGGCCGAGCGCCGGGTGGCGGAGGAACGCCTGCGCATAGCCCGGGATGTCCACGACGTCCTGGCCCACGCGGTGGCGGTCATGACCGTGCAGGCCGGGTTGGCGGCCGACGCCCAGGAGCGCGACCCGGCCACGGCCAGGGCCGCGCTGGCCACGATCCGCAGCGCCGGCAAGGAAGCCATGGCCGAGATGCGGGCCACGGTGGCGGTCCTGCGGGGCAGCGGCCGGGCCGAGATCGCCCCGGCGCCGCAGCTGGGCGGACTGGGTGAGCTGGTCGACGGGGCGCGGGCCGAGGGACTCGACGTCGGACTGTGCACCGAGGGGCTGAACGGACTCGACGGGCTGAACGGACTGGAGGGCGTCGACGGCCTGATCCAGCTCACGACCTACCGCATCGTCCAGGAGAGCCTCACCAACGTCCTGCGCCACGCCGAAGCCTCCCAAGCCACGGTGCGCGTCGAGCGACGCCAACCCGGCGAGATGCTGATCGAGGTCATCGACAACGGTCGCCCGCCTGTGGGCCGCCGGTTCGCCAGCGCGTCGCCGGTGGGCTTCGGTCTGCGCGGCATGCGGGAACGGGTGGAGTCCCTGGGTGGGACACTGCGGTTCGGGCGCCGCCCGGCCGGCGGCTGGGAGGTCGTCGCCCGTCTTCCCATCGGGAGCACCAAGCAATGACCATCCGCGTCGCCATCGCCGACGACCAGGCCCTGGTCCGCGCCGGGTTCGTGGCGTTGCTGGCCAGCACCGAGGGGATGTCGGTGGTGGGTGAGGCCGCCGATGGCCTCGACGCCATCGACCTGGTCCGTCGCGGTCGGCCCGACGTGATGCTGATGGACATCCGCATGCCGCGGCTCGATGGCCTGCAGGCAACCCGGGAGATCCTCGCCGATCCCGAGCTGTGCGGCACCCGCATCGTCGTGCTCACCACGTACGAGCTGGACGAGTACGTCTTCGACGCCCTGCGGGCCGGGGCCAGCGGGTTCCTCACCAAGGACGTCGAGCCCGACGATCTGCGCAACGCGGTGCGGATCGTCGCCGCCGGCCACGCCCTGCTGGCGCCGTCGGTCACCCGGCGGGTCGTGGACGCGTTCGCCCACGCCATATCCGCCCCCAAGGCTCCGGAACGCCTGGAGCTGCTGACGGAACGCGAGCGCGAGGTGCTGACGCTGGTGGCCGAGGGTCTGTCCAACGACGAGCTGGCCCAGCACCTGATCATGAGCCCGCTGACGGCCAAGACCCACGTGAGCCGGATCCTCACCAAGCTCGGGGCGCGGGACCGGGCGCAGCTCGTGATCATCGCCTACGAGACCGGCCTCGTACCGCGCCAGGCGTAGGGGTCGGACTCCACCAGGGGGTAGACGCCCGTCCATCCCTTTCCTAGGTTCACAAGCATGGTTGAACGTTTAGCCCGCACGTGTTACCAACGGCGCTGGTCCGTCCTCCTCGGGTGGATCGCGTTCGTGGTCGGCATCTCGGTCGTCGCCGGCGTGGCCGGCGGCGAGCTCCACAACAACTTCACCCTGCCCAACGCCGAGTCACAGGACGCCAGCGACCTGCTCAAGGCCGGAGGCTTCGGGGGCCAGGCCGGGGAGACCGGCCAGATCGTCATCGCCACCGACGACAGCATCGAGGACGGCGTCACAGCGCCGGAGGTGCAACGGGCGGCCGAGAAGCTGTTCGCCGACGTCAAGTCCGAGGTACCCGAGGTCGACATCGTCAGCCCCTACGACCCCGAGGGTCAGGGCCAGATCGCGCCCAAGGGCAACATCGCCTTCGCCGAGGTCCAGTTCCACACCACCGATCTGGACGAGGCCACCTCGCTGGCCAAGGAGGTCACCAAGGTCCGCGACGCCGCCGAGTTCCCGGACGGGGTCCAGGTCGAGCTGGGTGGTGGCCTGTTCATCGAGCAGGTCAGCTTCGGCTCCGAGGGCGTCGGGTTCCTGGCGGCCATGGTCATCCTGCTCATCGCCTTCGGCTCGCTGCTGGCCATGGGCCTGCCATTGCTCACCGCCCTGTTCGGCATCGTCTGCGGCGCGGCCGTCGTGCAGTTGGCGGCCCACCTGTTCGACATCCCCGACTTCACCCCGGCCACGGTGGCGATGATCGCCATCGGTGTCGGCATCGACTACGCCCTGTTCATCGTCACCCGCTACCGGGAGGAGCTCGGCGCCGGGCGGGATCCGGAAGCGGCCGTCGTGCGCTCCCTGTCCACCGCCGGGCGGGCGGTGCTGTTCGCCGGGAGCACCGTGGTCATCGCCATGATGGGCCTGCTCGTCTTCCCCACAGCGGTGACCCAGGCCCTCGCCGTGGCCATCTCGGCTGCGGTGCTCATCGTCATGCTGGCCTCGGTGACGCTGCTCCCGGCCATGCTGGGGTTCGTCGGTCACAACATCGACCGGTTGAGCATCCACCGCAAGAGCCATGTGGCCCGCAGCGGTGAAGCGTCGATGTGGTACCGGTGGAGCCGCACCATCCAACGTCGGCCCTGGCCCGCCGCCATCATCGGCCTGGTCGTGCTGGTGGTGCTGGCAGCCCCGGTCTTCGCGATGCGCCTGGGCTTCGGCGACACCGGCAACCGGCCCGAGACCGACACCACCCGCCGGGCCTACGACCTGCTGTCCCAGGGGTTCGGGCCGGGCGCCAACGGACCGCTGTTCCTGGCCCTCGACCTGCCAGGCGACGACGGCCAGGACCAACAGGTGGCCGATCGGCTCAGCCAGGCCCTCGACGACGACGAGGGTGTGGCCTTCGCCATCCCACCGGTGATCAACGACCAGGGTGACGTCGGCTTCGTCCAGGTCTTCCCCACGACGTCACCGCAGGACAAGGAGACCAACCACCTGGTCCACCGGCTCCGGGACAAGGTCGTTCCCACGGTGGTCGAGGGCACCGACGCCGATGTCCTCATCGGTGGAGCCCCGGCCGGTGTGGTCGACTTCGCCGAGTTCCAGGCGGCCCGGCTGCCGGTGTTCATCGCCGCGGTGTTGCTGCTGTCGTTCCTGCTGCTCATGGCGGTGTTCCGCAGCGTGCTCGTGCCGCTCAAGGCGGTGATCATGAACATGCTGTCGATCGGGGCGTCCTACGGCGTGATCGTGGCCATCTTCCAGTGGGGCTGGGGCGCCAGTGCCCTGGGCCTCGGCAAGGAGGGACCGATCGAGGCCTGGGCTCCGATGATGCTGTTCGCCATCATCTTCGGACTGTCCATGGACTACGAGGTGTTCCTGCTCAGCCGGATCAAGGAGGAGTACAACCGCACCGGCGACAACGCCACCGCGGTGGCCGACGGTCTGGCTCGCACCGCCCGGCTGATCACTGCCGCCGCAGCCATCATGGTCTGCGTCTTCGGGGCGTTCATGCTGAACGACGAACGGTCGCTGCAGATGTTCGGGACCGGACTGGCCATCGCCGTGCTGGTCGACGCCACCGTTGTCCGGCTGCTGCTGGTCCCGGCCACGATGGAGCTCCTCGGTGACCGCAACTGGTGGATCCCGGGCTGGCTCGACCGCATCCTGCCCCGCATCGACGTCGAAGGACCGGAACCCGAGGCCGACACCGCGGCCGAGGAGCCGGCTCCGACGACGGTCTAGGACGAAGCGACGATGGGCCCGGTGGGGGCGGTCACGCCCACATCGGGCTCATCGCTGATGGCGAAGCTGGAGGTGTGGGCCGGCAGCCCGAAGGCGGCGGCGTCGACCGAGCCGTCACCGATGACACCCAGCGAGATCGGGGGGTCGGCACCCTCGGTCTTCCACAGCTGGTAGCTGCGGCCGTCCGGCAGGGCGGGGAGGTGGTCGAGCAGGACGTAACCCGTTCCATCCTCGGTCATCACCACCCGGGCCTGGGCCGACCCGTCATCGCCCGTGAGCTCCACGACCGTGGAGTCGGGATCGTCGACCGCGACCTGGGCCAGGTCGCTCACGTCACCGGGACCGCTGTCGCCCCGGATCGACCAGACCGTGGCGCCGACCACCACGACCGCTGCGGCGGCGGCTGCGACCGTGGTCAGCCAGCGGTTCCGGTCCGACCAGGCCCGTCGGGACCGAGGCGCGGAGTGCCGGGGTGCGGTGGGGCGGGCGATGTCCATCGGGACGACGTTGCCGCCGTCGCTCGGGGCCGGGGTGGTGGCGATGCCGCTGGCGATCCGGTCCCACAGATGGGCGGGGGGTTCCTCCGCCAGCGTGAGCTGGGCCAGCGTCTCGAAGTGGCGATCCAACTCGGCGCGGCAATGGGCACAGTCGGCCAGGTGGACGTCGATGCGGGCGCGCTCGTCGGGATCGAGGGCATCCATCGCATACACAGCGAGGTCGTCGAGCGGATGGGTG
>DASXTK010000209.1:0-4413 GCA_036505485.1 Acidimicrobiales bacterium
TGGTCTATTGCCACCGCCACGAGACCTACCGATCGCTGGCCCCGGTTGACGGAACGGTGACTCTCACGGAGTCCCGGTTCGACCCCGTGGTGGATCTGCCGGTACGACAGCTGGTGAGCATCACCCTGTCGGAGCGCCGGGCGGTGCAGCGGGGCGAGATCGTGACCCAGGTCCCGGCCGACTGGCTGCTCCCCTACGCCCACCAGCGCTACGACAACCTGTCGCCGCTCGGAGACGACTGACGCCATGGATCCCGTTCGCTGGTCGACTCCGTCGTTCGAGGGCCGCCACCGCCCGACGAAGGACGACCTGATGGACCAGCTCGAAGGTCGGGTGGCGGTGGTGACCGGTGGCGCCGGGGGCATCGGGCGGGCCATGGGCGAGCGGTTCGGGGCCGAGGGGATGCGGGTGGTGCTCGCCGACGTGGAGGAACCGGTCCTCGACGCCACGGTGGACGAGCTCAAAGCCCAAGGACTCGACGTCCACGGCGTCGTCACGGACGTCTCCACCTACACGTCGGTCGAGCGCCTGCGCGACGCCGTGCTCGACCGCCACGGCGCGGTCCATGTCCTGTGCAACAACGCCGGGGTCGGCGCTGGGGCCAGCGGACGACTCTGGGAACACGAGCTGAACGACTGGCGGTGGGCCCTCGGCGTCAACGTCTGGGGCGTCATCCACGGGATCAAGGCCTTCGTCCCGGCCATGGTCCAGAGCAGGGAACCCGGCCACGTCGTCAACACCTCGTCAGGCAACGGCGGGATCTCCCCGCTGGCGGGAACCCCGATCTATGCCCTGACCAAAGCCTCGGTGGTGACGCTGACCGAGTGCCTCTACGCCCAGCTGCAGGCCGACACCGGCGGCCGGGTCGGAGCGTCAGTGCTGTTTCCGGGTCCACACATGCTGCGCACCGGGCTGTTCAGCTCGTGGCGGAACCGGCCGGACCACCTGGCCAGCGCCACCGGGCGCAAGGGCAGCATCGAGGCCTTCGAGCAGCGCCTCGCCGACGCCGGCGTGACCCCGACCTACACCCCGGTCGAGGAGGTGGCCGACGCCGTCGTCGACGCCATCCGCACCGACCGGTTCTGGATCCTGTCCAAGGAGGGCCGGTCCGACGACCAGATCCAGGCCCGGGCCGACTCGATGTTGGCCCGCACCAATCCGACTTACATCACAGACGTCACGGGCTGAGGGGACTTCACGATGGACGAGAACGCCAACGATCCGTACATGATCATCTCGTCGGATTGCCACGCCGGGCTGCCCAACGCCGAGTACCGGGACTGGCTCGACCCCGAGTACCGCGACGCCTTCGACACCCATCTCACCGAGCGCACCCGGATGCTGGAGCTGGCCCAGCGGGGAATCCTCAACGAGGAGTTCGCGGCCGAGTGGGAGGAGGAGAACGCCGAGGGTCTGCGGGGCGGCTGGGATTCCACCCGGCGGGACAAGGAGCTCGACGCCGATGGCGTGGTCGGTGAGGTCATCTTCCCCGATGCCGATGCCGTGACGGCCGGAGCCAGCGCGCCCTTCGGTGCGGGGCTGTCGGCCGATGCCGCAGCCGACCCGGCGCTGCTGATGGCCGGAGCCCGGGCCCACAACCGCTGGCTCGCCGAGCTGTGCACCGCCGACGACAGCAGCACTGGTCTGGCGGGACGCCGGGCCGGCGTGGCCGTGGTGCCCATCTTCGACGTCGACGCCGCGGTCACCGAGGTGACCCGGGCCCGGGAGTCGGGGCTGTGGGGAGGCGTGCTCATCCCGTCGATGTGGGGGAAGTATCCGCCCTACCACGACGCCAGCTACGACCCGTTCTGGGCCGCCTGCCAGGAGCTGAAGATGCCGGTCCACGTGCACTCCGGGGCGGCGGACAAGAACGCCTACGGTCCGCACGTCGGCATCTACACCACCGAGGTGCGATGGTGGTCGTCGCGGCCGCTGTGGTTCCTGATCTGGTCCGGAGTGTTCGAGAGGTTCCCGGACCTGCGCTTCGTGGTCACTGAGTGCGGCGCCTTCTGGGCCGCCGACCTGCTGTGGATGATGGACACGGTGTTCGACCGGGAGCACGGGTCCCGCAAGCTGGGCAAGCAGCTCACGGCCCAGCTGTCGCGCCGGCCGAGCGAGGTGTTCGACACCAACTGCGCCATCGGCGCTTCCAACACCCGCCGCCGGGAGCTGGCCCGCCGCTACGAGATCGGCGTGGGCAACCTCATGTGGGGCAACGACTTCCCCCATCCCGAGGGCACCTGGCCCCACACCCGGGAGTGGCTGCAGTCGGCCTTCCACGACATCCCCGTGGCCGAGACCCGGGCCATCTTGGGAACAAACACCGCGGCCATGTACGGCTTCGACGTCGAGGCCCTGGCCCCCCTGGCGGCCCGGGTCGGCCCGACGCCCAGCGACCTGGGCCAGACCGGCGAGTCCGACGGCAAGTGGGCCGCGCTGGCCGAGGCCGGACGCTCGTGGCTGACCGGGGTGGAGGCCATGCCGGTCACGCTGGCCGAGGCCGACTGATGCCGAGCACCGCCGCCGTCGCGTTCGACCCGTTCGAGCCGGGATTCGCCGAGTGGCCCTACGACCAGTACGCCCGGCTGCGGACCGCGGAACCGGTCCATCGCTCGGCCCTGCTCGAGGGCTGGGTGCTCACCCGGTTCGAGGACGTGAGCACGGTGCTGCGGAACCCGACGATCAGCGTCGACCTGGGCAACGCCGCGCCGAGCGGTGTCGTGGAGCTGCAGCGCGACCGCATGCGCAAGAGCGGGCGTTCCACCCACACCGTGGTGCTGCGGGACGATCCCGACCACAGCCGGCTGCGCAAGCTGCTGCAGCGGCCGTTCGGTCCCCGGCCGGTGGAGCGTCTGCGGGACATGGTGGTCGCCCGAGTCGAGGGGGCCATGGCCGAGCTGGCGCCGACCGGGAAGATGGACGTCATCGCCGACTTCGCCTATCCCCTGCCGGTGGCGTTGTTCTGCGAGATGTTCGGCATCCCCGACGAGGCGTCGCCCAAGTTCCGGGAGTGGACGATGGCCGTGGTTCGCAGCCTCGACCCGGTGATCGACGACGAGGAGCACGCCCGTTGCATCGCCCTCATCGACGAGATGTACGACTACCTGGACGAGCAGGTCGAGGTGAAACGCCGGGCCCCGGCCGACGACGTGATGACCGAGCTGGTGCAGGCCGAGGAGGACGGCGACCGGCTGACCCGGGACGAGCTGGTGGCCCAGCTGGTCACGCTGTACGTCGCCGGCCACGAGCCCATCACCGGGGTGGTCGGCAACGGTCTGCTGGCGCTGCTGCGCCAGCCCGAGCAGCTGGCGTTGCTCCAGGCCCGGCCGGACCTACTCCCGAACGCCATCCACGAGCTGTTGCGCTACGACGGACCGAACCAGTTCGTGCGGCGCATCGCGGTGGAGCCCATCACGATCGACGGCCAGCGGATCGAGCCCGGCGATGTCCTGTACCTGTGCATCGCCGCCGCCAATCACGACCCCGAGCGGTGGGAGGACGCCGCGGCGGTCCACATCGACCGGCCCGATGCACCCCATCACCTGCAGTTCGGCGCCGGCGTCCACACCTGTCTGGGATCGCATCTGGCCCGCCTCCACTCTGAGGTGGCGCTGGGCGCCCTGGTCCATCAGCTGGATGCCATCGAGCTGGCGAGCGATCCGGTCTGGAGCGACCGCATGGTGATCCGGGGCTTGCAATCCCTCCCCATCACGTTCCACCCCAAAGCCGCCGCCTAGGGGATCGAGATCGACTCCGAAGTCGACGGTGTCGTGGCCACCGTCGTTGATGTGGTTGTGGTGGGCTCGGCCTTGTCGTTCAGCGTCGGGCGCAATGGCGGATCAGCAGCCGCGAAAGTGGCCCACACGATCATGATGGCCACTGCGATGATGGCGAACGTGATGATCCGGGGGTCCCGCACAACCTGCCCTAACCGCCGCATCGACCCGACTCTACTTGGGTCCTGGCCGCGGCCCCCGCTCATGGCGGTGCCACCGTGTCCGTCGTGATCCTGCTGGTGGTCGTGGTCGTCGCCGTGATCGTGGTGGTGTCCCGCCCGGACGAGTAGGCCTGGTTGGTCGGCGTCTGGGCCAGCCAGGCGTAGCCGAGCCCGACGATGATCCCGCCGCCGACGATGTTGCCCGGAACGGTGAAGGCCAGGTTCCGCAACAGAGCGGTCCAGCCGATGGAGCCGTCCAGCGCGGCCAGGCTGAAGGTGGTGACGTTGGCGATCGAGTGCTCGAACCCGGACCCGACGAAGGCCAGCAACGCCCACCACAGCACCACCAGCTTGGCGCTGTCGGACTTGGCCCGGGCCGCCATCCACAGCGCCAGGCAGACGAGGGCGTTGCACAGCACCGCCCGCCAGAACAGCTGACCACCCGAGGCCTCGTCCTTGTGATGGGCGATGGCGGC
>DASXTK010000210.1:0-1753 GCA_036505485.1 Acidimicrobiales bacterium
CAATGGTGCGAAGGCCACCACGTGCAGTGGTGGGAACACGGCGGACCCACCAACCTCGGGAACCTGATCCTCGGATGCGACCGCCACCACCACATCTGGCACACCCCCGGCTGGCACCTCAAACTCCACCCCGACGCCACCTTGGAGATCACCACACCCGACGGGCGGCACTACACCACCCACCCCGCCAGCCAACTCCCGAACCTCTGGACCCCTAACTAGCCGTTGGGGAGTGGGCCTCGTCGTCGGCGGTGTCCGGGGCGGGGGTGCGGTCCTCTCGGGCGCGGGAGATGCGGACCTCGGTGATGGCCCGGTCGTCCACGCCGGTGATGGTCATGCGCCAGGGACCCACGTCCACGACGTCGCCCGGGCCGTCGGGTATGCGCTGGAGCTGCCACAGGAGGAATCCCGCCACCGTGGCGTACTGCCCGTCCGGGACCTCGATGCCCAGATCCGGTAGGTCGTGGGCCGGGAAGCGTCCGGGGAGCACCATCGATCCGTCCGGCTCGCGGCGTACGGTGAGGATGTCCCGGTCGGTCTCGTCGTAGATCTCGCCGACCAGCTCCTCGACCAGGTCCTCGACGGTCACGATGCCTTCGGCGCCGCCGTGCTCGTTGACCACCACCGCCATCTGTATCCGCCCCAGCTGCATCTGCCGCAGGGCGTCGAGCGCGCCCAGGGTCTCGGGGAAGATCGTCGCCGGGGTGGCCACGTCGCCCGCCGTGCAGCCCGACGTGTCGGCCAGCAGATCGCGCAGGTGGACGATCCCGATCACGTCGTCCAGCGAACCGGTGGTGACCACCGGCGCCCGGGAGTGTCCGGAGGCGGCCAGCGCGGCACGGGCCTCGTCGCACGGTGCCGCGGCGTCGACCACGAACACGTCCGGTCGGGGTCGGAGGACCTCGTGCAGCATGCGTTGCGCGATCTCGAACGCCCCGTCGATGATGCGCCGTTGCTGGGGTGTGAAGTTGCGGTGCCCCGCGACGAGGTCGCGCAACTCCTCCTCGGTCACGTCCTCACGGCCCCGATTGGGATCGCCGCCCAGCAGCCGGACCGCGAGGTTGGTCGACTGGGACAGCAGCCAGATCACCGGTCGGGTCATCGTCGACATGGCCGACAGGGGCCGGGCCACGACCAGGCCCCAGCGTTCCGCCCGCTGCATGGCGATGCGTTTGGGGACGAGCTCCCCGAACACCAGCGTGAAGTACGACAGCACCAGGGTGACCAGCACGATCGACGCCAGTCGGCTGGCGCCGCCCAGGAAGCCCAGGTGCTTCTGCAACGGTTCGGACAGCGACACCGCCGCCGAGGCCGAGGCCAGGAAGCCGGCCAGGGTGATGCCGACCTGGATCGTGGCCATGAACTTGGTCGGCTCACGGGCCAGCCGGGCCAGGACCGCCCCGGTGGCCGAGCGTCGCTCGAGCCGGCGGAGCTGACCCTCACGCAGCGAGACCAGCGCCAGCTCCGACCCGGCGAAGGCCGCGTTCAGCAGCACCAGCACGAAGACCAGCGCCACCTGGGGCCACAGGCCGTTCATCTCGTCGTGCTCCTGCTTCTTACCCGGCGTTGCGGGGTTGTCGGTGCGCGGTCATCGGTCGGGCTGAAGGGTATCCCTCCGTTCCCCCGGGCCGAGGGCCATCGCTCCCGCCTGGCCGCTCGCGTGATTCGTGACGGCCGGATGATCGGCCGCAGCGCGTAGGTGCCGTCGAAGATGGCGTCGCCGGGCTGGTAGAGACCCATCATCGGATGGAAG
>DASXTK010000211.1:0-13285 GCA_036505485.1 Acidimicrobiales bacterium
GCGGATGTCGCTGACGCCCTGAACACGGTGCAGGACTCGGCGTTGGATTTGGCGGTGGAGCAGGCGGTGTTGCGCCGGAACATCGCCGATTCGTTCGTCAACCTGGGCCGGCGTAACCAGAACCTGTTGGGTCGCCAACTCGACTTCATCACCGAGCTCGAACACAACGAAACCGACCCCGACACCCTCGGCAACCTGTTCCGGCTGGACCACCTCGCCACCCGCATGCGCCGCAACGCCGAATCACTCCTCGTCCTCGCCGGCATCGACCCACCCCGCAAATGGGCCGCCCCCGTCCGCATCACCGACGCCATCCGCGCCGCCCTGGGCGAAGTCGAGGACTACCAACGCGTCACCGTCCGCGCCGTGGAACCCGCCACCATCCTCGGCTCCGCCGCCGCCGACCTCGCCCACTTGCTGGCCGAGCTCATCGAAAACGCGTTGATCTTCTCCCCACCCGACCAAACCGTCGAAATACGCGGCCGCACCCAACCCACCGGCTACACCCTCGCCATCATCGACGCCGGCCTGGGCATGCCCCCCGACGAACTCGCCCGCGCCAACCGCCGACTCGCCGGCGCCGAATCCTTCACCATCGCCCCATCCAAATACCTCGGCCACTACGTCGCCGGAAACCTCGCCGCCCGCCACAACATCACCGTCACCCTCCACACCTCGGGTGCCCCGACGCCCGGCAGCGGCCAGGGCGTCACGGCGACGATCAACCTCCCGCCGACCTTGCTCACGGCCGAGCCGAGCGGCGGTCAGGCCGACACCGCCCCCGGCGCGCCGGAGCTCACCCCCCAGTACGCCCAGTACGACGGGCCGGACCTTGGCGTCCTGGCCCCGCTGGTGGACAGCCCGCCACCGCTCGAGGCCCCTCCGATGGAGCCGGCCCCGATGCCGCTGGCCCCTGCGGCCTTCTCGCAGGACATGGAGCCGCCACCGCCACCGCTCGTGCCGGCCGGACCCGACGACCCCGCCTACCCGCCGGCCCCGATGTCCCCGTTCGAGCCGGGCTATCCCGGGGCCGGGTCTCCCTTCGACCAGCCGATGCCGCCAGCACCCCCGGCGCCCGGGTCGCCGTTCGAGCCCAGCTATCCGGGCGAGCCGGCGTACCCCGACGAGCCGTCCTATCCGCCCGAGCCGGCCTCGCCCTTCGAGCCGGTCTTCACCAGCGAGCCTGAGCCGTACGCGCCGATGGAGCCGCCGCCGCTCGCCCCACCACCGGGGCTGGAACCGCTGGTGGCGACGGTGTACGACACCCCGGGAACCCCAGAGCGGTACGCGCCGCCGCAGCCCGGATCGCTGTCGGATCTGCAGCTGGACCCGCTGCCACCCCCGGTCGATCCGGCCGGCGGGCTGACGGCACCGATGCCCGCTGTCGATCACGACGACCGGACCACCGAGCTGCCCCAGGTGTCCTCGCCCCATCTGCGGGTCACACCGGGGACGCCGACGACGCCGTCGCTGCCGCCTCGGTCGACGACTCCCCCACTGTTGCCCTCCCGCTCGGTGCCACCGCCGCCGCACGGAGAGCCCGACCGCACCCTGCCGTCCCGACGGCCCGCGGCCAGAGCCGACAGTCCCGGCAGTGGCGGACCAGACCGGACCGCTGGCGGCCTGCTCAAGCGATCGCCGCGACCCGGAGCCACCACCCAGCCGGCCCGGCCCAGCGAGGACCTGTTGCAGACGCTGGCCACCTACACGACCCATCTGCATCGCCAGATCGACACCACCCGGCCGCTGACCCCACCGGCGGGAACCGGATCGGCCTTCCCGACCTTCAACCCCACGCCGCCGCCGGGCACACCGGTGGTCAGGCCGGGCTGGGACGGTCCCGGTGCCTCGGCCCCGACCCCTCATGTCACGCCCACCCAGGGGGGCGACCTACCCGACCACACCGCCAGCGGTCTGGCCCGGCGGGTACGGGGCGCTCAGCTCCCCCAGACCCAGCCCATAGGCCTCCGCCGCGCCGGAGATGTGCCCCCGGCCCCGGCCGATACCAACGGCCGCCGGTCCCATGTGGGCGGTCCCGCCCCCGAGATGCGGCAAGAAACCCAGGCGCATCCCGGCCTGGGTGGCGACGCGGGGCCCCCAGGCGACGTATCGTCCACCGACGCGAATCCGCCCGAACGCTCGGCCAAGGATGTGTACAGCTTCCTGTCGAGTTTCAGCGCCGGCGTGCAACGTGGCCTCGACGAGGCCCGGCGCCCGCCAACTGATAATGAGGAGGACCAATGAGCCTGAGCGACGAGGCCAGGAACTTCAACTGGTTGCTCAACAGCTTCGTCGACCAGACAGCCGGGGTTACGGATGCCGTCGCCGTGTCTTCGGACGGGCTGCTCATGGCGGCATCGAGCTCTTTGGACCGGGCGGCGGCAGAACAGCTGGCGGCGATCATCTCCGGCTTCGTCAGCCTCGGCCACGGCGCATCCCGCTGTTTCGACTTCGCCGGGCTCGAACAGATCATCGTGGCCATGAGACAGGGCTTCCTGTTCGTCTCGGCCATCTCCGACGGCAGCTGTCTCGGCGTCGTCGCTACCCGGACCTGCGATATCGGACTGGTCGGCTACCAGACCACGCTGCTGGTCGAGCGTGCCGGCCAGGTCCTGACCCCCGCCTTGGTTGCAGAATTGAAGGCCGGAGTCGTCGCATGAGCGAAGGTCACGATCTCGTCCGGCCGTACATCATGACGGGAGGGCGTACCCGGGCCCAGAGGCGTGACCTCCGCATTGAGACTCTCCTGCAAACCAAGGCCGGGCACATCCCCGCCCTGCTACCTGAAGAACAGCAGCTGGTGTTGGAGCAGTGCACCCGGGCCATCTCCGTGGCCGAGGTCGCTGCTCACCTCCGACTCGTGGTCGGGGTCGTCATGATCCTGGCCGACGATCTGATCGCAGCCGGCCTGCTCGATGTCCACCACACCGACCCGGTCGAGATCGAGCTTTCGATGCTGACCAAGATGATCGAACGCGTCCGGACGATCTAGAGAGGGTTCCACGACGTGCAGAACACCGCGGAAGGCACCAACACTCGCATCACCTCGGTCAAGTTCGTGATCGCGGGCGGATTTGGTGTCGGCAAGACAACCTTTGTGGGGGCCATCTCCGAGATCGAACCGCTGCGCACCGAGGCGGCGATGACCACCGCGTCATCGGGCATCGACGATCGCAGCCAGATCGAGGGCAAGACAACCACCACCGTGGCCATGGACTTCGGCCGCATCACCGTCGACGACACGCTGGTCATGTATCTGTTCGGTACGCCGGGCCAGGAGCGCTTCGGCTTCATGTGGGACGACATCTGCCTCGGCGCCTTGGGCTCCGTGGTGCTGGTCGACCCTCGCCGGATCACCGACTCGTTCCCGGGCATCGACTACTTCGAAGCCAACGGCATCCCGTTCGTGGTTGGCGTCAACGTGTTCGACGCGGCACCGCGCTACCCGGTTCCCGAGATCCGCGAGGCCCTGGGCGTCACCCACGACACGCCCATCGTCGAGTGCGATGCCCGCAACAAGGACTCGGTGAAGATGGTGCTGCTCACGTTGTTGGAGGCCCTCGTCGCCCGAGCTCGGGCCCGGGCCCACCTGACGTGACAAATGTCTCACTCAGCGCAGCCTTAACCCATTCGTAACCCGGCATACTTTCCCGCGGTGCGGCGGATCCGGATTCGGACGAAGGTGATGGCCGCGCTGGCGCTGCCGGTTCTGGGGCTCGCCGTGATCACCGGTGCCGAGATCGTCCAGGGCGTGCGCGACCGGGACCGGATTCAGGACCAGGCTCGGCTGGCCCGGGCCGCGACCGGCCCCAACGGCCTGCTCACCGCCATCCAGAACGAACGCAACCGGGCTGCGGTGTACCTGCTGGGGCAGGGCGGGGTGCTGCGGATTCCCTGCGAGGACAACGCCGGCTGCCGGCAGGCGACCGACACCTCGCTGGAGCGGTTCCGCTCGGTGATCCCCGGCCAGGGCGACAAGGCCGAGTCGGCCTACGCGCCGGCGCTCGACGCTCTCGATGCCCTGGAGCCGCTGAGGTCCGACATCGACGCCGATGCCGGACCCTTCGCGCTCACCAACACGATCTTCACCAACCAGGTCTTCCAGCGCTACACCGAGCTGGTCGACGCCTTGCTGTCCGCCAACACCAAGGTGTCGCTGGCCATCGAAGACCCCGAGCTCCGCCGCGGCGCCGACCTGAGCTACATGGCCTCGTGGCAGACCGACCTCATGGCCCGGGTGGTGCAGAACTACGTGATCGCCGCGGTCAGCGGGGGCCTCGGCACCGAGGACCTGCAGCACACCGGCGGGCTGTACCAGCTGGCGGCCAGGAACTACGCCGACATCCGCACCATCGCCGACGGCAAGTACGCCGCCGCCGCCGACCAACTGGTCGCAGACGAGTCCGCGACCGGGTTCCTCGACCGCATCGCCCCTCAGGTCCTCGAGACCGGTCAGGTCACCGATCTGCGGGGCGTGCTGGCGTCGGTGTCGGTGAACGACGACGAGGGCTTCTACGGCTTCCGTGAGAGCGTCAAGCAGGTGCTCGACAGCGAGGCCGACGATCTGACGAGCGCAGCCGACCGTCGGACGCAGCTTTTCTCGGCCCTTGGCGTCGCGGTGCTGGCTGCCGCCATCTTCGCCACCTGGCTGGTGTCACGGTCGATCACCCGGCCATTGCGGGCCCTCACCGGTCAAGCCGCCGACATGGCCAACCACCGGCTCCCCGATGCGGTTTCCGACATCCTGGACCGTCCGCTGGGCGACGACGTCACCGTCCCGGAGGTCGACCCGGTGCAGGTCCAGACGCGGGACGAGGTCGCCGACGTGGCCACTGCCCTGAACACCGTGCAGGATTCGGCGTTGGACCTGGCGGTGGAGCAGGCCGTGCTTCGGCGCAACATCGCGGACTCGTTCGTGAACCTGGGACGGCGCAACCAGAACCTGCTGGGACGCCAACTCGACTTCATCACCGAGCTGGAGACCAAGGAGACCGATCCCGACACCCTGTCCAACCTGTTCCGGCTCGACCACCTGGCCACCCGCATGCGCCGCAACGCCGAGTCCCTGCTGGTGCTGGCCGGGATCGATCCGGCCCGCAAGTGGGCCGCCCCGGTGCGGGTCACCGACACCATCCGGGCCGCGCTGGGCGAGGTCGAGGACTACCAGCGGGTCACGATCCGCGCCGTCGACCCAGCCACCATCCAGGGCACCGCCGCCGCCGACCTGGCCCACCTGCTGGCCGAGCTGATCGAGAACGCCCTGGTCTTCTCCCCTCCCGACCAGACGGTGGAAATCCGGGGCCGCTACAACATCGCCGCGGTCACGCCGGAGGCCCCTGCAGCCGGCTCCTACCCATCCGACCACCCCGCCGCCGCCCCAAGCGGCGTCGGCCAACACGTTGGCCGACACGGCACTTATTCTTTGGCCGTCATCGACGCCGGCCTGGGCATGCCTCCCGAGGAGCTGGCCCGGGCCAACCGCCGTCTGGCCGGCGCGGAGAGCTTCACCATCGCCCCGAGCAAGTACCTGGGCCACTACGTCGCCGGGAACCTGGCCGCCCGTCACGGCATCACCGTGACCCTCCACACCTCCCCCGGACCCACTCCAGGCGCAGGACACGGGATCACCGTGGTGATCACCCTGCCCGCCGCTCTGCTGGCCCACAGCGGGGATTCGGAGTCCGGCAACGGCCACGACGACTTTGCGCCGATGGTGCCACCCGCGCCGGCCGATCCAGCGCCGAGGCCACTCGAACTGGCCTCGTTGGTGGGTGCCAGCTCGGATGGGGCCCCAACTCGCACCGCCAGCGGTCTGGCCAAGCGCAACCCGCGTCCGTCCGAGGGCTCGGGGGACCAGGACGCCCACAGCATCGCCGGCGCCCCTCCCACCGGCGAGTTCCTCGACGCCCTGGCCAGCTACACGCGGGAGGGGCAGGACGGTGCCCACACCCCGAGCGGACTGACCCGCCGGGTCCGTGGCGCCCAGCTCCCCCGCCCGCTGACCGTGCGCCGCTCCCAGCGCGACGAGGACGGCGGTTCCGACCAAGATCAGGACGGTCAGCGGGCGTAAGGGCCGCGATACGCGCAGTCGTTGCGTGTCGTACGTTTCTGGCCATGGGCATATCCAGTGCGAATCCTCAGCAGCTGGAGACAGCGGCCAAGGCGGTGGCGCAGGACACGCACACTCAGTTGGTCAACGCCTACGCCGGGTTGATCGAGAAGATCGGGCAGTTCAACCGCGCCACCCAGCAGCCGGAACTACTCAAGGTCCCTCTGGAAACCCACAGCGGCGGCTACTCGACCGCGTTGAACACCGGAGCGGACATCGACGTCTTCCTGCTTCGAGTCGCCGCGGCGTTCCGGGCCGCCGGTGGAGACGGGCGACCGCCGGGGTTCGTCGGGCCGATCGTCCCCACCCCCATCCGCTTCCTCGACGACAGCGCCCTGGGGGCCCAGCTCGACGCCTGGAACCGGAACGAGCCCCTGACCTTCCGCCAGACGTCCGACGGCAAGTACGAGGTGCACGGACCGGACGGCAACTGGTACCGGATGGTCGACGTCCCACCGTTCGGCGCACCGGCGCTGTCCCAGACCGAGCAGACCACCGACTTCGGCAACCCCGATTTCGGGCTGATCATGGCCGCTCACATCACCATCGGACTCACTCGCGGTCGAACCCAGCTCATGGACCGCGCCGCACCACCCAGCGCCTACAACTTCATCCACTTCGACGAGAACGGCTATCCGCTCGCTGGGCCCGAAGCCGCTGGCCAGTCGCAGCCGCCGCGGTTGCCGCCTCCCAGTGGTGCCGGCACAAGCGCGGCCAATGGGATCGGGATGGTCCAGGGTGCGCTGGCTGAGGCCTCCAAGGGCATGGACGCCCGCTACGCCAACGTCTACCGGACCCAGACGACCTTCTACGTCGACCCTCACAGCGGCCAACGGGTGGCCGTGGTCGACGCCGCCAACATCCGTTACGACAACGGGAGCAACGACGCCCTCGTGACCTCGGGGCGGTTGTCGGTTGACTCCAGGGGGCGTCCAGTCCTCGTCCCCCGGCGCGATCCCCAGGACCCCAACGAGTGCATCGACGACAGCGGGCCGAGCATCGGGCCGGCCACGACGATCCGGATACCGGCCGAGGAGGGTGAGTGATGGGGATCCCCGAGGAGGATCTTGAAATGTTGCCGGTCGGCGGAGCCGACGCCTCACAGGGCGGCAGGGTGGGGTCGGGCGGGAGGTTCCCAGTGTGGACAGCCAACGATCTGGCCGACGAGCTCGACCGGTTGGCCGGGTTGCTGGACACCGCCAACGGGGCCCGGTCCCAGGCCGGACAGAACGTGCCTGACTTCAAGGGCGTGTACGCCGACAAGTACCACCAGGACCTCGGCGCCCACGTCACGCAGGTCGGCGACACCATCGCCCAGTTCCGCCGCACCGCCGGAGCGCTGCGCGACGCCATCGAGCAATACCACGCTACGAGACGGCAGGAGCTCGGAGCGGCCTGAGAGATCCTGGGTCAAGCATCGGCTGGCCACGCAGGGCATACTGGTGGGCCGCGGCTCACCCGACTCGCCGCCAACGGCTGGGGTCGTCAGATCGGGTGCGCGTAACTGCAGACATCGGTCGTTTGCACCAAATCCATGGAGGCTGGGGGGCAGCCGGACCGACGAGGGGGAGACAGCGAACGGTGCGACGCATCCCTATTCACACCAAACTGGCAGCGGCGCTGACGATCCCGTTGCTCGCGCTCGTGGCGGTCGCGATCATCGAGGTCATCCAGGCCGGGCGTGAGGCCAACGAGGTCCGCCGGCAAGCCGCAGTGGTCAAGGCCGTCACCGGCCCCAACGGTGTCTTCAACGCGCTCCAGGACGAGCGCAACCGCGGTGCGGCGAACGTGGTCGGCTTCGCCGACAGCCTCTCGCTCCCGTGCGACGACAACGTCCAGTGCCGGGACGAGACCGATCGGTCCCTGGCGAAGTTCAAAGCTCAGATCGAGACGGAGAACGACGAGGTCCGCAAGACCTACCAGCCGGCGTTCACCGCACTGGAGGGGCTCGATCAGGTCCGCTCCACCGTCGACACCGCGCCGCCGCCCAGCCTCACCGAGAACCTGGCGCTCGCGGCCGGGATCTTCGCCACCTACTCGGACATGGTCGACGCCCTGCTCGATGCCAACGCCAGCGTGACCTTGGCCATCGACAACCCCGAGCTCCGCCAAGGTGCCGACCTCGGCTACATGGCGTCTCGCAACGTCGACCTCATCGCCCACACGGTGGAGCGACTGCTCAACTTCCAGGTCGGCGATGGCGACGGGCTGAGCGGTCCTCAGGAGGTCGCCACCATCGGCGGGCTGTTCGGCTTGTCCGAACGCGGCTACCTCAACGTCATCAACGCTTCTACGGGCGACTATGCGGCCGCCGGCCAGGCGCTGCAAGTCGACAGCGACCGCACGGGTTACCGCGAGATCGTCCCGAAGTACATCGAGACCGGCGAAGTCAACATCACGGAACTGATGCAATCCGTCTCGATAGGTCGAGACGAGAGCTACTACGGCTTCCGCAACGACGTGAAGGCCATCCTCGAAGGCAAGGCCGACGACCTGGTGGCTGAGTCCCAGCAACGGGCCCGAATGTTCCAGGCCCTGGCCGGCGCTGCCATCGTCATCGCCATCCTGGCGACCTGGTTGGTGTCGCGGTCGATCACGCGGCCGTTGCGGGCGTTGACTCGTCAGGCCACGGAGATGGCCAACCACCGGTTGCCGGACGCGGTGATGGACATCTTGGACACTCCGTTGGGTGATGACGTCACCGTTCCGGGGATCGATCCCATCCACGTCCAGACCCGGGACGAGGTCGCGGATGTCGCTGACGCGTTGAACACCGTCCAGGACTCGGCGTTGGACCTGGCGGTCGAACAGGCCGTGTTGCGACGCAACATCGCGGACTCGTTCGTGAACCTAGGTCGGCGTAACCAGAACCTGTTGGGTCGCCAGCTCGACTTCATAACCGAGCTCGAACACAACGAAACCGACCCCGACACCCTGGCCAACCTGTTCCGGCTGGACCACCTCGCCACCCGGATGCGCCGCAACGCCGAATCGCTGCTGGTCCTGGCTGGGATCGATCCTCCACGGAAGTGGGCCGCACCGGTCCGCATCACCGACGCCATCCGGGCCGCCCTGGGCGAAGTCGAGGACTACCAACGCGTCACCGTACGCGCCGTCGAGCCGGCCACGATCGTGGGCTCCGCCGCGGCCGACCTGGCCCACCTCCTCGCGGAGCTGATCGAGAACGCCCTGATCTTCTCCCCGCCGGATCAGACCGTAGAGATACGCGGCAGGACCCAGCCGTCCGGCTACACCCTCGCCATCATCGACTCCGGGTTGGGCATGCCGCCCGAGGAGTTGGCTCGGGCCAACCGCCGACTCGCCGGCGCCGAGAGCTTCACCATCGCTCCGTCCAAATACCTCGGCCACTACGTCGCCGGAAACCTCGCCGCCCGCCACAACATCACCGTCACCCTCCACAACTCCCCCGGCCACGGCATCACCGCCACCATCGGGGTTCCCGTCGACGTGCTCACCACCCAGGACCACGTCCTCGATCCCGTGCCCGAGGTGCCGACATCGTTGGCTTCGCTGCGGCCGACCACCCACGAGCCGGCCCCGTTCCCGCTGGCCGATCCCGCGGCCGCGGCGGCCCATGCCTCGCAAACCGCCAGCGGGCTGACCAAGCGCACCCCGCGGGGCTCCGGTGCGCCACCGACCCAGCCGGCGGCGACGCCCAGCGACGACCTGCTGCAGACCCTCGCCGGCTACACCAGCCGACTGCAGAGCCAGATGACCCCGGCCGAGAGGGCCCAGTCGCTGCCGATGATCCCGGGGACGCCGCTCAGCCCGGCCACCGGGACGCCGGCGCTCAGCCATCTGCCCCCGTTCCCGGTGACCCCGCCCAGCGGCTATCCGGCGTTGCCGGCCAACCTGCCGCCGCCCGGAAGCGTTCCTCCCGGGCCTCCCACACCGCCACCGCCGCTGGCTACCAGGCCACCGCTCACCTCACGGCCACCGGCGCCTCCGCCCTCGCTTCCCCCGTTGACCGCACGACCGCCGACCTCGATGCCGCCGCTGGAGCCGGCATCGGCTCGCTACGGCGGTTCCGGCGAGACGCCGGCGGTGCCGTCGCCGCCGCGGCCGCCGTTGGTGGGGCGGCCCGGTGCCGACCCCGGCGGGGCTCCGACCTCGGGCGGACTGACCCGACGGATCCGCGGAGCCCAGCTCCCGAACACCCAGACGGTGAACCTGCGCCGCGGCACCAGCCAACCGGCGATGTCGCCAGCGGCCCGGCTGACTCCCGCGGGCGGCGTCCCTTCCACATCGGGCGTGGACGCACCATCGGACACCTGGGCCAGCCAGCACACCGCTCGGGACGTGTACAGCTTCCTGAGCGACTTCACCGCCGGCGTGCAGCGGGGCTTGGACGAGGCCGACCCCGACGGTGAGCCCCCCGGAGACGCCGCCTCCGACTAGCGGGAACAGCTTCGCAACCTTTAGCTACCCCAAGTAACACTTGCGGTAATATCACGTCAGTTGTCGTGGAGGCGCGCGGCTGACCTGTTCCGTGGCGCCGTCTCGGCGGGGGGAGCGGGATAGTGCGACGGATTCCCATTCACGTGAAGCTCGTCGTCGCCCTGGCGCCACCGATGTTGGCGCTCTTGGCGGTGGGGGCGGTCGAGGCTGTGCAGGCCAGCCACACCTCGTCGCAGGTGCAGCGGGAGGCGGCCCTGACCGAGGCCGCGGTAGGCCCCAGCGGGTTGTTCAACAGCCTGCAGGACGAGCGCAACCGGGCGGCCACCGATCTGGCCGATCTGGGCGACGCGATCGGACTGCCGGTGGCCACCAACCAGGAGGCCCGGGAGCTGACCGACCGGTCGCTCACCGACTTCCGCGACCTCATCGGGTCCAAGTCAGAGGACGTCCGCCAGGCCTACGCCCCCGGATTCACCGCCCTCGAGGGTCTCGAGGCCCTGCGGGCCGACATCGACGCCAAGGAGGCGCGCCTCAGCGACGCCGGGGCCAACGTCCAGGCCGCGGACGAGGTGTTCGGCCGGTACTCCGAGCTGATCGGCGTGCTGCTCGACAGCAACGCCAAGGTCACCGTGGCCATCGAGGATCCCGAGCTGCGGCGGGGCGCCGATCTCAGCTTCCAGGCATCGGTGGAGGCCGACGTGATCGCCCGGCTGATCACCCATGTGCTCACCACCTCCATCAGCGAGGGCAACCTCAACGAGACCGCCGAGATGCAGGAGCTCGGCGAGCTGTACCACCGAGCCCTGATCGGCCAGCAGGAGATCGCCCGGCTGGCCACCGGCGAGTACACCCCGTTCACGGCAAAGGTCATCGACGCCGGGGTGCCGTTCTACGACGAGCTGGCCCGCACCATCGAGCGGGGATCGATCGATCCTGGGGCGATGTTGCAGGTAGTGGATACCGAGCCCGACGAGAGCTACGACGGGCCCTATCGCGACAAGGTCGGCGCCATCCTCGAGCCCAAGACCGACGACCTGGTGGACGAGTCCCGGCACCGCATGTGGCTCTACTGGGGGCTGGAGCTCTCGGCCCTGGCGGTCACCGCACTGTCGACCTGGCTGGTGTCCCGGTCGATCACCCGACCACTGCGATCCCTGACCCGGCAAGCCGCCGACATGGCCAACCGCCGACTGCCCGAAGCGGTCATGGACATCCTGGAGGCCCCGCTGGGCGACAACGTCATGGTCCCCGTGATGGAGCCGATGCGCGTCAACACCCGCGACGAGGTCTCCGACGTCGCGGACGCCCTCAACACCGTGCAGGACTCGGCCCTGGATCTGGCCTTCGAGCAGGCCGTGCTCCGACGCAACATCTCCGATTCGTTCGTCAACCTCGGACGCCGCAACCAGAACCTGCTGAGCCGCCAGCTCGACTTCATCACCGAGCTGGAGCACAACGAGACCGATCCGGACGTCCTCGCCAACCTGTTCCGGCTGGATCACCTCGCCACCCGCATGCGCCGCAATGCCGAGTCGCTGCTGGTGCTGGCCGGGGTGGAACCGCCGCGCAAGTGGGCCGTACCGGTGCGGGTCACCGACATCATCCGCGCCGCGTTGGGCGAGGTCGAGGACTACCAGCGGGTAGCGGTGCGTTCGGTGGAACCAGCCATGGTGGGCGGGACCACGGCCGCCGACCTGGCCCATCTGATGGCCGAGCTGATCGAGAACGCTCTGGTGTTCTCGCCACCGGACCACACGGTCGAGATCCGAGGCCGCTGCCAGCCGATGCCGGGCTACTCGCTCGCGATAATCGACACCGGTCTGGGCATGGCTCCAGAGGAGTTGGCACGGGCCAATCGCCGGCTGGCTGGGGCCGAATCGTTCACCATCGCTCCGAGCAAATACCTCGGTCATTACGTGGCTGGAAACCTCGCTGCCCGTCACGGCATCACCGTGACGCTGCAGAACCAGCCGGGATGGGGACAAACACCGGCCCGGGGACGGGGAATCACGGTGCTCATCGCGGTGCCGCCCGCGATCGTCACATCGGAATCACGACCTGCCCCGACCCCGTCCGACCAGGCCTACGTCGTCGCTACCCCGGATTCACGCGATTCAACACGCCAAGTCCCTGCATCGTGACGAATTGTCCGCGATGATGGCGGATCGTCAGTCCGTCGCCTTCGCGAGGAGACTTGGTGCGTCGGGTCCCCATCTCGATCAAGCTTTGGGTCGCGCTGGCCGCGCCCCTTCTTGGCCTTCTCACCATCACCGTCATCGAGATCGCCAAAGCGTCGCGCGAGGTCAACTCCATCCATGACCAGGCCGAACTGGCCACCGCGTCGATCGGTCCGACCGGGGTCACCGACGGCCTGCAGGACGAGCGCAACTACGCCGTCGCCAAGCTCGTCGGGTTCGAGGACGCCATCCCGCTCGACGTCAGCAGCACCGACGAGAGTCGGCAGCAGACCGATGCCGCCATCGACGAGTTCCGCACCCAAATCCTGCAGCGGGGCGGGAGGGTGGCCGAGGCCTATCGGCCGGCGCTCGAGGCCCTGAACCAACTGGGATCCATCCGCGACGAGATCGACGCCAACCAGACCGAGCCCACCCTCGAGAACAACTCGGTGTTCGGCAACACCGTGTTCGACCGCTACGCCGAGCTGATCACGCCGTTCCTCGACGCCAACACCCGGGTGGTGGGGGCCATCAACGACCCGGCCCTGTCCCAGGGGGCTCGGCTGGTCGACACCACCTC
>DASXTK010000212.1:0-19249 GCA_036505485.1 Acidimicrobiales bacterium
CGGCGATCAGCCGCTCGGCGACGTCGATCATGACCTCGCGTGTCGTGGTCTGTCCCATGACCCTCAGGGTAAGGCAAATGCCTTACTGCGGCCACTCGGGCCGGTCAGCCTTTGAATGTCAGAGGTCGTACGTAGGCTCGGGAGCCATGAAGTTCAAGGGATTCGGAGCAGAAGTGGTGCCGTTCTTCGAGGAACTGGCACTGAACAACAACCGCAACTGGTGGCTCGCCAACAAGTCACGCTACGACGAGCACATCCGCGAGCCGTTGGAGCTCCTGCTCGACGATCTCGCCCCGGAGTTCGGTGAGGCCAAGGTGTTCCGCCCCAACCGGGACATTCGGTTCTCGCCCGACAAGTCGCCCTACAAGACCCAGGCGTCGGCGGTCATCCATGGCGACGAAGGTTCGACATCGCTCTACATGGCGTTGTCGGCAACGGGTCTGTCGGTCGGGGGTGGGTCCTACACACCGGCTAAGGACCAGATGGAGCGGCTTCGGGCCGCCATCGCCGACGACGGCACCGGCGCCGAGATCGAGGACCTGACGGCCAAGCTGCGCAAGGCGAAGTTCTCGATCTGGGCTCGGGAGACGTTGAAGACCGCACCTCGGGGCTATGCCGCCGACCATCCCCGCATCGACCTGCTGCGGATGAAAGGCGTGATCGCCATAGCCGAACATCCTCCGGCCAAGTGGTTCCAGACCGCCAGGGCGCGGGACAAGGTCGCCGACGACTGGCGGGCTCTAGGTCCCCTCAACAAGTGGTTGAGCGCCCACGTGGGTCCGACCGACTTGCCGCCGACCCGGCGCTAGCGAGGCGCGAGGTCGCGGATGGCCTGGCGTTGGTCGTAGCCGAAGGGCAACAGCGCTAGGGCCGGCGTGGTGACGCCGGCGTCGATGTAGCGCTGGATGTGTTCGCGGCACTTCTCCGGTGGTCCCCAGATGATCAGCTCGTCGACGACGTGATCGGGGATGGCGGCCAGCGCACCCCGCCGGTCACCCTCCTTCCACAGCCGCCACATCTCGCCCAGCACCTCGCCCCGACCCAGCCACTCATGAAAGGCGGCGTAGACCGGCACGTTGAGGTAGGCGGCGATGGCGAACCGTCCCAGGCTCCGCACCGACTCGGCGTTGTCCACCGGAGCCACGAAGATGCGGGCCACGATCTCCTTGGGGGTTCCGGCCGGTTGGGCCGCACCATGGACGATCGGGGCCACCTTGGTCACGTCCTGGGCCGAGAGCCAGTTGATGATGGCGCCGTCGCCTTCCCGACCGGCCAGCCGCAGCATGCCCTCACGCAGGGCCGCCACCAGGATCGGCACCGGTTCCGGAGGCACGACCCCGAGTCGGAACCCACGCACGGTGAACGTCTCCAGCTCCACGTTGACCTTCTCGCCGGTCAGGGCGTGGCGCAGGAACCGGACCATGTCCCGGGTGCGCTCGTAGGGCTTCTCGAAGGGGATGCCGTTCCAGCGCTCGACGATGACGTCCGACGAGGTGCCGATGCCCAGCGCCAACCGACCCGGCGCCGCTGAGGCCAGCGATCCCACGCTCTGGGCCAGGCATCCCGGGCCCCGGGTGAACGCCGGGACGATGGCGGTGCCAAGACGCAGGCTGGGCGCCCACACCGAGGCCAGAGTCAACGGGGTGAAGGCGTCGGCTCCGTTGGCTTCGGAGGACCACACGTCGGTGTAGCCCAGGTCCGCCAGCTCGACGATCCAGTCCCGCTGGTCCACCAGGGGGACGTCGTCGAAAGGGATGGTCAGGCCGTAACGCTGCATCCGGGGATGCTGGCACAAGCTCCGCGTCAGCGCTCACCCAGACGCACGATGGTGGACTGGCTGGCAGTGGCGAGCAGCGTGCGGTCCTGGGCCCAGAGGTGGACCACACCGTGTCCGAACCCGTTGGCGATGGCGTGGATCCGGATGTCGATCAGCACCCACTCGGTGGGGACCAGCCGGTAGACCCGCAGGGTGTTGTCCAGGCTGTTGCCGCCGCCGGGGCGCCCCAGGGCCTGGCGGATCCCGAACGGGACGTAGTCGCCGAGGATGGCCAGGGCGGCGCCGGACGAGGCATCGAGCATGTCCGGCAACCGGGCCCAGACCGCTGAGCGCCCGCCGGGCATGGGACTTCCGTCCACCTCGTCCCAGGGCTGGGCGTTGGCCAGCCGCACGTCCAGTCGACCCATGATCGACTCGTTGTCCGGGCGGTGTCGCAACCGCGCCGGGCATTCCTCGGGTGGAGCAACGTCGGGCGGCGCGATCCAGACCCCCGCGGCGTCGAGATCCCGGCATCCGAGGGCGGCGTTGACCGTCAGGATCTCGGTGTCGCCGACATGGCCCACCGCCCGGGCCTGGGTGATCGAGTGACCGGCGGCCGCCACCGTGACGTCGATGTCGAGCATGGCCGGGACGTTGGCGTAGGACAGGTATTGGGCGGTGGCCCAGATGACCGGACGCTCGGTCGATCCCTCCATCGCGGCGATGGCGGCGCCCAACCCGCACCCGCCGAAGAGGAATCCCTTGTCGGTGGCGATGCCCGGAACGACCGGCAGCACCCAGCGCATCGGGTTGTGGGTGGACTGCAGGCCGAGCCAGTCAGAGGCATCCATCGGGTGCAAGGTATCTGGGTCGTGCAAACTACCCAGCCATGACGGAGACGCCGTGGCTAGGTGATGCCTGCTCGCTGGTGGAGTCCTTCCGAGCGGGTGAGCGTTCCCCTCAGGAGGAGCTGGACGCGGTCTTGGCCGCGATCGAGCGGAGCCAGCTCAACGCCTTCTGCTTCGTCGATGCCGACGGAGCCCGGGAGGCCGCCGCCACGGCCGACAGGAGCCTGCCCTTCGGCGGGGTGCCGATCGGGGTCAAGGAGCTGGACATGGTGGCGGGCTGGCCGTACACCCACGCCAGCCTGGCCTTCACCGGCGAGGTGGCCCACACGACCAGCACCATGGTGAGTCGCCTGGAAGCTGCCGGGGTGGCCAAGGTGGGACTGACCACGGCCAGCGAGTTCGGGGGCCTCAACGTCAGCATCACCAAGGCCCACGGCATCACCCACAATCCCTGGCAGCGAGGGCGGACCGCCGGCGGGTCGTCCGGTGGCTCGGCGGCCGCGGTGGCCGGCGGGCTGATCCCGATCGCGACTGGCGGCGACGGGGGCGGCTCGATTCGCATTCCCGCCGGGTTCTGCGGTCTGGTCGGCATGAAGGGGACGGCCGGGAGGATTCCCCGCGGCCCGCTCACCGACATCGCCCCCATGACCGTCGTCATCGGCTGCGTGGCCCGCTCGGTGCGGGACGTCGCCCGTTGGTACGACGTGTGCACCGGCTTCGACTCCCGCGACCCGTACAGCCTGCCCAAGCTGGAGGGTTGGGAACGCGATCTCGGAACCCACGACCTGCGGGGCAAGCGAGCGGTGATCGCACCGACCCTGGGAACCGCCATCGTGCGGTCCGAGGTCGAGGCGTCGATCCGGGAGGCGGCCGAGGCCCTGGCCCGGGACGCTGGGCTGATCCTCGTCGACGTTCCGGTGAAGCTGCCGGGTCTCGGGTTCGAGTGGGCCATGTCCAACATGGCGCAGCTGCGACGCGAGCTGGGAGACCGCTGGCCCGCGTGCAAGGACGACCTCACCGTCCATATGGCCTTCGGGGTCGAGTTGGCCAGCCAGACCTACAACCTGGACATGGCCGGCCAGGTCGAGGCCCAAAGGACCGAGGCCAACGAGCGGATGGCGGACCTGTTCGACGAGGTCGACTTCGTCTTCTGTGCGACCAACCCCGACGTGGCCTTCCCCGCCGAGGTGGGGATGAACACCCGTGTCGGCGCCGAGAAGGTCGGGCCTGAGAACAACGGCGCGCTCACCATCCCGGCCAACATCGTCGGCAACCCCGCCATCTCGGTGCCGGTCGCGCCGGTGGACGGGCTGCCGGTCGGGCTGCAGATCATGGGACGCCACCACGAAGACGCCCTGCTCCTCGAGCTGGCCCTGAACGTCGAGCGGAATTGCCCCTGGCCCCTCGTGGCACCCGAAGCTCCGCTCTGATCACGTCATCGCGTCCTTGATCCCCTGGTAGGCCGGCTTGGGTCGGTACTGGCGATCGAAGGGATGCGCCGCGCCCTGCCCGGGGAACGAGCTCTGGTTCTCGGTGATCCACGAGTGCGCATCGGTGAACCCCCAGAACGTGATGCCGCTGCAGTTCGGGGCGTTGATGCAGGTCTGCACCATGGTGTCGTAGAGCTCGCGTTGGCGCTGGAGGTCGGCGTCCGTCGCTGTGCCGTCCTCGGCCACGGGAAGGCGTACGTCCATCTCGGTGATGCGGACGAGTAGCCCGGCGCCGCTGAGCCTTGCGATGTTCGCCGCCACCGATGTCGGATCCGGTGCCTGGCCCGGCCCGATGCCGATGTGCATCTGCAGCCCGACGCCGTCGAGAAGGGGAGCTTGCTGGATCGTTCCGTTGATCTCGACCGGAACGGTCTCGGCATGGAGCCGCTGGGCCAGAGCGAAGATGGCATCGGACTTGGGGTTGATGTCCTCGGCGCCCCAGTCGTTGTAGAACAGCTTGGCGTCGGGATCGGCGAGCCGGGCCGCCCGGAACGCGTCGACGATGAAGCTGTCGTCGCCGAGGGTGTTCCAGGTGCCGCCCGTGACCTGACCCGCGCCGTCGAAGGCCTCGTTGACCAATGTGTACGCCTCGACCTGGCCCGAGAAGTGCGTCACCACGTCGTGGACGTACCGGATCATCGTCTGCCGCCGCTGATCCGGAGGTTGGGACCGGATCCAGTCGGGCACGATCCCCCATTCGGGGTGGTCCTGCGGGTCCCAGATGATGTTGTGGGGCTGGCAGGACGCCTCATGCTCCCGGGCGAGGCTGCAGATCGCATCGGCCTCGCTGAAGTCGTAGCGACCTTCGACCGCGGCGATGCGGTTGGAGAACGTGGCGATCTCCGGGGTCAGGGAGTTGAACTCCCGGATCGCCGTCGGGTCGTAGCAGCGGTCGTCTTGAGCGAACTGGGCTCGGTAGGCCGTCCCAATGTCCAGGTTCTGGACGGCGGTCAGATCCCGGAGGCCGGATTCCGCTTCCGGACACGATCCTGGCGGCGGCGTGCACCCGACCAACGCTGATGCAACAAGCACTGCGCCCACAGCAAGTAAGCGGAACATCGCGCCCCCCGAAGTTCACTGACGACCCGGCGCCACCCCACGGCGGCCGCTTCGCCCAATCCGGTCGCCTCGAATCGCCGCCCGCCGGCCTCAACGACCGGCAGAGCGAGCTCCGCTTGGACAGGATGGGGTGGTGCGAGATCGGTTGCTCTGGGGCGGCGGGCGGATGCGGCAAACCGCGGTGTTCGGCGTGTGGATAGGACTGGTCGTCACGGCAGTCAGCCTGTTCGGCGACGATTCGGTCCCGGCGGCACTTGGCTCTGGAGCCTTCACCGGCACCGTGTGCGCAGTCCTCATCTACCGACAGCAGCAGCATCATTGGCGGAGCGGCTGGGCCCTCGACCGGTCCGATCGACTGGCCGTCGTTGCGGCGGTGCGCAAGGGCCAGGACATCGCTGATCCCAGGCTGGCCTCCGCCACCGTCGATTTCGCCGACCTCGTCCGGAGGGGACGGCTGTCGCAGTCCGGCCATCGCTGGATCTTGTGGGCGGCGGTCGTTGGGATGGCCGGCGCCGCAGTGTGGAACCTCTTCGAGGGATCCGACGTCGCGGCGTTGGCATGGGGTGCCGGCGCAGCCGCCCTCACCGGGTTGATCGCCCACGTCATCCCAAGGTCGGAGAGGTATTGGCTGCACCGGGCCGAGCGGGCCGAGTCGTTGGCGCGAAACCTGCTGGCGCATCCTCCGGCCCCGGCCTGAGCTCGCCGCCAGAATCCCCGTTGACTAGCCAGAACATGTGTTCGATACTCGAACCATGCACCGGTCACCACCAGCACATCCGGGGCGCGAAGAAGAGAATTATGGATCCCGGGCCTTAATTGTCAGACCCCCGGAGTTGGATGAAGCCATGCAACGGCAACTCCACCTCCTGACACCCGAAGTGGCCGGCCGCGGGGCACGTGTGGCTCGGCCCAACCGCCATCACCAGATCGACGCCAAGACCCGGGCCGTGGGCCGGCGGGGCCTCGCCCAGGCTCGGGCCGCGCTCCACGCCGCCCAGTCGGTGGATCCGACCCCGACCCATCCGACCCCGAGCCGTCCGAGCTTCGCCTCCAGCTCGAACGTGCGGCGGTCGGCAGCATGACCTCCCCCCTCACCCGCACCCCGGCCGGTACGGTCACGGCTCATGACGGTGCTCGGTTGGATCGTGGTGGGCCTGATTGCCGGTGGATTGGCGCGGATGGCGACCGGATCCGAGAAGGCCGGATGTCTCGGCACGTTGGTCATCGGCATCCTCGGCGCGCTCATCGGTGGGGCCTTGTTCCGGGTCGCCACCGGCAGCGAGACCGACGCCTTCGAGGAGTTCCAGCTCTCGTCGGTGCTGGTGGCCTTCATCGGTGCCGCCGCGCTGCTCTTCATCCTTCAGGCCGTGGGCGTGCGCGACCGCCGCCGCCGCCGCTGAGCGGCTTCTGACAACCCGGGCGGGTGGCCCCTACCCTCCTTGCATGGCTGACGTCGTCATCATCGAAGCCGTCCGCAGTGCGGTCGGGCGTCGGGGCGGTGGACTGGCAGGGGCGCATCCTGCGGACCTCCTGGGCACCGTTCTCAACGAGGTAGTGCAGCGCTCGGGCATCGACCCGGCCGAGGTGGGTCAGGTCGTGACCGGCTGCGTGAGCCAGGTGGGCCAGCAGTCCTTCAACATCGGGCGGACGGCGTGGCTGGCGGCGGGACTGCCCCAGTCGGTGGCGGTGACCACCGTCGACACCCAGTGCGGCTCGTCCCAGCAAGCCACCAACCTCGCCACCTCGCTGGTTGCTGCCGGCGTGGTCGACGTGGCCATCGCCTGTGGGGTCGAGTCGATGTCGCGGGTGCCGATCGGGTCCAACTCCTCCAAGAAGCTCGGCCTCGGTGTGCCGATCCCCAAGACGTACTTCGGCCAGTACGAGTTCACCTCGCAGTTCGAGGGGGCCGAGCGCATCGCCGACAAGTGGGGCATCAGTCGGGCTGATGCCGACGAGTTCGGGCTGCAGTCCCAGCAGCGGGCGGCGCGAGCTTGGGAGGAGGGTCGGTTCGATACCCAGGTGGTGTCGGTCGACGCACCGACGCTCGACGCCGAGGGCGAGCCGACGGGCGAGACCCATCAGGTCAGTCGGGACGAAGGCTTGCGCGAGACGTCGTTGGAAGCCTTGGCCCAGCTCAAGGCGGTGGCCCGCCCCGACGGTGTGCACACCGCCGGGTCGTCCTCCCAGATCAGCGACGGAACAGCGGCGGTGTTGGTGACAACGCCCGAGAAAGCGGCGGCTCTAGGTCTCACCGCCCGGGCTCGGGTGCTGGACACCTGCCTGGTCGGGGTCGACCCGGTGCTGATGCTCACCGGTCCGATCGACGCCACCCAACGGCTGCTCTCCCGCACCGGGCTCAGCCTGGACGACATCGACCTGGTCGAGATCAACGAGGCCTTCGCCTCGGTGGTCCTGGCCTGGCAACGGGAGCTCGGGGCCGACCTCGAGCGCACGAACCCCAACGGTGGGGCCATCGCCCTGGGGCATCCTCTCGGCGGCACCGGAGCCATCCTGCTCACCAAGGCCCTCCACGAACTGGAGCGCAGCGACAAGACCACCGCCCTGGTGACCATGTGCTGCGGTGGTGGTCTGGGCACCGGCACCATCATCCAGCGGACCTGAGGTCTCCCTGCCCCAAAGGTCCATGTCGCTGAAGGCTTGGGGCAGCTTGGGTAGACGAAATAGGTGAGCAGACATGGCTAGACGGTCCCGGTCGTTCCCGACCCTGTTGGTGCTGGCGGCGACGGCACTGTTGATCTTCACGGTGTTGCGGCACGACGGCATCGCCATAGGCGGAGACCACAAGGCTCCCGAAGACCCGGCCCAGGCCATGATCGTGCGGGCGGTCGACGGCGACACCCTGGTGGTGCAGCTGGGCGAGGCCGAGGAGCATGTCCGGCTGATCGGGATCGATACCCCGGAGAGCGTCGCTCCGGATCAGCCGGTGGAGTGCTATGGCCCCGAAGCCTCCCATCGGTTGGCCGAGCTGCTCCCCGTCGGAACGGTCGTCCGGTTGGAGCGCGACATCGAACCCCGCGACCAGTACGACCGGCTGCTGGCCTACGTGTACCGCCTCGACGACAACCTGTTGGTCAACCGCGACCAGGTGGCCAGCGGGTTCGCCGAAGCCAAGGAGTTCCCGCCCAACACCGCGTTGGCCGGTGACCTCGAAGCAGCAGAAGCGGCGGCCCGGTCAGCGGGTTCCGGCATGTGGTCGGCCTGCCCTCCCCCCTGAGCCACCTCTTGTCCGTAAGTCGATGCCAGTAGCCTCGCTGTAGTGGTCACCCTCGCCGAACGACTCGGGTATCGCCCTGACGACCGTCTGCTGATCGTCAACTGCGACGACCTCGGCTCGACCCATGCGGCCAACATCGGCGTGTACCAAGCCCTGCGTGAAGGCATCGCCACCAGCGCCACGCTCATGGTCCCGTGCCCGTGGGCCCGCGATGCCGCGGCCCGCTACCGGGGTGAGGACATCGGTGTGCATCTCACCCTGAACGCCGAGTACGACCTCTACCGCTGGGGTCCGATCACCCACAGCCCGTCGTTGCTCGACGGCGACGGCGGCTTCCCCCGCACGATCACCGACGTCTGGGACCACGCCGATCTCGACGAGGTCCGCCGGGAGCTCCGGGCCCAGGTCGAGCGGGCGATCCTGTGGGGCTTCGACGTCAGCCACCTGGACAGCCACATGGGAACGGTGCAGCTCCGGCCGGAGTTCTTCGACGTCTATCTCGAGCTGGCCGTGGACTTCGGGCTGCCCATTCGGCTGTCGGGGGCATCGACCGAGCGGCTCATCGGCTTCCCGTTCCGCGACCTGGCGGCGGAAGAGGGCGTGGTGTTCCCGGACCACTTCATCTATGTCAACGGCGTCGGCAGCCGCCGGACCCTGGAGCGGGCGGTCATGGACCTGGCCCCCGGGGTCACGGAGGCCTACGTCCATCCCGCAGTCGACAGCCCCGAGCTCCGGGCCGCGCTGATCGACTGGTCCGGCCGGGTCGACGACCACGACCTCGTCACCAACGACCGCGCCCTGCGAGCCATGCTCGACCGAGCCAACGTCCACCTCATCGGCTACCGCCAACTGCGCCAAGCCCAACGCGCCGGCAACTGAAGGGCTATCTTCCCCCGAGGACTACTCAGTAGAGGAAACAATGCCTGGGGCGGACACTCGATACAGCAACGCCAACTCCGCGCGCCCTCGGCGCGCCCGAGCCACCATCGTCCTCGCCGCCGTTGCGGCCATGGCCCTGTTGTCGAGCTGCAACTGGGCCCAACCCGGCTTCGGCCCCGAAGGCCAGCGTTACAACCCCTTCGAACACACCATCTCTGTCGCCAACGTTGCCACCCTGGCCCCGGCCTGGACGGTTCCAACGGACGGCACGATCGGCGGGCCCGTGCTGGACGATGGTGGCCACGTCTACTTCACTCGATCGCAAGGCAATCTCGTCAGCGTCCGGTCCCTGAGCGCGACCACTGGTGCCACGATCTGGGACACCAACCTGCCGACGCACGAGATGTTCGCCATCGCGACACCCGCGATCCTCGCAGGCGGCCGAGTCTGGGCCAGTCGCTTGCTGCCGGACGGAACCACCCCGACGCTGGCGGTCGATCGGCTCGATACAGCCACGGGCGCCATTGTCGATTCCACGACCGCGGTCAGGATCCCCGAGCGACTGGTCTCCGGCAACGGCGTGGTGGCCGCGGTGGAATATCTCGGTACCGACAGCGCGCAATTGGTGGTGCGAGACCTTTCGACCGCTCAACAGCTCTGGGCCTCCAGTGGGCTTGCAGGGAGCTGGGTGATCGGACCCATCTCCAACGGCGTCATCACGATCATGGGAGACGAAGGCGAGCTGAGGGGCTACCCGATCACCTGTGGCGCTGCGACTTGCGACCCTCTCTGGACGCGGCATCTTCAGAACTCGGTCACGGGCCGGGCCGCAGCCGGAGATCGTCTGATCGTGGCCACGGCAACCCGCATCCTGCGCGACCACAACGGCGAACCGATGGGCCTGGACCACTCCACGCTCAACGCCCTCTCGATGACCACCGGTGAGACCCTCTGGACCGGCACCAACATCGTGAGCGCGGGGGGCATCTCCATTGCGGGCGACACTGCCTAGGTCAGCATGTCCCAGGAACCAGACCCGATGGGCGGCTTGCCGCTTGGAGCCAACGAGATCGAGACCTTTGCGGTGAGCGGTTGCGGGGGCACCACCTGCGACAAGCTCTGGAGCGCACCACTGCCGGCCTCGACCCTCAACGGCATCCTCGGCGGCGGCGTGCTCTTCGTGAGGGTCAACGACCAGGTCTGGGTGTTCGACGCACACGGATGCGGCGCAGCCACCTGCAGCAAGTTGGCCACGCTCGCTACCCCGCCCGGAGCAGTCCCGCAATCCATCGGGGGCGGGAAGCTCTACGTGACCTACACCGAGGGTGGGGTGAACAAACTCATGGCGTTGGCGCCGGGCTAACGGTTGGCGTGGAGGAGGGCCATGATCGTGGGCATGGCGCCTTCGGCCTTCAGGTTGCCGCGCATGAAGGCGATCGGGAGGGTCATGTCGCCGTCGGCTAGGGACTGGGCGTCGTCGTAGGACAACGTGAGGGTGACATCCGGGTCGCCGGCGCACTTGCCCGGGGCAACTGTGGGCGTGCCCTTCTTGTACGTGACCGTGTAGTTCACGTTGCCGTCCGGGCCGCCGCTGACCACGTGTTGGACCACCGCCGAGACTTCGGGCACGTCGGCGGGCGGATGCTCTTGCAACCATGCCTCGCTGAGGAAGTCGGCCATCACCGCACTCCGGCGAAGAGGTCGTCCTCGGGCAGCGGGGCGTCGACCCGCGACTTGGCCCGGACGTAGTCCTCTTGGCTGCTCAGCTTGGCCATCTCCTCGGACGGCAGGCCGAACCAGAACGGCGACTTGGGGTCGATCTGGGTCTCGTGAGCCAGCAACGCCTCCTTGCGCACCTCGCCGTAGCCGGTCACATCGATCTCGGTGGTGATGCGGTCGTCACCCCAGTCGCGCTGGAACCACTCGTCCGAGAACGGGGATTCCAGCCCCAGCTCCTTGAACCGCTCGTGCATGGCCTCCATGCGGCGCCTGGCCCACACCGTGTAGTACAGCTTCTGCGGCTGCCACGGCTCCCCGGCCTCGGGATACCACTCGGGGTCGCCGGCCCGGTCGAACGCAGGCAGGGTGATCTCATGCACCCGGATGTGATCGGGGTGCGGGTAGTAGTTCTCCTGGTCATCGCCGTAGGTGATGATGACCTGCGGCCGTTCCCGCCGGATCACCGCCACCAGCCGCCCTACCGCCTCGTCGAGGTCGGCCCTAGCGAAGCAGTCAGGGTTGGCGTTGTCCGGGGTGTCGGGCATGCCGGAATCGCGGTAGCCCAGCAGCACCACCTCGTCGTAGCCGATGATCTTCGCGGCACGGTCGAGCTCCTGCAGGCGGATGCTGGGAAGGTTCTCCCGCACCTCGGGCCGATCCATCGCTGGGTTGAGGATGTCGCCGGCCTCACCGCCGGTGCAGGTCACCAGGACCGTGTGGACGCCCTCGTCGTGGTAGCGGGCGATCGTCGGTGCCCCCTTGGACGCTTCGTCGTCGGGATGGGCGTGGACGTTCAGGATGCAGAGTGGGGCTTCAGACATCGGGGCCACGCTACCGGCCTCTCCCCGTCCCTCAAGCGGATGAACTGAGGTACATACCCACCGTCCCGGCACTACATTTCGAAGACGCGGTCGTCCCGCGTCAGGGATAGGCGGAGGGGTCGATGGACACGCCCGAACAGTGGCGCTGGGTCTGGTTGATGGCCACGTTCGTGTTCGCGGTGGGCGAGATGGCCACTCCTGGGTCGTTCTTCCTGGCCCCCTTCGCCCTCGGTGCGCTCGTCGCCACCGCACTGGCCTTCGCCGATGTGGGCCTCGCCGGCGAATGGATCGCCTTCATCGGTGTCTCGGTGGCGATGTTGGCCGCCCTGCGGCCGTTGGCCCGCCGGCTCGACCTCACCGACGCCGATCACGGCATCGGGTCGCGCCGGCTGATCGGTCAGACCGCCCTGGTCCTGCAGGAGATCCCGGGGCACCACGAGCTGGGTCTGGTCCGAGTACACCGCGAGGAGTGGCGGGCCGAGTCGCTCGACGGCTCCCTCATCCCTCCCGGTGCCACCGTGAAGGTGGCGGAGATCGAAGGCACCCGGGTCCTCGTGTCGCCGGTGGAGCAGATCACGCCGCCCTCGGAAGGAGCCGAACTGTGACCGCTCTCGTCGCGCTGCTGGTCATCATCGCCATCTTCATCTTCATCGTGGCCGCCACCGGGGTGCGGATCATCCGGCCCTACCAGCGGGGCGTGGTGGAACGGCTGGGCAAGTACCGCTCGACGGTGAACCCCGGGCTGCGGCTGATCATCCCGATCATCGAGGCGGTGCGCACCGTCGACATGCGGGAGCAGGTGGTGGACATCCCGCCGCAGGAGGTCATCACCTCCGACAACGTCGTCGTGTCGGTCGACGCGGTCGTCTACTACGAACCCACCGACCCGCAGCGGCTGATCTACAACGTGGCCAACTTCCTGTTGGCGGTGACCAAGCTGGCCCAGACCAACATGCGCAACGTCATCGGCGACATGCAGCTCGACGAGGCCCTGACCTCGCGGGACAAGCTGAACATGGCCCTGCGTCAAATCCTCGACGATGCCACCGACAAGTGGGGCGTGCGGGTGGTGCGGGTCGAGATCCAGCGGATCGATCCTCCGCCCGACGTCATGCACGCCATGCACGAGCAGATGAAGGCCGAGCGCACCCGCCGGGCCCTGGTCACCCAGGCCGAGGGCGACCGCCAGGCCGCTATCACCCGGGCCGAGGGCGAGAAGCAGGCCGCCGTGCTGACCGCTGAGGGCAACAAGCAGCAGCAGATCCTCGAGGCCGAAGGCCAGGCCCAGGCCATCCAACGGGTGGCCGAGGCCGAGCGGTTCCGCCAGCAGACCGTGGCCGAGGGCGAGGCCCTGGCCATCGGCTCGGTCTACGGAGCCATCCACCAGGCCCAGCCCACCACCGAGCTACTGACGATCAAGTACCTGGAAACCCTCCAGACCATGGCCGACGGAAAAGCCACCAAGATCGTCGTCCCCACCGAACTATCCGGCATAGCCGGATCTCTCGCCTCCATCGGAGAACTCCTCAACCGCTCCAACGGGGCAGAGGCCTAGCGCCGCGCCGCCCCCGCTCGCCGAACGCCGTGGCCACCTGAGCACGACGTGGCGTCATTTAGGACATCGAAGATGGCCTAAATGATGCCGGGTCGACGCCAGCTCCGCGCGCCCCAGCATTACCCCCCGATAACGGTCAGAGGCTGGAGGTGGTGCTCGCCGGTGTCTTCGTCTTCCTCGAGGCGCCAGCCCAGGCGGCGGGCCAGGATGGGGTGGCCCTCGTCGGGTCCGCTGGCCAGCACCTCGTCGTCGGCCCGCAGGACCACGTGGCCCCGGGGCCGGTACAGGTAGCGGCCGCCGCGGCGCACCGCCAGCACGTGGAACCCGGGGTCGACGTCCAGACCGAGGTCGGCCAGGGCGGCTCCGTCGGCCTGTGAGCCCGGAGCCACCGGCACCCGCACCACGACGTCGTCGCTCTCCCCCAAGGCGATCCCCAGGATCGGATGCAGGTCCTCGTGCTTCTCCACCAGCCACACCATCTGCTGGGCCGAGTCGCCGAGATCCTCGGCCGCCTGGGACAGATGCAGCAGCCCCCGCAGTGGCGCCGGGTCACTGTCCGGCGAGGCGGCGCTGGCCCGCAACACCCACAGCTCCAGCCGGTCCTTCATCTCGTCGAGCCGGTCCTCGAGATGCCGGACCTCGGCGGCCAGCCCCACATCGCGCAGCACGATGGCGGAGTAGGCCAGTCCCACCGCGGTCTCCGACACGTTCTTCATCTCCACCAGCACGTCGACCGCCCGGTCGAGATCGGTGAGCTGAGCGCCCTCCGGGGGAGCCAACGGCACCCACTGCGGCGCCGCGGCCAGCTCCCGCAGCCGGATGATCCCCGCCGGCGAGCCGCGTAGGAACAGCACGTCACCGGGCATGAGGATCTCCTCGCCCTCGACCTCGGTGATCCACTCCCGGTCGCGGCGGATGGCCACGATGCGCATGCCGGTCTGCACCGGCAGCTCCAGGTCGGCCAGGGGCCGGCGGGCCAGATGGGAGCCGTCACGCACCCGCACCCGGTGCGACACCTCCTCGGCCGCGGACAGGTCGGCCACCAGCTCCCGGGGGATGCCGAGCCGATGGGTCACGATGCGGGCGATGTCGACCGCAGCGTTGGCGATCCGCTCGATCGAGGACACCACTTGGAGCACCGAGGCCATGGCGTCGGCCTCCCGGGGGTCGCGCACCGCCATGACGCACACCGCGCGCATGTCGTGGACCAGCTCGTCCATGCGCTCTTCGAGCTCGCCGACCTCCTCGGCCATGTCGGGATCGCCGAAGTACAGCGCGGCGTAGGCCAAGTCGACCATGAGCTCGGAGAGGTCCTTGGCCTCGGCCAACATGGCTCGAAGGTTGCGGGGTCTGTCGTCCATCGTGGCTTCTGGGACGACACGATAGGCCGTCGGTTGCCCTCCCTCCGCACATCCACCGGAGGGGGCCACGGTGAGCAGGACGAGACCGATCGACGGGCCTTCGCTCCATGCGGTCAGAGGGGGCCAACTCCGCGAACTGTCTTCGGGGTGCGGTGCTCCCAGCCGTCCTCGACCAGGTTGAAGTGGGCGTGCGTGCGGGGGTGGAGGGCGGCCTTGGCGTGGTCGAGTCGTACGCCAAGGCCCGGCCCCGTCGGCAGCGGGAAGCAGCCGTCCTCGCGGCTCACCGCGGGGGCACCGTCGACGACGTCCGCCACCCAAGGGTCGGCGAAGTCGTTGAAGTGCTCGAGCACCTTGTAGTTGCCGGTGGCGATGGCGAAGTGGACGTTGGCCGCGGTCCCGACCGGTCCGCACACGTTGTGCGGGGCGAGGAGCAGGCCGTACGCGTCGGCCCAGGCGGCGAGCTTGCGTAACCCGGTGAGGCCGCCGAAGTGGGTGAGGTCCGCCTGCACGATGTCGACGAGGCCGTTCTCGAAGAGCTCGCGGAACTCGGGGAGCACGTGGACGCGCTCCCCGGTCGCCAGTGGCAACGTCGTCCCGGCGCGGACGCGCCGCAGGCCGGCGGCGTTGTAGGGCGGCACGGGCTCTTCGATCCACTCCGGGCGATAGGGCTCCAAGGCCCGCGCAACTTGAACCGCGGCCGCGGGGGTGAACCGGCCGTGCATCTCGACCATGAGGGCGATCGAGGGGCCGACGGTGTCACGCAGCGCCTCGATGATGTCGACGGCCAGACGCAGCTCGTCGGGCTCGATCTCGGCTGTGGCCGCGCCGAACGGGTCGATCTTGAGGCCGCGGTAGCCGCGCTCGACGACCGCTCGACTGAGCTCGGCGATGGCCTGCGGGTCACGATGACCCGTGTACCAGCCGTTGGCGTAGGCGGGCACACGGTCACGAAACTGGCCGCCGAGCAGCCGCCAGACGGGCTGACCCGTGACCTGCCCCATGAGGTCGTGGCAGGCGATGTCGATCGCGCCAAGGGCGGTCTGGGTGATCTCGCCGGCCCGGCCGTACTCCTCCCATTGGAACTGCCAGGCGAGACGCTCCACGTCGAAGGGGTCCGCACCGATGACGTAGCGCTGCGACAGCTCCTCGATGCAGGCGAGCAGCGTGTCGGTCTTGTTCACCATGCGTCCCTCGCCTATCCCGCGCAGGCCGTCGTCGGTGACGACCTCGACGAATGTGAGTTCGCGCCACGGTGTTCCCACGACAGTGGTCTCGACCGAGGTGATCCTCAACAGGTGCCTCCCCAGGGCTTGGTGGAGTCGGCCCGTCAGGCCGACTCCTCCGTCGTGGCATCGCTGACGTGTTCCGGGGTAACGCCCCGCAGGTCGAGGAAGGCGCGCAGGTCGCGGGCCGTCTGCATCAAGTGCTGACGCATCGCGTTCGCCGCTCCTACCGCGTCACGGGCCTTGACCCGTTCGAGGATCGCCGCGTGCTGTTCGATCACATCAGCGACTGTGCCGCCCCGCGAGAGGTGCCCCTGCATGCTCTGCATCCGGGCGTTGCGCAACGGTTCCTCCATGGCCTCGATGAGGAAGCTGAGCATCTGGTTGCCGGCCCCCTCCGCGAGGCTCTCGTGGAAGCGGATGTCGCTCTCGTGGAACGCCACCGGGTCTTCGGCGACCTCCTGCATCGCAGCCAACGCGGTCTCCATCGCCGCGACCGCTGCTCGGCTCGACCGGGTTGCCGCTAGCGACGCGATCTGCACCTCGAGGGCGCGCCGCACCTCGACCAGATCCATCAGCCGACGCGGGTCGCGGCGGACTGCAGCGCTGAAGAAGTCGCCGATGGGGCCGGCGTTCGGGTGGGCGACCATCGGCCGCCTGCCCTGACGAACGTCGATGAGGCCACGGGCTTGCAGAGACTTGGTGGCTTCCCTCACGGTGAGCCGACTCACACCGAGCTCGGCGGCCAGATCCGACTCCGAGGGCAGCTCGGAGCCGGGCTCGAGCTCACCGAGGACGAGGTCCTCGAGATGCGTGACAACCGAGGCCGTCACCCCCACCGCGGATTTGGCGTCGGAGCCGGTGGTGGGGGTCTTGGGCACGGCATCAAGGATGCATGACGTCAGCACGAGCTGCAACTACAGATCTGATGAGTATCTCCAGATCGGGCCCCAAACGCCAACATTCTCGCCGAGATCTCCCTAGTGGCCCGAGCAGATCACTGCGTACTCTTGAAAACTCATCAGACAGGTAGTACGTTCCGCGGCGATCGGGGCTGCCAGCGAACGCCTCGAAGAAGGAGGGGGGCCGTGGGAGCAAATGATCCCCGATGGCGGCGGCGCAGCACGTTCGTGGTGTGTGCGTTGCTGATCGCGACGCTCGGCGCATGCGGCGACGACGACGAGGCGTCAGACAGCGGGACAGCAGCTGGTGACGATGGGGGCGTCGAGCTCACGATGTGGACGCGCGCCGGTACCGAGGCGCAGAGCCAGGCCCTCGTCGACGCGTACAACGAGTCGCACGAGAACCAGGTCGAGCTGACCATCTATCCGAACGAGGAGTATCCGGCCAAGATCGCTTCGGCGGCCGGCGCGGACGCACTTCCGGACATCTTCACCTCCGACGTCGTGTTCGCACCCAACTACGTCGATCAGAACCTCTGGCAGGACATCACCGAGCAGTTCGAGGGGTTGGAGTTCCACGAGGACGTCGCCCCGTCACATGTGAGCGCAGCCACCAGCGACGATGCGGTCTACGCCGTGCCACACACGATCGACGCATCGGTGATGTTCTACAACAAGGACCTCTATACCCAGGCCGGCCTCGATCCAGAGGCTCCGCCGGAGACGCTCGAGGAGTTCGCCTCGCAGGCCCGCACCATCCGCCAGGCGGTGGGCGGAGACACCTATGGCACCTACTTCGGGGGCAACTGTGGCGGCTGCCTAGTGTTCACGTTCTGGCCGTCGGTCTGGGCCGATGGCAACGAGGTCATGAACGCCGAGGGCTCCGAGAGCACGATAGAAGAGGCCGCCGGTGTGTTCGAGATCTACCGTGCCCTCTACGACGAGGGCGTCGCTTCCCCCGGCTCGAAGGACGAGGGCGGCCCGACGTGGCTCGGTGCGCTCCAGACCGGCAAGATCGGCATCGCGCCGGGCCCCTCGGCCTGGCTCCAGCTGCTTGACGACGAGGGCCTCGACATCGGCGTGTCGGCGATCCCCGGTGTGGAGGGCGGTTCGTCGACCTTCGTGGGCGGCGACGTTGCCGGCATCAGCGCGACGACCGACCAGACCGACGCGGCTTGGGACTTCCTGTCCTGGACGCTGAGCGAGGACGCCCAGGTCGAGGTGCTCGCCAAGAACGGCGACGTGATCTCGCGCACCGATCTCGCGAGCAACAAGTACGCCTCGGAGGATGAGCGGATCCTGACGATCAACGAGGTCGTCGGTCGGGGTGTGACTCCCTTCGCACTCCGGTTCAACGAGTCCTACAACGACCCGCAGAGCCCCTGGGTCGAAACGTTGCGAGGTGCGCTCTTCGGTGACGACCCGGCGGGTGCCCTACACGACGGCGCAGAATCCATCACGGAGTCACTCAACAGTTGACGCGGCGCTGCCCCCGGGCCGCGCCCTAACGTGCGGCCCGGGGGGAGTAGCTCGCACGGAGCCGAACACCGATGTCCTTGACAGTCAGCCACCGGTGGCGAACTTCGCGGGCGGTGCTGGGCTGGGTCTACGCCGGTCCGCTCGCGGTGATGGTCGGGCTGTTCTTCGTGCTGCCGCTCGTGCTCGTCGTGTGGATGTCGCTGCACGACTGGCCGCTGTTGGGTGAGCGAACCCTCAACGCACCGGACAACTTCACCGCGGCGGCCGACAACGATCTGCTCCGCGACGCCACGGTGTTCACGCTCAGGTACACGGTGATCGTCACCGTCGTCCTCTTCGGGGTCGCCATGGGGTTGGCGTTGCTGGTCCAGCACAGCCGGGCAGGAGTGGGTCTGTTCCGCACGGCGTTCTTCCTGCCGGCCGCGGTCGGGTTCGCGACAGCCTCGCTGCTCTTCCTCGGCCTGCTGAGCAACGAGATCGGTCCGGTCAACGACACGCTCGAGAGGCTGGGGTTGATCGACGAGCCGGTCTCCTGGACGACCGAGAACCCGGGCCTTGCACTGGCTTCGACCGTCGGCCTGGTGACCTGGCGGTTCGCCGGCTTCAACATGCTCATCCTGCTCGTCGGGCTGCAGTCCATCCCCGTCGAGCTCTACGAAGCGGCGCGAGTCGACGGCGCCGGACGCTGGCAGACGTTCCGGAGGATCACCTTGCCACTCATGCGGTCGACGATTGCGCTCGTGCTCATCCTGATGGTCACAGGGTCGCTCCTTGCCTTCGACCAGTTCTTCATCGTGACCCGTGGCGGGCCGGACAACAGCACCACCTCGGTCGTCATGGTGATCTACCGGGAGGCGTTCACGCGCTTCGACCTCGGGTCGGCCGCAGCCATCTCGGTGCTCGCGCTCGTGTTCCTCGTCGT
>DASXTK010000213.1:0-11783 GCA_036505485.1 Acidimicrobiales bacterium
GGCATGTAGTCCCGGTTGAGCCGGGGATCCTCGATGCCGCCGAGGATCCTCCAGTTGCCGTGGCTGTGGATGAAGGTTGGCTTGATCTCCCCGAAGACGTAGTTCCGGACCTGCTGGATGTCGTCCTGGTCGTAGGCGTCGGCGATGGTGGCATCGGTTAGGCCGGCCAGGTCGTAGACGGTGAGACCGCTGGTGAGCAGGGTCCCGCCGATGTCGGGCAGCAAAATGCTGCCCTCGCCGTCCTCGACCCCCAGCCTGTCGGCAAGCTCGTTGTAGAAACGACCGAAGCGATCGGCGACGAGGCACAGCGGAACCGTCGGCGCCTGCCGGAACGTCGCTTGGTGGTCCAGCAGCACGGTCGAGGAGACCACCACCGCTCCCACGGTGCCGGCAGCCAGCCCCACCCGGATCCAAGGCCCGGCTTCCACCAGCACCTGCACGAACGCCAGGCCGACGAGCATCGACCCGAGGACCCACACCGGCGTGGCGAAGCGGGCCTCGCCCATCCAGTCGTTCTCGAGCCCCCCGTAGGCCAGCAGCGTGAGCGCCAGCGGAACGCCCGCAGCCAGCGCGACCCTCCGCATCGGCGGCCAACGGGCCGCGGCGAAGGCCACGACCACCGCGCCGAACACCACCGTCCACCGCCCCGGGTAGGTCAGGAGGTCGCGGACCTTGCCGAAGTCGGACAGGTCGGGCACGTCCTGCGACTTGGCCACCGCGGTGTTGGGGACCAGCCGGCCGAACACCCGGGAGCGCCAGACCAGGAACAACCCGTAGGGGACCGCGAAGCCGAGGAGCGCGACCGTGACAGAGCGCAGGCCGTCGCGCCACGTGTCCTTCCGCACCAGCAGCACGGCCAGGGCGGGGTAGGCGACGGCCAGCATGAGGCCGTCGGGGCGGGTCAGGGCGGCCATCAGGGCGATGAGCGAGGCGGCCACCGCGGCCGGGGGCGTGAGCAGCCAATCGTTGACGGTGGCGCAGATCAGCAAGGCGGCCAACAGTGCCGCGGCCAGTCCGTACAGCGGGTTCTCCAGACCGGAGACGGTCCACACCACGAACGACGGGTTGGCGGCCAGGACCAGCCCGACCACCACGGTCACCAGCCACGCCGGACGAACCACGGCCCGGGCCGCAGCGTGGGTAGCGGCCAGGATCCCGAGGAAGCAACCGACACCGAGCGCCTTGGGGAACACGACGTAGTCCGGGGTGCCCAGGATGGTTCCCCGATCGAACAACCCCAGCCAATGGCCGACCACGTGCAGGAGCACCCACAGCGGGTTGGAGTAGCCCTCCACCGTGTCGGCGCCGGGCTGCTGCACGATGCCGTGACCGTCAGCGATGCTGCGGGCGTAGGCGAAGGTGATGCCGGCGTCGTCGATGATCCAGGACCCATAGCGGGCCGCGTGGACCACCAGCACCGCGGTGGGCAGGGCGACGGCCGCGGCGAGCCCGAGCCCGGACGCGATCCGCCGGCGCGGCGGCTCGGGCGGGTCGTCCTCTGCGGTCAAGTTTGGACGAGCTGGGCTGCGGGTTCCCGGCCGCGGGGTCTGCGAGCCAACCAGGCCGAACTGATGGCGAAGCCGCCGGCGTCCACCAGCACGAACGTCACCCGGCTGACCACCGCCACCGCAGCAGCCACGCCGGGATCGAGCCCGCTGGCGGCCACGAAGGCGGCCTCCCGCACTCCGACTCCGCCCGGCACCGGGACGAGCACGAAGCCCACGATCCACGACAGCACCGCGGCGGGGGCGACGTCGAGCCAGCTCACGTCCTGGCCCAGTCCCCGGGCCACGGCCCAGGTGGCGGTGCCGATGAACAGCCATGCCGGGATGTACTGGGCAACCAGCACAAGGCTGTCCCGCCAGCGCGGGATCGCGGCGTCGACCGAGCGCCGCAGCAGCTTCTCCCCCAGCGCCCGGCCCCGTTCCAGGACCGAGTGGTGGAGCAGGGCCACGCCCACCGGGAGCAGGGCCAGGACCCAGAGGTAGCGGCCGACGTCGTCGCCGCCTCCGACGATGGCCGGGGCCCCGGCGACGGCCACGAACATGGCCGCCAGATACAGGGCCGCGAGCGACAACGCCACGCTGGTGTAGGCCGGAACCCGGGCCACCCCGCCCCGGCGGGCCAGCTCACCCCGCCCGAGGACCGGCCAGATGCCGCCGGGGACGTACTTCCCGATCTCGCCTACGTAGTAGCGGGCCACGGTGTCCGCCATCGGCAGGTCGGCGCCGAGCAGGTGCAAGGCCCGGCGCCAGGGCACGGCGATGGCGGTCATGCCCCCGATCGCGAGCAGCCCGGCGAAGACGAGCCAGAGCGGACGAGCGTCCTCGAGGCCGGCCCGCACCTCGTCCCATTCGCGGATCAATGCCCTGGTCACGAAGATGCCGGCGACGATCGCCAGTACCGCTCCGATCGCCGTCGACGCCCCAGCAACGCGCCTGCGTCGACTCACGCTCTCACTTTCCCACAGACGCGGCGACGGCTCGCAGTCGGATCAGTGCCGGTTGTGGGGGGCGCAGTGCTCGTCGTACTCGGCGATGACGATGTCCTCGGGGTCGATCGAGCAGGTGGGGCAGGCCGGGTCCCGCAGGATCTTGTAGGTCCGGAACGACTGCTCCAGCGAGTCGTAGGCCAGGAGCCGACCGGACAGGTCGTCGCCGATGCCGAGGATGAGCTTGATGGCTTCGAGGGCCTGGATCGACCCGATGATGCCGGGCAGCACGCCCAGCACGCCGGCCTCGGCGCACGACGGGGCCAGCTCGGGCGGCGGCGGCTCGGGCAGGAAGCAGCGGTAGCACGGCCCGTCGTGGGGCTTGAACACCGTGGCCTGGCCCTCGAACCGGAAGATCGATCCGTGCACCACCTTGACCCCGAGCTTCAGCGCGGCGTCGTTGAGCAGGTAGCGGACCGGGAAGTTGTCCGCTCCGTCGACCACGACGTCGTAGCCGGCCAGGATGTCCATGACGTTGTCGGCGCCCAGCCGCACGTCGTGGGTGACCACGTTGACATCGGGGTTGAGGGCGGTGAGCGTCTTCTTGGCCGAATCGACCTTGCGCTCCCCCAGCCGGTCGACGTTGTGCAGGATCTGGCGCTGCAGGTTGGAGTCGTCCACGACGTCCATGTCCACGATGCCGATGGTGCCGACACCGGCGGCGGCCAGGTACAGCGCGGCCGGGGAACCGAGACCGCCGGCGCCGAGCAGCAGGACCTTGGCGTCGAGCAGCTTCTGCTGGCCTTCGACGCCCACCTCGGGCAGCAGCAGGTGCCGCTGGTAGCGGTTGCGCTGCTCGGCCGACAGGACCTGAGGGGCCCTCCAGTCGCGGCCCTCGTCCTTCCATTTGTTGAACCCGCCGAGCATCGAGACCACGTTCTCGTAGCCCATGTCGGTGAGGGTCTTGGCCGCGAACGCCGAGCGGACCCCGCTGGCGCAATGGACCACAATCGGGGCGGTCTTGTCGGTCAGCTTGCCTTCGACCGAGCCCTCGAGGGTGCCGCGGGCGATGTGCACCGCACCGGGGATGGCGCCCTGTTCGTATTCCTCGGGCTCGCGCACGTCGAGGACCATGGCACCGGGCTGCTCCCGGATCTGTGCGGCCTCCGCGGTGTCGACCTCGCGGATCTGGGACTTGGTGGCGGCGAGAAGCTCACGGAAACTTGGCACGCCAAAACCCTACCTGGTCGCTCGGGATTCTTATGGCTGGACAGCGACGTCGTGGAGGGCCTCGATGAAGTCGCCGGAGTCGACCTCCAGCGGTCCGGACCCGGCCTCGACGACCCGGCGGATCAACAGGAAGCTCATCACCACGAACGCCACGATGCTGCCGGCGAGCAGACCGAGCTCGACCCGCAGGTACAGGTCATCGCTGGCCAGCCAGGTGGTGGTGAGCAGGGCGACCAACCCCATCCCCCAGGCGAAGGCCTGCCGGCGGTGTCCGCCGAGTGCGATCAGGGCCTGGGCCACGGCCAGCGCCAGCATGTAGAACCCGCTGCCGAAGGCCAGCATCCCCATGGTGCGATGGCTCAGGTCGAACTCCGAGCCGGCCATGATCTTGACCACGAACGGACCGAGGATGGCTCCGCCGATGGTGCCGGCGACAGCCAGACCGGCCACCACGACCAGCAACCGCTTGAGCCCGTTGCGGAAGTCGGTGATGCGACCGGCGCTGGCCAGCCCGCTGAGCTTGGGCAACAGGGCGGCCTGGATGGCCTGGAACAGGAACAGCGGGATGCGGGCCACGATCAGTCCCTGGAGGAACTGGCCTGCGAGATCCTTCTCGCTGTCCTTGGCCAGGACCTGCACCAGCACCGGACCGACATTCATGATCGTCCAGGCGCACAGCGAAGCGAACAGCAAGTAGCCGAGCGCGGCGCTCACCTCGGCCAACGCGGCTTCGGGACCAGGCCTCAGACGGGGACGCTCGACCCGCAGCGCCACCGGTACAGCCAGCAGACCGGCGATGCCCACGGCGATGCCGAACCATCCGGCGGTGGTGACCCCGATCGCGGCGCAGACCATGCAGCCCAGGACGCGGATGAACCCGTCGGCCCCGAGGTAGGCGCCATAGCCCTTGAAGTGGCCCATGCCGGACATGGAGCCCCGGGTGAGGTGGCCGGCCAGGGCACCGACGAGACCCAGGGCCACACCGACCAGCAGCAGCAGCTGGCCGTCGAAGATGTGATCGACGGTCAACCGAGCGGTGGCGATCAGGATGACCATGACCGCGAGACCCAGGAACACCCCGAAGGTCGCGGCCCGGCGCAGCACCGGCAGACCACCCAGTCCCTGGACCCGACGCCCGGCCAGGGCCCGGCTGACCTCCTGCTCGAGCGGCAGGAACAGTCCGGGACCGAGCAGGAACACCAGGCCCCAGGTGGCCGAGAGCGGGGCCAGCTCGGACTTGTCGAGGGTATGGGCCGCGATCGCGTTGAAGCCGAACGCCGAGAGCCCGGCGATGATCAGACCGGCCCCAACCACCAGCGTGCCCGTAGGCAAGGGGTTCCGGCGCTTCGCAGATTCCAGCAGCGCAGCGATTGCGCAAAGTTAGTCACCCGGGCGCGACTTGTTCACGTCCTTCGGTATCGAAACACCTCTCGCTTCGCGAAATGCCCCCCGGCCAGGTCGTTCAGGGACTGACCAACAGGGGCAGCGCTACGCCGATCGGGCCGGTGATGACTGCGTCGGCGAGGTGATCCATGGCGGTGGGTTCGCCGTTGACGATCACGACTCGGGCGCCGCTGCGCTTGGCCGTCGGGACGACGTCGGCGACGGGGTACACCGACAGGGTCGAGCCCACGGCCAGCAGCAGATCACACACCTTGGCCGCGGCGTCGGCCCGGAGCAGGTCCTCGGGGACGAGGTTCTGTCCGAAGCTGATCGTGGCCGACTTGAGGATCCCGCCGCAGGTGCGGCAGGGCGGATCGGCTTCGCCGGCGCGCACCCGGTCGAGTGCCCGTTCCATCGGTGCCCGCTCGCCGCACGACATGCACATCACCTCGCGGATGTTGCCGTGGACCTCGACGATGAGCTCGGGGTCGGACCCGGCGGCGTGGTGCAGCCCGTCGATGTTCTGGGTGATGAGCGTGTGGAGCTTGCCCCGGCGTTCGAGCTCCAGCAGGGCCCGATGCCCGTCGTTGGGCTGGGCCGTGCGGGCCGGATGGTCGAGACGGGTCTGCCAGGACTGGCGCCGGACCTCCGGGTCGCCCATGTAGTGCTGCAGGGTGGCGGTGCGCTCGGCCGCGGGGTTGCGGGTCCAGACTCCCTGCGGGCCCCGGAAATCGGGGATGCCGCTGTCGGTGCTGATGCCCGCGCCGGTGAGCACGACGACGCGATCCGCCTGGTCGATCCAGGCCCGGATCGTGGCGATCAGCTGGTCATCAAGGTCGTTGGCAGCGTGTCCGTCCTCCATCAGGCACAGGCTACTCTCCTCCGAAAACCCTTGAAAACACACGTCAATTACGGATTGGAGACCGAATTTGCCCGTTCCTGCCGTGGTCCTGTCGCCCGACTGCCACCACCTGCTGGTCCGTCCGTGGCTTGATCCGCTGGTCGACCCGCTCGGCCACGACCCTCGGGGCGCCTATGTCGAGCGCTTCTGGCTCGGGGTGCTCGGCCCCAGCGTGTCGTTCTTCTTGCGCTACGTGGCCGAACGCCTGGACGCCGCCCCGGACGGCTTCGATCTCGACCTCGCAGCCTGCGCGTCGGCCCTGGGACTCGGCCGATTCTCCGGTCGGACCAACGCCTTCCCCCGAACGCTGACCCGCTGCTGTCAGTACCGGGTGGCCCGCCTCGTCAATGGAGTCACCCTCGAGGTGCGGCGCAAGCTCCCACCGCTCAGCCCCACCCGGGTAGCCAACCTCTCCGAGGCCCTACGCCAGGAGCACGAACGATGGATCGCCCGCGCGGTCGAATCCGCCGGTTAGCGAATGGTGGGACCGGTGCCGGTGGGGTCAAAGCCGAGGGTTGGTGCCGACTCGTCCCTGTCGGATCGATCGACAGCAGCTCCAGAGGAGGGCGAGGTTCCCGCCGATCAGGTGGCGGCGAAGTCCTCCAACAGCTGCAGGATGGTGCGGACCCCGAAACCGGTGCCACCCTTGCGGATCTCGCCGTCGTGCTCGGTGGAATCGGCCGGCCCGGCGATGTCCAGATGGACCCACGGGATCCCGTCGGCCACGAACTCCTGCAGGAACAGGCCTGCAATGAGAGCTCCGCCATCCCGGCCGTTAGAGACGTTGCGCAGGTCGGCGATCTCGGAATCGAGCTTGGACCGGAGCTGAGCAGGCAACGGCAGCGGCCAGACCTCCTCGCCCGCGACCGACGCCGCGGCCCGCACCCGGTCGATCAGGGCCGCGTCGTTGCCCATGAGCCCGGCGATGCGATTGCCCAGCGCCACCTTGCAGGCTCCGGTCAGGGTGGCGAGGTCCACGATGGCAGCCGGACGGGCCTCGCTGGCCATGACCAGCGCATCGGCCAGGATCAGCCGGCCCTCGGCATCGGTGTTCAGCACCTCGACCGTGGTGCCGTTGCGAATGTGCAGGACGTCACCGACCCGGGTGGCATCCCCGCCGGGCATGTTGTCGGTGAGCGGCAGGAAGCCCTTGACCTCCACCGACGGCTTCACCACCTGGAGCGCGGCGAACGTCGCCAGCACCGCCGCGGCACCGGCCATGTCGCCCTTCATGTCGCGCATGCCATCGCTGGTCTTGAGCGACAGGCCGCCGGAATCGAAGGTCACGCCCTTGCCCACCAGCGCCACGAGGGGAGGACCGGAGCGACTGCGGGACTTCGCCGACTTGGGTTTGGGGGTCGCGGTCGCGGTGGATCCCCCCGGCGACCAGGACAGCTCCAGGAACCGCGGTGGTTCGGCCGAGCCCCGGTTCACCCCCAGGAGACCGCCCATCCGGGCCCGTTGGATGCCACGCTCGTCGCGCACCCGCACCGCGAAGTCGTACTCGCGTCCCAGGTTGACCGCCCGCTCGGCGAACACCGAGGGGGTGAGGGTTCCGCCCGGCTCGTTGACGAGGTCGCGGGCGATGCAGACCGTGTCGGCCACCTTCTGGCCCAGGTTGAGGGCGGTGGTCGTGGCTCGTCCCCCCTCGTCGACCACCACCACCCGATCGATCAACGGGGGCTTGGGATCGGACTTGTAGGTCGTGAACCGATAGGTCGCCAGGACCACTCCCTCGGCCAGCGCCCGGGCCGATGCCGCGGCGTCAACGGCGTCGGGTCGGTCGGCCAGGACCGTGGTGGCCACCCGGCGGAACCGGGACGCCGCGGTAGCCAGCGCCGCACCCGCGCTCCGATAGGTGTGCGCGGTGGCGTCGGCCCGATCGCCCAGACCGAGGGCGATGACCGGGCGTTCGCCGTTGCCGGTGAGCGTCCTGTGCTCCCCCACCGCGCCGGTGAACCCGAGTCGGGACAGCGCCTCGACGTCGAGCAGATCGGGCGGCGAGCCGTCGTCGAGCTGGTCGGTGAACACCCCGACACCGACTGCGTCGACGGCATCGGGTAGGGCTCGTGAGGTGGTGAAACGCAGCGGCACGCCAGGCAGGGTAGGGGTTACTGGACGTCTCGGCTGAGGAGGTGGTCGCCCTCGACCCAGCGGGCCTGGGCCCAGAGCAGCGAAGACAGCCGGTTGAGATAGGGCACGACCTGGGAGTCCGGTCCGGCGGCGGCCAGGGCTTCCCGCTCGGCCCGGCGTACCACGGTGCGGGCCACATCGAGCTGGGCGGCGAGCGGCGTCTGGCCCGGAACCACGAACTGCTTCGGCGGCTCGAACCGCTCCCCGACCTCGTCGGTCGCGGCCTCGAGGCCGGCCACCATCTCGGGCGTGACCCGGGTCTGGCCATCGGTGAGCTTGTCCCGGTGCTCGGGCAGGGTGGCCAGCTCCCCCATCAGCACCCACAGGTCCCTGCACACCCCGATGAGCTGGCGGTCCAGCTCGCCGCCCCGTTCGGTGAGGCTGCGGGCGACGCCGATGGCGGCCTGGGCCTCGTCCACGGCACCGCAGGCCCGGGGCAGGACCGAGTCCTTCGGCACCCGCCCGCCGAACAGCAGGCCGGTGGTGCCGTCGTCGCCCTTGCCGGTGTAGAGCCGTGGCCGTGTCACCCGGCTGACGGTACCCGAGGCTGTCAGTAGCCCTTGACCGGGTCGATGGGGCCGATCAGCGGCTCGCCCGCGATGGAGCGGCGGACATTGTCCGTGACCCTGGCCCCCAGCAGGGGAAGCCCCATCACCCGGGTGTTAGCGGTGTGCGGGGTGATGATCACATCCGGCCGGGCCCACAGGGGGTGGTCGTCAGGTAGGGGCTCGGGATCGGTGACGTCGAGGCCGACGCTGGTGAGCGGACCGTTGTCCAACGCCGGGATCAGGTCCTCGGTCACGACGTGTTGGCCGCGGGCCACGTTGACCAGCGCCGCTCCTGACGCCAGCAGCCCGAGGCGGCGCTTGTCGATCAACCCGACGGTCTCGGGGGTGAGGGGGAGGGCCAGGATCACCACGTCAGCGCCGGTCAGCCCCACGTCGGTCTGGTCGGCCGGCAGCACTCGGGTCACGCCATCCATGGGCTGAGGGGTCGAGCGGACGACCGTGACGTCGCAACCGAAAGGTCGCAGCAGATGAAGCAGCGACTGGGCGATTCCGCCGCCGCCCAGGATCGTGACCCGGGATCCGAGCAGGTATTCGCCCTGCTGGCCGGTCCAGGTGCGGGCCTTGGCGTAGCGATCCAGCCGCCGGCGGCCGGCCAGCGCCAGGGCCAGGACGTGCTCGGCCACCGGTTCGGAGTAGACGCCTTTGGCGCAGGTCCAGGTCCGGTCGGGAAAGGCCCGTACGACCTCGACGTAGGGCTCGATGCCGGCCCAGGGAAGCTGCACCCACCGCAGGTTGGGATGCTCCGCCAACAGCCGGCTGAGTCCCTCTGGATCCGCCGGATCGGCCCAGACCAGCGCCTCGGCCTCCTCGGGCGAGACCACGTCACCCCCACCAGCCCGCACCGCATCCACCAATGCCCCAGGACCGCTCGGCTCCACCGCAATGCGTGACCTCACCCCGCCGAGGCTACGACGGCGCCCTTGGTTGAGGTGACCGGTCCGTGGCCTGGCCGCGGGTCTCGATCGAGGGAGGACGATGATGCCGCCTGGACGGTCCGTCCGATACCGAGGAACGTCGAGCCTCTACGGATGAGGTTCCGTCCGCTCGAAGCGGAGGAGCCCTGGGGGAATCATGAGGCGGACACAGATAGCCATCGCTGCTGGACTTTTCGCGTGCGTGGCGTCGTTGCTCGGCGCCTGTCGGACACCGAACCCCGACCCGTGCAATCCGACTACGACGACGGTCCTCCCGTCGACCACGACCACGTCGATGACCACCACGACAAGCACGACCACCACCACATCCACGACGTCGCCAGCAATCCGCCCGGCCCAGGCCCCGTCGACCAGCACCACGACGGCGCCCTGCCCCTCGACTACGACCAGCACCCCCGGCAACTCCACGACGACGCAGCCCTGCGCCACCACCACGACGGCACCGCCATCAACGACGTCGACGAGCCGCCCGGCAAGCACCACCACCCGCCCGGCGACCACGACGACCGAGTCGACGACGACCACGACGGAGCCGTCGACCACCACGTTCACCGAACCGCCGCCGCCAGCCTTGCTCGCTGCACCGTCCACCACCACGACCGGCCCGTGTCTGCCGCCCACCACCACGCCGGAGCCCCCGACGACGCAGCCCTGCGTCTCCCCGACAACGGAACCGCCGACGACCTCGCCACCGACGACCGAGCCGATCACCACCACCTCGACGACGGGGGGACCGGAGACCACGATGACGATTCCGCCGCCGACTGAACCGGAGCCGATCACCACGATCCCGCCGACGACGACGCCGTGCCCGCCGACCACCGTCCCGTCGACGAGCACGACCACGGCCATGACATCCACGACGACTTCGACGACTTCGACGACTTCGACCACCGAGCCGACCACCACATCGGAACCCCAGGCACCGACCACCAGCCCCCCGGGCTGAGGGCCACGGAACCGTTCTGTGACCTGTATGCCGCGCCCCAGCGCGGCATACAGGTCACAGAACGAGGGGGAACTTGCGGTGGAATGGCCGGGGGTGTGGCCCAATTCGGGGCATGTTCGCTTCGTGGCACAGCTCCCGGCTGGGAACTCGTCCGCCCGGGTTGGCGCCTACCGGTAGCCTCGCGGTCTATCTATGAGTCGCTTCCTCGACCTGGTGCGCGAGCGGGTCGTCGTCTGTGACGGCGCCTTCGGGACCTTCATCCAGACGCTCGACCTGACCGCTGACGACTTCGGTGGCCCCGACCTCGAGGGCTGCAACGAGATCCTGTGCGTGACCCGGCCCGACGTGATCACGACCATGCACGAGGGCATGTTCCAGGCCGGCGCCGACGTGGTCGAGACCGCCAGCTTCGGCTCGTTCGCAGTGCCGCTCAACGAGTACGGCATCCCCGAACGAGCCCATGAGCTGAGCCTGGCCTCGGCCCGCATCGCCCGTGAGGTGGCCGATGGCTACGGCGGCCTGGTCGCCGGATCGATCGGACCCGGCACCAAGTCTCCGTCCCTGGGCCAGATCAGCTTCGCCGACCTGCGCGACGCCTACGAGGTCATGATCCGGGGGCTGATCGAGGGCGGCGTCGACGTCCTGATCACCGAGACCCACTTCGACCTGCTGGCGCTGAAGGCTTCGATGATCGCGGCCCGACGAGCCATGGCCGCGGTCGGCCGGGAGGTCCCGATCCAGGCCCAGGTGACCATGGAGCAGACCGGCACCATGCTCCTCGGATCCGAGATCGGCGCGGCGCTCGGCGCCATCGACGCCATGCGACCCGACGTGTTCGGGCTGAACTGCGCCACCGGTCCGTCGGAGATGCACGAGCACATCCGGCACCTGTCCCAGAACTCCCGGATGCCGATCTCGGTGCTGCCCAACATGGGTCTGCCGTCCGTCGTCGACGGCAAGATGCACTACGACCTCACTCCGGAGAAGTTCGTCGAGTACCAGACCCGGTTCGTCACCGAGCTGGGCGTACAGGTGGTCGGCGGCTGCTGCGGGTCGACGTTCGAGCACATCCGCCAGCTCGCGGCCGTGGCCAAGGACCTCACCCCCGCGCCCCGAGACATCACCCACGAGGACGGCGCCACCTCGATCTTCGGCTTCGTCCCGTTCCACCAGGACGCCAGCTTCCTCATCATCGGCGAGCGCACCAACGCCAACGGCTCCAAGAAGTTCCGTGACTCCATGCTCGAGGCCG
>DASXTK010000214.1:0-10388 GCA_036505485.1 Acidimicrobiales bacterium
GTCGACCGAAAGGCCGACACCACTCACCGACCACCTCGGCCCAAGAGACCCACCACGAGAGCGGCCCGGCAGCAGAAGGGACGAGTCGGCCGAAGGCCGACGCCACTTTCCTGTTAGCTACTCCAGAAGTGCATGGAGGTCAGGGCGGCGGAGTAGACGAGGACGGCGAGGATCAGGCCGAAGGTGAAGACCCGGCGGAAGATCGGGTTGTCGAACCTCAGGTGCATGAAGTAAGCGCAGACGACGCCGAACTTGATCACCATCATCGGCATCAGCGACAGGGCGATCACCGTGGTCTTGGCATCCCACCAGTCGTCCCACCAGTAGGTCGAGACCTCGACCGCGGTGATCACCGCCAGGAACACGGCGATCTTGACGTAGCTGCGGTCGCTGGGATGCTTGTGCTCGTGGGTCTGGTGATGAGGCTCCGGCGGACTTCCCGGGTGGGTGTGCAGGTCGGTGCTGGTCATCGTTGGCTGCTCCAGGCGTCCATCACGGGATCAGGTAGACGACCGTGAAGATGAGGATCCACACGATGTCGACGAAGTGCCAGTAGAGGCCGAAGATCTCCACCGTCTCGGCCCGGCTGACATCGAGCTTGCCGCGCAGCGACATCACGAACAGCGACATCAGGAAGACGATGCCCACGGTGACGTGCACGCCGTGGAAGCCGGTCAGGGTGTAGAAGGCCGAGCCGAACAGGTTGGTGGTGTAGCCCAGGCCTTCCCGCTTGAAGCTGGTGAACTCGTACACCTGGCCGGAGATGAACATCATCCCGAGCCCGGCGGTGGTCACCAGCCAGGCCTGGCACCGGCGCATGTCACCCCGATGGATCGCTCCCACGGCCAAGGCCATGGTCAGCGAGCTCATCAGCAGGATGAAGCTGGACACCGAGGTGAAGGGGATGTCGAACACGTCGGCCGGGTTGCGCAGCGCCGGCGGACCGCTGATGCTGCGATGCCGCAACAGCAGGTAGGTCGAGATCAACGCCCCGAACAGCAGGCAGTCCGAGCCCAGGAACACCCACATGGCCAGCTTCTCGTTGGAGATGCCGGTGCTGGTGAGGTGCTCCCCATCGTGGTGGTCGACCGTGGAGACCGAGCCCTCGGTGGTCAGGACGGCGTCGCTCATTGCTCACTCCCTCCCTCGCCACCGGCGCCCACGGAAGCGGTCTCCTCGTCGGTCGCAGCCGCTCCATCACCATCCGCATCATCGCCACCGGCGCCGTCGCCCTCAGGGCCGGCACCGTTGTGGCCGGCATGGCCGTGAGCCGCCTCCGGGTCGTCGGCCGGTTCCATGCCCCAGCCGAACCCGGCCAGCAGCACGATCACGGCGCCCACTGCGGTGAAGCCCAAGTTGAAGATGAGCCCGTAGGCGATCAGTGGTAGCCCCAAGGCCATGACGATGGGCCAGTACGAGGGCGAGGGCAGGTGCACGTTGGCCCCATCGCCCTTCTGGGCCACCTCCTCGGACGTCTTGACCCGGACCACCCGTCCATCCTCATCTTCCTGGTACTTGCGATGCCAGAACTCGTCCAGATGGGACACGGTGGGGACGACGTCGAAGTTGTGGGCCGGCGTCGGCGACGGGAGCATCCACTCCAAGCTGCGGCCGTCCCACGGGTCGGGCCCGACCGACATCACGTTGGCGTAGTGCTCCCGGCGACTCCGGACCACGTTGACGAAGAACACCAACACCGACAGGGCGATGACGAAGGCGCCGAACGTCGCCACCCGGTTCCAGAGCTCGAACCCGTAGCCGGCCACGTAGGTGTGCTGGCGCCGGGGCATGCCCTGGAGACCCAAGATGTGCATGGGTCCGAAGGTCAGGTTGAACCCGATCAGCTGCAGCCAGAACTGCCACTTGCCCACGCGGTCGTTGAGCACGTAGCCGAAGACCTTCGGCCACCAGAAGTAGAAGCCGCCCATGAAGGCGAACATGGCGCCGCCGAAGATCACGTAGTGGAAGTGGGCGACTATGTAATAGGTGTCGGTCTGTTGGGTGTCGGCTGGAGCGACCGCATGGGTCACTCCCGATAGCCCGCCGATGGTGAACATCGTGACCAACCCGATGGCGAACAGCATGGGCGTGTCGAAGCGGAGCTTGCCGCCCCACATGGTGGCCATCCAGTTGAGGATCTTGATGCCGGTAGGCACGGCGATGAACATGGTCGACAGCGAGAATGCGGCCACCGAGATCGGCCCGATGCCGGAGGCGAACATGTGGTGGGCCCACACGCCCCAACCCATGAAGCCGATGGCGATGCCCGACGCCACCATGAACGGGTAGCCGAAGATCGGCTTGCGCGAGAACACCGGGATGATCTCGGACACCACCCCGAAGGCCGGGAGGATGAGGATGTACACCTCCGGGTGTCCGAATATCCAGAACAAGTGCTCCCAGAGCAGCGGATCGGCGCCGGCGGAGACGTTGAAGAAGTTGGCGTCGAACAGTCGGTCGAAGGTGAGCAGGAACAGCGCCACCGAGATGACCGGGACCGCGAACACCAGGAGCAGCTGGGTGACGAACCCCATCCAGGTGAACACCGGCATCTTCATCAGCGACATGCCCGGGGCCCGCAGGTTGAGGACGGTGACTATCAGGTTGATCGCGCCAACCAGCGAGGCCAGGCCGGTGATCTGCAGACCCAGGGCATAGAAGTCCATGCCGTGGCTGGGCGAGAAGGTCACGCCGGTGTTGGGGGCGTAGGCGAACCAGCCGCCGTCGGCTCCTCCGCCCAGGAACCACGACGTGTTGAGGAAGATCCCACCGAAGATGAACACCCAGAAGCTGAAGGCATTGAGCCGGGGGAAGGCCACGTCCCGGGCGCCGATCTGCAGCGGCATCAGGTAGTTCATGAACGCCGCACCCATGGGCATGACGACCAGGAAGATCATCGTGACGCCGTGCATGGTGAAGAGCTGGTTGTACAGGTCGGCCGAGTAGAGCTTGCCGTTCGGGGTGGTGAGCTGCAGCCGGATCATCAGCGCTTCGATGCCACCGATGACGAAGAAGAACAGGGCCGAGGCCCCGTACATGATGCCGATGCGTTTGTGATCGACGGTGGTCAGCCAGCTCGTCCAGCCGGTGGTCGCCCGCGGCCGGGTGAAGACGCCCAGGGGACGCGTGGCCACCAACTGTCCAGCGGGAAGCTGAAGGACAGGCACATCAACAGGTTCGATGTTCGCCATAGCGGGGTCTCCTCAGCCGGCCTAGTCGAGCGTCTCGAAGAAGGCGGCCAGCTGGTCGATCTGCTCCTCGGTCAGGTTGTAGTTCGGCATGCCGCGGCTATGGGGGCTTTCGAGCACGGCGTGCATCGGCTTCTCGGCCGGCGGGTCACGCAACCACGCTTTGAGCTGGTTGGTGTTGAAGGCGCCGGGCTGGCCGATCTCGTTCCACTCGACGATGTCGTCGCCGTTGGTGTCGGTCCAGAGGTTGAAGATGGCCCCGGCGAAGGCGCCGCGGGTGGCGAAGTGGGTGAGGTCCGGAGCCACCCCGGACTCCAGCAACGCCCGGCCTCCCTGTTCGTCCATCTTGGCGGCGAAATCGTCGTCGTTGATGCCCCGGGCCAGGTGGCAGGTCGAGCACACGCCCTTGAACAGCTCGGCGCCGGCTGCGGCATCTCCGCTGGTCGGCATCTTGGCTGCCTCGCGCTGGTTGGCCGCCCAGCTGTCGAAGTCGGATCGCGACAGGGCCACCAGCCGCTGGCGCATGTAGGCGTGGGAGAGGCCACAGAACTCGGTGCACTGTCCCACGAACGTGCCCGGATCATCGGCCTCGACGGTCAGCTCCTGGACTCGGCCGGGGACGGCGTCCTTCTTGCCGTTCAGCGCGGGGATCCAGAACGAGTGGATGACGTCGTTGGAACGAATCTCCAAACGGATCGTCTCGCCCGCCGGAACCACCAGATCGTTGGCGGTGATGATGTCGGGCTTGTTGTCGTTGTTGGTGTCGTAGCGGAACTCCCACCACCATTGCTGACCGGTGACCTGGACCGTCATGGTGGCGTCGTCGGCCTTGGCATCGATGGCAAAGACCGTCATCACCGTGGGAACGGCCACCCCCACGAGGATGAGGAACGGTACGACGGTCCAGCCCCACTCCAGTCGGAGGTTGCCATGGACCTGCGGCGGCAGCTCGCTGTCGTCGTCGTCCTGGCGCCGGCGGAACTTCCGCAGCAGGACCAGCATCCCCCCTTCGACCAGCACGAACACCACGCCGGCCACCAGGAACACCGGGTTGACCAGGTTGTCGATCGTCCGGGCGATCGGTCCCTTCGGCTCCAGCGTGTCCTGAGGAGCGTCGGAGGCGCAGGCACCCAGGAACAGCAGGAGCGGCAAGGCCCAGCGCGGTGTCAGTAGGCGACGGACCAGGCTGTGTCTCCCGCTGGGACCCGCGTCGCTCACAGGGGTGGCCTCCGGTTCGAGATCTCGATTCACCGTGCGTCCTTCACTGCCACCAGGGCGCCTTGTTGTTCGTCGATCGTCCCCTCGGGGTGGAAGTCGCGCTCACCGGCGACCGCGCCGGCGATGCCGAGACCGATGACCACGACGGCGGCCACCAGCACCAGGCCGACCACCACGTTGGGGCTGATCGTGGGTCGGGACGCCAGCACCGCCCCGGCGATGAGGATCAGGGTGGCGATGCCGCCGGCGACCCCGACGGCGGAGAGCTCGTCGATGGCCAGGAACACCCGGGAGAACGAGATCACCACGATGGCGATGGCCAGCACACCGGCGAGCGGGAACTCCAGCGGGTTCATGAGCCGGTTGCGGATCTGCCGGTTGGTGGCGGGATCGCCGGAGGCGTGGTCGGCCCAGGTCTGCACCGCCCACTCGACCAGCACGATGCCCAGCACGATCAGACCGAAGATGAACAGGATCGGCTCGGACACCAGCCCGATCAGCACCAGGGCGACCCCGAAGGCGGCCACCGGCGGCCAGTAGCTGACCCCGACGGGCCGGACCGTGGGAACGTGGTCGAGATGGGCCACCTGGGCCTGGGCCACAGGATCGGCGTCACGCCAGGCCGCCAGGACGATGGCGTTGAGGAAGCTGATCCCGGCCGCGGTGACGAGGATGCCGTAGCCCAGGTGATCGCCGACACCGCCCTTGTAGCCGACGGTGACCGGACCGAGGCCGTTGCCACCGGTGGTCCAGCCGTAGACCGCAGCCAGGGCGACGCTGACGACTCCCAGTCCCAAGAACCATTTGGTACCCGTGGTGATCATCGAGGCGCCTACTTGGTGATGTAGATCGTGTACCAGACCACGGCATACACGCCGACGGTCATGAACCAGAACAGGGCAGCGGCCTCGAGTCCCTCGGCGGCCCGCCCGGTGAGCTGTCCGCCCAGGGCCCGGAAGCCCATGACCGCCAGGTAGAGCATCCCTCCGACGGTCATGGCCACGTGGGCGCCGGTGATCGAGTAGATCAGCACCGCCTGATAGGAGTCAGCCACCCCGAGGTGGAACTGCTGCCACAGATAAGCCGTGTCGACGATGAAGGCGACGCCGAACATGAGGGTGAGGCCCAAGGCGAAGTAGGCGTGGGCCCGGTCGTCGTTGCGCAGGGCGTAGACCGCCCAGGCCGCGGCGATCGCCGACATCAGCAGGCTGACGAAGCCCATGTTCCCGGGGCCGAGCGGCAGATTGGTGTCCTTGGGGAGCCAGGTCGTGCCGTCGGCCAGGGTCTCGGCCCGGACCTGGGCGTACAGGGCGATCATCCCCAAGATGGCCGTCGAGACCGCGCCGCCGGCGAAGAGCGTTCCGACCAGCAGGACCCGGGGTCGGGGCGGTTCGGGGGCGGGGGCGTCGGTGAAGACGTCGATCTCGGTGGTTGCGGTGCTCATCAGTCGAACGTCTCCGTGTCGGCGAGCGCCGCCCGATGGCGGGCGTCATAGACCGGCGCTTCGGAGCTGATCTCGGGCAGGCCGGCGAAGTTGCCGATCGGCGGGGGCGACGAGGTGGCCCACTCCAGCGTGTGCCCGTCCCAGGGATCGTCACCCAGGCTGCCCGGACGGGTGAGACCAGCTTGGAGCACCCCCAGGATGACCAGCAACCCACCGAGCACGACCACTACTCCCCCGATGGCCGCTACCAGGTTGAGGGTCTCGATGGTGTCGAGATCGTCCAGCTGGCTCACATCGCCGGGGAACTGCGGCTGATCCAGCAGTCCGGCAACCCCATAGCTCACCGCGACCACGACGGTGCCGAGCAACAGCAGCGGCGCCGCGAGGCGGCCTGCGCCCTCGGGCACCAGCGCGCCGTAGAGCTTGGGCGACCAGAACACGACCCCGGCGAGTCCGGCAGCCACCGCTCCGATCAGGACTGCGTAGGCCTGGCCGGTCATCCAGGTGGTGAAGTCGACCTCGAGGCTCTTCAGGGAGGTACCGAACCCGGCCGCCACCCCGACCAACACGAGGGTCCCCGCGATCAGCGCCAACAACAAGGGGCTGGCCGGTCTGGGCCGACCGGAGGCCAGGGTCCCGGCCCACAGACCCAGCAGTCCGAGAAGCGCCACCAGCGCGAGCACGCTCGCCGCGATCCACGGAGCCTCGAACGTCCACGGGGTGGGATCGGGGGTGGCACCACCGACCACGACGCCCAACTGGGCCCAAGCCCCGAAGCTGACCGCCCCGAAGACGCCGATCAACACCTTGGCCGCCATGTGCCGCTTGTGCCGGGTCTGGGCGAACACCGGGACGATGTCGCCGATGATGCCGAGGGCCGGGATGGCGAAGGCGTACACCGTGGGCTGCCAGAAGACCCAGCGGATGTGGCTGTAGATCCCATCGGCCCCGCCCAGGAACTGCTGGCCGTAGGTCACGTCCACGTACACCAGGACCAGGATCCCGGCCAGGATCGGCAGGGTCAGCAGCCACACCGACCCGGCGATCAGCATCGACCAGGAGAACAGCGGGACGCGACGCAGGCTCATCCCCGGGGTCCGCAGCGCGATCACGGTGGTCACCACCGAGACGGTGGCCACGCACAGGGCGCCGATCACGGCGATGAGCGAGACGACGAACAGCCGCACACCCTCGCTGTCCCCGCCGTACGGGCCGCCGTTGACCGCGAAGGAGGCCAGGAGCACGCCGCCGGAAACCAGGAAGACCCAGTAGGCCGCGGCGCTGGACCGGGGGAAGGCCACCGTGCTGGCGCCGATCTGCAGCGGCACCACCGCAGTGGCCAGACCGAGCAGCAACGGCAGGACCACCAGGAACAGCCCGGCGATCGCGTGCAGCGTGAACACCTGGTTGTAGGTGTCCTGGCTGAGGATGTCGAAGGAGGAGGTGTCGGCCTGCTCGAACCCGACGAGCACCCCGGTCACGCCGGACACCAACAGGAACAGCAGCGAGGTCCCCACGAACAACTTGCCGACCGAGCGGGGATCGCCCGACCCGACCAGCGCGGCAAGGCCACTCGGTGCGGTGGGCTCTGTCTCGTCAGCGGCGGTTTCGACGACGACGCCGGGAGCTTCGGTCACGGTCATGGACGCACCCTGGGCTGGAGAGAAGGTCGGCTCGGGAATCTAGTCACATGCGTTCTCTGGCCACGAAATCTTCGCTGCATATCTGGCTACCACCCTGATCGGATGAGCTGGTCGACCGCGATCGCGCCGAAGAGCAAGGTGATGTAGGAGATCGACCACGTGAACAAGCGCATCGCCACCGCGGGCGAGTTGTCGCGCAGGAGCTTGACCGCCATGTAGGTGAACACGGCCCCCAGGCCCAGCGCTGAAACCAGGTAGAGGTCGCCCATCCCCGCCACCGGGGCGAACAGCACGGTGAGGCCCACCAGGAGCAGGGTGTAGAGCAGGATGCGCCAGGCGGTCGTCCGGAAACTGGCCACCACCGGCAGCATCGGCACGTCCACCTTGGCGTAGTCCTCTCGGTAGCGGATGGCCAGGGCCCAGAAGTGCGGCGGGGTCCAATAGAAGATGACCCCGAACAGGACGATCGGCGCCCAGTCCAGGCGGTTGGTGACCGCGGTCCAGCCGATCAGCACCGGGACCGCACCGGCGGCGCCGCCGATGACGATGTTGTGGCTGGAGCTCCGCTTCAGCCACAGCGAGTAGACGAAGACGTAGAACAGGCATGCGGCGACGGCCAGCACCGCGGACAGCAGGTTGACCGCGGACCACAGGAACAGGAACGCCACGACCTCGATGGCGATCGCGAAGATCAGCGCCGAGCGGGGCTCGATCACCCCGGTGGCGATCGGGCGGTTCTTGGTCCGGTCCATCACCTTGTCGATGTCGCGATCGACGTACATGTTGATGGCGTTGGCGCCGCCCGCGGCCAGGGTCCCGCCCAGCACGGTGGCGGCGATGAGCCACGGCGACGGCATCCCCCGCTCGGCCACGATCATGGTCGGCACCGTCGTGACCAGGAGCAGCTCGATGATGCGTGGCTTGGTGAGCGCGACGTAGGCCCCGAGGCGATTGCGCCACATCATCGGGGCGGCTGCCTGAGCGATTAGGGCCACTTCGACGCAGCCTAGGACCGCCCCTTTCGGCGGGGCCAAGTGAGACCCTTGGAACTGCTGGCGGAATGTTCCCCGCGCTGGGGTTCTCGTTACTCTCGGGCTATCGCTCGTCCGGCTTCTGTGTCCCCTGCGGCTTACCGTGTCATCACCTTGGTGACGTTGGTGTCCCTGGTGTTCATCATGGTCACTGGGGCCGCGGTGCGATTGACCGGCTCGGGGTTGGGCTGCTCGACCTGGCCGTCGTGCGAACCCGACAGCTTCGTCCCCCGCTCGGCGTCGGACACCCACGGCATGATCGAGTACGGCAACCGGGTGGTGACCGCTCTGGTCATGCTGTTCACGGTGGCCGCGGTGCTCGGAGCCCACTGGCGCTCCCCCCGGCGTAAGGACCTGTTCCGCTGGGCCCTGGGCCTACCGGTGTGGGTGCTGGCCAACGCCCTGGTCGGTGCGCTGGTGGTGGTGTTGGACCTGTCCCCGGTGTCGGTGATCGGACACTTCCTGTTGTCGTTGGGGGCGCTGTGGAACGCCTTGGTGCTTCATCACAAGGCCAGCGAGGAGCCGGCGCCTGACGGCCGGCGCCGCGAGCTGGCCATCCCGGCGGTGCGACGGGCCTGCGACCTCCTGCTGGTCGCTGCGGGTCTGGCCGTGGTGACCGGCACGATCGTGACCGGCAGCGGACCCCATGCCGGTGACGAGACCGCCGAGCGACTCGACTTCGTGGTCGGCGAGGTGGCTCGGATCCACGGCATCTCCGTGATGCTGTTCCTGGGCCTGGCCCTGCTGGTCTGGCGGATGGCCCGGGTCGGCGATGCCGCTCCATCGGTGGACGCCCGGCTGCGGGCTCTCTTGGTGGTCCTGGTGGCCCAGGCCGGAGTCGGTTACACGCAGTACTTCACCGGCGTGCCGGCCTGGCTGGTGAGCATCCACGTGCTGGGCGCCGCCTCAGTGTGGATCGCGGTGCTCCGGGTCCGGCTCGGGTTGAGCGAGCCGGTGGTCGAGCCGGTGACAACCGCGGTCGCAGCTGCGAGGACGAAGCGGCCGCTCGTGGTCCCGACGGACACCGTGCCGGTTCCTTGACCGTCGTAACCGACCGGCGACCGCGCGAGAATGACCGTGTGCCGTCCATCGGCCAAGCCTCCCGCTCTCTCGTTGGCATCGCTTCGGCGTCCGCCGCGCCGGTGGAGGTCGCTCCGGCCGAGGTCGACCAACCAGTGGACGACACGAGCGTCGATCCCGACCGGCCGTGGGTGGTCATCGTCTGGAACGACCCCATCAACCTCATGGACTACGTCACCTTTGTGCTCCAGAAGCTGTTCGGGTACTCCCACGACGTGGCCGAGAAGCTGATGCTCCAGGTCCACAACGAGGGCAGAGCGGTCGTGTCGAGCGGGTCGCGGGAGAAGGCCGAGCTCGACGTGTTCCGCCTCCACGAGCATCAGCTGTGGGCCACCCTGCAGCAGGACTGAGCCACCATGCGTGATTGGGTCCGACGCCGCGGCGTCGACCGCTATCGGGTCAAGCTGTCCAAGAACGACCGCCTGCTGTTGCTCTCCCTGGTGGAGCAGCTGCGGGAACAGCTCTTGATGTCGACGGACTCGCCGGGATTGCAGCGGTTGTTCCCCCCGGCCTACGCCGACGACCCCGAACGCGACGCCGGCTACCAGGTGCTCACCCGCGACGAGCTGCTGGAGGGACGGCTGGCTGCCCTCGACGTGGTGGAGTCGACCCTCGACGAGGGAACCGTCGAGCTCGACCGCAGCCAGCTGACCGCGTGGATGACCACGATCAACAGCTTGCGGCTGGTCCTGGGGACCCGTCTCGACATCGACGAGGACCTGCCCGACATCGACCCGGACGATCCCGAGGCCATGGCGTACGCGGTCTACCTGTTCCTGACCGA
>DASXTK010000215.1:0-11154 GCA_036505485.1 Acidimicrobiales bacterium
TCCTCCTGTTCGGGCCAGTGGCGTCGATGGTGGTGCGGCTCCGCGTCCCCCAGGAACGGCGCCGGTCCGTCCTGCGCACCGCCCTCGTCGGCACCGCTGGTGCAGTGCTCGGTGCGACTGTCGGCACCATCGTCGGTGCCATCGTCGCCGTCGACGACGTGGCTCCGTGGCTGCTCGGCGGAACAGCCATCGGCGGCATCGGCGCAACCCTCGTCCCCCGGCGGGCGACCCAGCGCCGGGGAACGGCCGGAACCGTCCTGCTGACCACGGTGGCGGTGGTGATGACGCTGCTGGCGGGCGCCGTCGGCACCGCCACTTGGGTCTGGGCCGAGGCCGGGGTCAGCAACGTCGGCGAGCTGGACTTCTCCAACGAGCTGCGCATCCCGCCGCTGGCCGACTCGACGATCGACGACCAGGGCCGCCTGGTGTTCGACCTCGATCTGCAGGAGGGCAGCACCGACTTCCTCGACAATCGGCACACCAAGACGTGGGGGGTGAACGGCGCCTACCTGGGGCCGACCCTCCGCGCCCGCCGGGGCGAGCAGGTCCTGGTCAACCTGAACAACCAGCTCCCCGAGGCGACCACGATGCACTGGCACGGCATGCACCTGCCGGCAGCCATGGACGGCGGGCCGCATCAGGTGATCGACCCGGGCACGACCTGGTCGCCCACCTGGACCATCGATCAGCCCGCCGCCAGCCTGTGGTACCACCCGCACCCCGACGGCGAGACCGCCGACCACATGTACCGGGGCATCGCCGGCATGTTCATCCTGGACGACGACGTGGCTGACGGCCTCGGTCTACCCAGCAGCTACGGCGTGGACGATCTCCCGGTGATCATCCAGGATCGGAGCTTCGGGGGCGACGGATCGTTCAGCACCTCGAGCTCCGTCGCCAACGACGTGGGGAAGCTCGGCGACAAGATCCTGGTCAACGGCACCTACGACCCATACCAGACGGTCACGACTGAGCTGGTGCGGCTGCGGCTGCTCAACGCCTCGAACACCCGGACCTACGACCTCGGCTTCACCGACGATCGTTCCTACTGGCTGGTGGGCACCGACTCGGGTCTGGTCGAGGCGCCGGTGAAGCTGAACCGGATCCAGCTCTCCCCCGGGGAACGGGCCGAGATCGTGGTGCGCTTCAAGCCGGGCGACAAGGCACTGCTACGGAGCTACGCGGCCGACCTCAACCTCGACTTCTTCCGTGAGCGGGTGGACGGCGCTGAGGACACCTTCGATATCCTCCAGTTCCGGGCGGCGGACGACCTGACGGCCTCGGCCGATCTGCCGGACCAGCTGGTGCCGTTCGAGCCGCCGGCCGAGGCCGACGCGGTGGAGACCCGGCACTTCGAGCTCGGCGGCACCGCCATCAACGGCCACAAGATGGACATGGGCCACATCGACGCGGTGGTCCATGTGGACACCGTCGAGGTCTGGGTGGTCAGCAACCAGGACGGCCCGCCGCACAACTTCCACATCCACGACGTCCACTTCGCGGTGCTCAGCGTCGACGGCGAGGACCCGCCACTCAGCCTGCGGGGGTGGAAGGACACCGTGCCCGTGCTGCCGGGCAAGCCGATGCGGCTGATCATGGAGTTCACCGACTACACCGACCCGAACACCCCCTACATGTTCCATTGCCACGTCCTCCAACACGAGGACCAGGGGATGATGGGCCAGTTCGTCGTGGTCCGCCCCGGCGAGGAGCCAGGCTGAACCTGGGCGTATCGGCGATACGTAACCCACGTTCGGTGGCGAAATGATGGTGGATTCGCGCTCCTGATGGCCGAGTCGCGGCCATGCGTGACGATCTCTATACGTTTCGTCGACCCCCGATGGTTCGAGGCTTAAGGTCGTCGCGACGGTCCATGAAAAAGGGGGGACCGAATGGGAAAACCTCGTTTCCGTGCTTTCGCGCTGCTCATTCCCGTTGCTCTGGTGGCGGCGGCCTGCGCAGACGATGACAGCACCACCACCAGTGGCGGCTTCGAACCAGGCGAGCTGGGTGCGGTCACCATCAACTCCGGCGATCCGATCAAGATCGCCACGATCGAGTCCATCAGCGGCGACACCGCCAGCCTGGGGGAGGATCAGGTCCGAGCCGTGCGCATCGCGATGGCAGATCGCGACGGCGAGCTCCTCGGCCACGAGATCGAGCTCCAGGTGGAGGACGACGGCTGCGCCGCCGAGCAAGGCACTACCGCGGCCCAGCGTGTGGTCTCCGACGAGCAGATCGTCGGGGTGATCGGCACGAGCTGCTCGGGTGCGGCGGTGCCGGCCATGGAGATCCTGGCCGACTCCGGTGTCGTGATGATCTCCGGGTCGAACACCTCACCGGCGCTGACCTCGGACCTGGCCGGCGAACAGGCCGACGACAGTCAGCCGGGCTACTTCCGCACGGCCCACAACGACATCATCCAGGGCACCGCGGCCGCGACGTTCGCCACCGAGGAGCTCGGCGCCACGAAGGCGGCCACCATCCACGACGGCGACCCGTACACCGAGGGTCTGGCCACTGCGTTCGGTCGAGCGTTCGAGGACCTTGGCGGTGAAGTCGTGCTGGCTACGGCCATCAGCAAGGGAGACACCGACATGCGACCGGTGCTCACCGAGGTGGTCGCCGCTCAACCCGACATCGTGTTCTTCCCGATCTTCCAGCCCGAGGCCGACTTCATGGCCCAGCAGGCCAAGGAGTTCCCGCTCCTGGCCAACACGGACAAGCTGATGGGCGCTGACGGGCTCTTGTCGGACACCTTCATCGAGATCCCGGACACCGAGGGCATGTACTTCTCCGGTCCCGCGACTCCGAAGGGCGCGGCGTACGACGATTTCGTGGCCAAGTACGAGGAGGAGAACGGCGAGGCGCCGATCCAGGCGTTCCACGCCCACGCCTACGACGCCACGAACATGCTGTTCGATTCCATCGAGAAGGTGGCGGTCGAGGACGACGATGGCACCGTCCACATCGATCGCCAGGCCTTGATGGACGCGCTCTACGCCGTCGACGGCTTCGAGGGCATCACCGGTTCGCTCTCCTGCGACGAGTTCGGGGACTGTGCCGACCCGGCGATCGACGTGGTCCGCAACACCAGCGAACAGGTGACGATCGAGGACGTCAGGGCCAACGTCCTGTTCACCTACAAGCCCGAGTAAGCCGACGACGACGCCAGGAACATCGGGATGCTCGGCTTCCCGCCGGTGAGATCGCCCCGGGAGCCGCGGTTGGAACCGCGGCTCCGGGGGCGGCTGCGGGCGCTGGCGGACCGCCGGCGAGCCCGGGCGGTGCAGCTCCCGGTGGTCGACTCGTTCCTCTGGGTCGTGCGGATCGCCGCCGTGGTCCTGATCGCCATCGGGGCGTTCAACAGCATCACCAGCGGTCGGCTCGACTCCCAGCAATGGCGGGATCTCATCGTGTTCGGCGTGGCCCAAGGCTCGGTGTACGCGCTGATCGCGTTGGGCTACACGATGGTCTACGGGGTGCTGCGGTTCATCAACTTCGCCCATGGCGAGGTGTTCATGATCGGCGCCATCACCGGCTACTTCGTGTCGGACCGGCTGGCTCGCACCGCCCTGTGGGACGCCCAGCCGTTCGTGGCGCTGTTCCTCGTCCTGGTCTGCTGCATGACCGTGTCGGCGCTGGTGGCGCTGACCCTCGAACGAGTGGCCTACCGACCGTTGCGCGGCGCGCCTCGCTTGATCCCGTTCATCACCGCCATCGGCGCCTCGTTCTTCCTGCAGTACGCCGTCGCCGGCTTGTTCGGGGTCGACGTCAAGGAGTACCCGGACGTCAAGGTCCTGAACGGGACGCTCACGTTCCTCGGGTTCCGGATCCTCAAGGTTCACCTGCTCGTGATCGTGGCCGCGCTGGTCATGATGATCGGGCTCCAGGTGTTCGTGGAGAGGAGCCGAACCGGCCGAGCCATGCGGGCGGTCGCCGAGGACCAGGAGATGGCCCGGTTGATGGGCGTCGACGTCGACCGCACGATCGCCCTGGTGTTCGGTATCGGTGGGGCGATGGCCGGCGCGGCGGGGCTGCTCTTCGGCCTGGTGTTCCGAAACGTCTTCTTCCTCACCGGGTTCCTGCCCGGGATCAAGGCGTTCACCGCGGCGGTGCTGGGCGGGATCGGGAACATGGTCGGCGCCGTGTTGGGCGGGCTCACGATCGGCTCGGTGGAGTCCTTGGGCCCGAGCCTGGTCCTGAGCGGGCTGGACATCCCCGCGGCCCACCAGCTGAAGGACGTGGTGGCCTTCCTGGCCCTGGTCCTGATCTTGATCTTCCGTCCGACCGGGATCCTCGGTGAACGGGTCGCCGACGAGCGCGGCGAGGTTGCGGTGGCCCGCCGCCGGAGCGCTCCGCCCGCCGCCAGGGAAGGCGAGCTCCTTCCGGCCCGGGAGGTCGACCTGGGCCGGGCGTTGCGGCTGGGGTTGCTGGCCGGGCTGGCCGCGGTGTTCGTCTCGGCCATCGGGATGGTGCAGAGGTTCTCGGAGCGGGAGATCGTCGGTGAAGTGTCGCTCGGCACGCTGTTGCTGGTCGCGATCCCGCTGGTCCTCGGGTACGCGGGTGGTCGGGCGCCACCCCAGATCGAGGGATTCGCGGCGGCTCGGCCGGGGCGGAGGAACCTCACCGCGGGCCTCCTCGTCGGCCTGGGGAGCGGCGCGGTCATGACCGTGTTCGTGCTGCTCATCGACAACTTCGATGTCCGGGACGTCTTCGTGAACATCTCCCCGGACCTGGTCGCCGACGAGAACGGGCCCCAACTGCTGACGTTCGGGAACCAGCTCCCGGTGGGGATCCTCGTGGTCCTCGCGCTGAACCTGGCGGCAGGGATGGCGGCGGGCGCGCTCCACCTGCTGCCCGACCGATGGCGCAAGGCGGTGCTCGCCGGAGCCATCGCCGCGGCCGGGTTCGGGCTGCTGCAGTCCCTGATCCATCAGCTCCTGCGGGGCATCCAGGAGGAGCTGAACGTCCTCACCGCGCCGCTCATCCGCTTCCTCTACCAGTCGAGTGGGGCGCTGAGCTGGCAGGGCGCCGCCGCGGTGGGCCTGGCCGGGTTCGGCATCTACGCGGTGCGGACCCGACCCGACCGCACGCCGTTCCAAGCCCGGCTCGAGCGTCTCCCCCGGCGCCGACAACGGGTGGTCAGCTTGGCCATCCTCGCCGTTGTCGCCCTGGTGCTCGGCGAGCTTCCCCAGATCCTCGGGCCGTTCTACAGCGAGGTGCTGAACATCGCCGGCATCTTCCTGGTGATGGCGCTGGGGCTGAACATCGTGGTCGGCTTCGCCGGAATGCTCGACCTCGGCTACGTGGCGTTCTTCGCGGTCGGTGCCTACACAACGGCGTTGATCACCTCACCGACCTCGAGCCTGGGTGTGGGCTGGAACTTCTGGGTCGCGGTCCCGTTCGTGGTGCTGGCCGCCGCCGCGGCGGGCCTGCTGGTCGGAACCCCGGTGCTGCGCATGCGGGGCGACTATCTGGCCATCGTCACCTTGGGGTTCGGCGAGATCGCCCGGCTGCTGTTCCTGTCCGACTGGTTGAAGCCCACCTTCGGCGGCGCCCAAGGGGTGACGCGGGTACCGGACATCGTCATCGGACCCATCGACGTCAAGGGACCCCAGGCGTTCCTGTATGTGCTGTTCGCGCTGGTCCTCCTGGCGGCCTACGTCTCCTACGCGCTCCAGGACTCGCGCATCGGCCGAGCCTGGATGGCCATGCGCGAGGACGAAGCCGTAGCCGAGGCCATGGGGGTCAACATCGTGGCGGCCAAGCTCTCCGCCTTCATCATGGGGGCGATCCTGGCCGGATTGGGCGGAGCGCTGTTCGCCACCAAGATCGGTTCGGTGTTCCCGCAGAGCTTCGACGTCGTGGTCTCGATCACCGTCCTGGTGGTCATCATCGTGGGCGGGATGGCCAGCGTTCGGGGGGTCGTGCTCGGCGCACTGGTGCTGGTCGGCCTCCCCGAGCTGTTGCGGGAGTTCGAGGAGTACCGGTTCCTGCTCTACGGCGCCCTGCTGATCTTCATGATGCTCAGCCGTCCCGAGGGGTTCATCCCCAGCAAGCGACGAGCCCAGGAGCTGCACGAGGAGGAGCTGGAGCAGGACGCCTGGCTCGGCGCCGGGGCGCCGGCCCCGACGGGGTCGGGAAGCTGAGGGAGACGGCGATGGCCCTGCTCGAGATAAAGGAGCTCACCAAGGACTTCGGGGGCGTGCGGGCCATCTCCGAGCTCGACCTGGTGGTCGGTGAGGCCGAGATCGTCAGCGTGATCGGGCCCAACGGTGCCGGCAAGACCACGCTGTTCAACCTGATCACCGGAATGCTCCCGGTCGACCGGGGCGACATCGTGTTCGACGGGCGGAGCATCGCCGGGCTCCGTCCCAGCCAGATCCTGGAGCTCGGCGTGGCCCGCACCTTCCAGACCGTGCGGCTCTTCCCGGAGATGACCGTGCGGGAGAACGTCATGGTGGCCCGCCACTGCCGCACGAAGTCGGGGATCCTCAAGGCCATCCTCCGCCTGCCGTCGTTCCGGCGGGAGGAGGCGGAGACCCGCCGACGGGCCGAGGAAGCGCTGGCGTTCTTCGGGTCCCGCCTGGTCGGATACCGCACCGATATGCCCGCCAACTCACTGTCCTACGCCAACCGGCGGCGGCTGGAGATCGCCCGAGCCGTGGCGTCGGGTCCGAAGGTGATCCTGCTCGACGAGCCGACGGCCGGGATGAACCCACGGGAGACTCAAGAGCTGGGTCGGCTGATCGGTGAGCTGCGGGACCAGATGGGTGTGACCATCCTGCTCATCGAGCACGACATGCCGACGGTGAAGGGCGCCTCCGAGCGGGTCGTCGTGCTCGACCACGGCCAGAAGATCGCCGAGGGCTCCTACGACGAGGTCGCCACCAACGAGCAGGTCATCGAGGCCTACCTGGGCCGAAAGGCCGGGTCTCTACGGTGATCGAGGCGCAGCCGGTCCTCGAACTGCGTGACGTCTCCACCCACTACGGGCCGATCCAGGTCCTGCGAGACGTGAGCATCACGGTCTACCCCGGGGAGATCGTGTGCCTGCTCGGGGGCAACGCCAGCGGCAAGACCACCACGCTCAAGACCATCCTGGGCTTCGTGGTTCCGTCCCACGGCGATGTCCTGCTCAACGGCGAGCGGGTCAACGAGCTCCCGACCCAACGCCTGGTCGACATGGGTGTCTCGATGGTCCCGGAGAACCGACGTCTCTTCAAGCGCATGACGGTCAAGGAGAACCTCGAGCTCGGCGCCTACCTACGCCGCGAGCGGACCGAGGTGCAGGAGGATCTGGATCGGGTGCTCGAGCTGTTCCCCCGGGTCCGGGAGCGGATGACCCAGCGAGCTGGGACCTTGTCCGGAGGAGAGCAGCAGATGGTGGCCATCGCCCGGGCGCTCATGGCCCGGCCCACGGTGCTGCTGATGGACGAGCCGTCGATGGGTCTGGCCCCGATCCTGGTGGAGCAGAACTTCGAGATCATCCAACAGGTCAACGACCAGGGCACCACCGTGTTCGTAGTGGAGCAGAACGCCAACATGGCGTTGTCGATCGCCGACCGGGGCTATGTCCTGCAGTCCGGGCGGATCGTCCTCGCCGACACCGGCACCGGCCTGCTCGACAACCCCCAGATGCGCGAGGCCTACCTCGGGGTCTGACGGCGTTCACGGCGGGATCGCGCCGGTTCCGGCGGGCGGGAGGCCCCGGACGTACGGCTCGCCCTCGTCGGTCGCCCAGACGACGAAGCTGCGTTCCAGCGGGTGGCCTCGCGGTTCGCCGAAGGTCACGACGGCTACGTACGCCTGCCGATCGTCGGGTTGGTACAGGATCACCGCTGTGGAGGCAAGGCATCCAGGAGCGCAGTACTCGGCCAGTGCTCGGGCGATCGAGTCCACCGACAGGTCGGCGGTCGGCAGGTCAGCGATCGGTTCGTCGCCAGCCGCCAGGAACTTTGCCGCAGCCGTGTAGTCCGCGCCTTCTATTGCGGCGAGGTAGTCGCGCAAGACGCCTTGTGCCTCATCCGAGTTGATCGGACCGTCCGCCTCATCCGCCATCCAACGCACCACTCCGGCCGCGGCGATCATCGCCACGAGCCCTGCGGCGACGCCGATTCGCCAACGGGTCCGCACGGCTACGTCAGCGCAGCCACCGCCGCGGCGATGTCCATGTTGGCCACGCCGGTGGACTTGTAGACGGTTGTTGCCCCGGGCGGAGGCTGGGCCCGGCCGGCCAGGAGGTCGCTCATCTCGGCATCGGCGATCCGGCCGGCCTGCAGCAGGTCACCGGCTTCCCGAGCCGATGCGGCGAGATCGTCGACGACCACCCAAGCGGCATGGAGCACCACCGGCGGCAACTCGGCCATCTCGGGGGTGAAGGCGCCGATGGCATTGATGTGCGTGCCCGGCCCCACCGCGCCCGCACCGAACAGCGGCCGAGTCGATGGCGTTGCCGTGGTGACGACGTCAGCCGCCGCCACCGCCTCGTCGACCGTGTCGATCGGCTCCCCGTCGACAGCGCGGGCCAGCGCCACGGCTCGCCTTCGGTCACGACTCCAGACCAGGAGGCGCTCGATCGGCCGGACCGTGCGGACCGCTTCGATCTGATCTGCTGCCATCGCACCGGCGCCGACCATGGCGAGCACCCGTGCCTGTGGTCGAGCCAACAGTGAGGTGGCCAGACCGGCCGCGGCTCCGGTGCGGATGGCGGTCAGGGTGGGTCCGTCGACGATGCCGAGCGGCTCACCGTCCGGCCCGAACACCGCGACCAGACCCGCCGGATGACCGGGCACCGTAGATACGACCTTCACTCCGGTGTGGCGGCCGACCCGTCCCGGCATGAAGAGCGACCCGGCGAGCGCGGCCCGCGGCGGCACCTCCCGATCGTCGCTGAACGCCTCGCGCATGGCATCGATGGCGAGACGCATCGGAAGCGCTTCCCGCAGGGCCGCGGCATCAAGGAACCTCAAGGTCGTCATACGATGTTCCGCTCGGCCCGCAGCGTCAGTGGACCTGCGAAGCGATCGACGGAGAAAGGCGACAGATCGAACGCCGGATCACGCCCGAGGGCCAGATCGGCGAGGTGCTGGCCGACGACCGGGCTCTGCTGGAACCCATGACCGGAGAACCCGGTGGCGTACAGGAACCCAGAAGGATCGACGGCTTCTCCGACGATGGCGTTGTGATCGGGGCTCATCTCATAGAACCCGGACCAGCCATATCGAATCGGCAGGTCCGCGAGAGAAGGGACACAGGCGATAGCGATGGGCGCTAGCTCTTCCGATGTGGCCCAGGGCCCGCCAAGGAGGAGTCGGCTCCGCTCGCGATGGATGTAGAAACCGGTGGCGAAATCAATGGTCAGGGGAAGCTCGCTGGGCAGTTCGTCCTTCCCGGCGGTCTGGAAGACGTAGCGCCGCTCGGCCCGCACCGGAATCTTGACGCCTGCGGTCCCGGCGAGATCGCCGGACCAGACTCCGGCCGCGCAGACCACACGGTCCGTGGCGATCGGGCCGCGGGAAGTCTCGACGCCGACCACCCGGCCTCCCCGATGGAGCACGCGGTGGACGGTCACGCGCTGGAACACACTGGCTCCGTAACGGCGAGCGGCGTCGACATACCCCTGCACCGCAGCACCCGGGTCGGCACTCCCATCAAGGGGATTGAACGTGGCCGCGGCCACGCCGTCCAGGCTCAGCTGGGGCACGATCTCAGCGGCCTGGTGCGGGGTGAGCATCCGGGTTGGCACGCCGAGCGAGCGTTGCAACTCCACGGCGGCCTCGAACCCAGCCATGTCCTCCGCTCGCAGCAGGAACAGGTAGCCGCATTGACGGAACCCGATGTCCGCCCCGATCTCCTCGGCGAAGCGCCCGAACCGCGTGATGCACTCGATCGCGATCCGGACGTTCAACTCGTCGGAGAACTGGGCCCTGATCCCACCGGCCGCCGCGCCGGTCGACCCCGACCCCAGGATGTCGCGCTCGATGAGCACGGCGCCGCGGCAGCCGGCCGCAGCCAGGTGATAGAGCGTGCTGGCGCCCACGATCCCCCCGCCGACCACGACGACCTCCGCGTGCTTCGGCCAGTGGGCCATCGCCGCCATCGTCGCATCCCGAACAAGGCGCTGCCTGGTCCTCCGTAGGCTCGACCCCATGACCGACATCGCCAACACCGACGAGTACGAGGCGTGGAACGGAGCCAGCGGACAGCGCTGGGTTCTCAATGCCGATCGCCGCGACCGGATACTGGCCCCCGTCGCCGACGCGCTGCTCGCCGCCGCCCACATCGTCCCCGGTCAGGCCGTGGTGGACATCGGCTGCGGGTGCGGTGTCACCACCCTCGCCGCGGCCCAGGCCGTCGGTCCTGCGGGCACGGTGCACGGCCTCGACCTCTCCGAGCCGATGCTCGGCGTAGCTCGTCGTCGAGCCGAGGCGTCCGGCCTGTCGAATCTCACCTTGGTGCAAGGCGACGCTCAGACCTATCCACCTCCGCGCCAGTTCGACTTCGCGATCAGCCGGTTCGGGACCATGTTCTTCGCCGATCAGATCACCGCGTTCACCAACATCGGACGGGGGATCAGGCCGGGCGGCCGTCTCTGCCTCGCCACTTGGCAGGCCTTCGAGACCAACGATTGGCTCACCATCCCCTTCGCTGCACTGCCCCCCGATGCCTCGCTTCCCAACTCAGCGGCCGACGGACCCGGCATGTTCGCCCAGTCCGACGCCGAGACCGTCACCACCACCCTGGAAGCGGCCGGCTACACCGACGTTCACCTCGAGCCGATCAGGCTGACCTTCGCTCTCGGCGCCGACCCCCAGGAGGCCACGGAGTACGTCGCCACCACCGGAATCTGCCGCACCGCCCTCGACTCGATGCCCGACGAGCAGCGCCCCGCCGCACTCGAAGCGGTGCGCGCCGCGTTGGCCGACCACGCAGAGGGCGACGGCGTGCGACTCGGCGCCGCCATCTGGATCATCACCGCCACCCATCAGGGCCGCCAGCGGACGTCGTAGAGGGCGCGGTACATCGGCATGCAGATCTCGGCCACCGCAGACGCCGTCGGCTCCAGGTCGATCTCCCTCGGCTGGTGGGCGGTGAAGGCCGTGGATCGCCACACCGCTTCGTACCAGTGCCGGGCCCAGACGCCGTCGG
>DASXTK010000216.1:0-5398 GCA_036505485.1 Acidimicrobiales bacterium
GCCGCCAGGTCGTCGGCGCCGACGATGTCGGCTCCGGCCTCGCGGGCCGCCGTGGCGGCATCGCCCGTGGCGAAGACCGCGACCCGGACGTCCTTGCCGGTTCCCGATGGCAGCGCGACCGTGCCTCGCACGATCTGATCCGCCTTGCGAGGGTCCACACCCAGCCGGGCCACCAGCTCGACCGTCTCGTCGAAGTTGGCCGAGGCCAGGGACTTGACCAGATCGATGGCTTCCGCGGGTCCGTGCAGGGCCTCACGGTCGAAACGCTTCAGCGCGTTGCTGTACTTCTTTCCATGCGCCATGACGGCTCCCTCGTGTAGGTCTGGGCGGCCGGGCGAGGTCGTCCCGGTCCAGCCCGTGGTCTTGACGGATTAGGGGGTCTCGATGCCCATCGACCGAGCGGTACCGGCGATCTGCAGCTTGGCCGCATCGATGTCGTAGGCATTGAGGTCGGGCATCTTGATCTCGGCGATCTCGGCCAGCTGGGCGTCGGTGATCTTGCCCACGACCTCGCGCCCCGGGGTCTCCGACGCCTTGTCGAGGCCGGCGGCCTGGCGCAACAGCACCGGCGTGGGCGGGGTCTTGAGGATGAACGTGAACGAGCGATCCTCGAACACCGTGATCTCGACGGGAACGATCGTGCCCCGCTGGTTCTCGGTCGCGGCGTTGTACGCCTTGCAGAAGTCCATGATCGCGACGCCGTGGGGACCGAGCGCGGTACCCACAGGCGGGGCCGGCGTGGCCTGGCCCGCAGGGATCTGGATCTTGACCAGTGCCGCAACTTTCTTCTTCGCCATGGGGGTTCTCTCTCCTCGCCGCTAGAGCTTGGCGACCTTGCTGAATTCGAGCTCGACCGGCGTCTCGCGGCCGAAGATGTTGACCAGCACCTTGAGCTTGAGCTGATCCTCGTTGATCTCGATGACCTCGCCGGAGAAATCGGCGAACGGGCCTTCCTTGACCCGGACGGTCTCGCCGACCTCGTACTCGAGACGGGGCTTGGCCCGGGCGGCCACCTGCTCCTCGGCGCCCTTGGGCATGAGGAAGGCCTCGACATCACGCCGCGGCAGCGGCGAAGGCTTGGCGCCTTGGCCGACGAAGCCGGTCACCCCGGGAGTGTTGCGGATGACGAACCAGGCCTTGTCGTCGAGCTCGGACCGCACCAGGAGATAGCCCGGGAACATCTTGCGCTGGGCCACCACCCGCTTGCCGTTGCGGAGGTCGACGTAGTCCTCCATGGGGATCACCACCTCGTAGATGGCGTCCTCGGCGTTCATCGACTGGATGCGGGCCTCGAGGTTCTGCTTGACCTTCTTCTCGTAGCCCGACTGGGTGTGGACCACAAACCACCGACCCGGCCGGTCGTAGGGGCTCTCCTGCTGCTCGATCAGCTCCTCGTCGGTGAGCAGATCCTCATCGGTCAGAATGTCCTGCAACGACTCGTAGTCGTCGTCGGACAGGTCGTCCTGGGTAGTCGCCGTCTCTGCTACTTCCGCTTTTTTCTCGCCCAGGGTCTCCTCGGTAGAGGGTTCCTCTTCGGATGCGGACTCGGATTCGGGTTCGTCGGCGTCGGTCACGGTCTCGGTGTCTGGGTTCATCGTTCGAAGAGCTTGAAGATGGCTTCGCCGAAGGCGAAGTCAATGGAGGCGATGTAGGTCGTGAGGACGACCACGGCCACGAGCACGATGATCGAGTAGTTGATGATCTCGGATCGTGTGGGCCATGCCACCTTCAACAGTTCCCCTCGCACCTCCCGCAGGAACTGCATGGGGGTCGTGCGACCCTGCTCGGGACGCGGCGCGCGGGGCGCTTGGGGCGCCGGCTTCTTGCGCGCGGTGGGCTGCCCCTCGGCGTCGATCTGCCCCTGCTTCTGGAGCATGCGTTTGGTCTGTCGGTTCATCGCCATGGCGAGACCCTCGGGTGAGAGTTACAGGGAATGCAGGGCAGGAGGGACTCGAACCCCCAACCTGCGGTTTTGGAGACCGCTGCTCTGCCAGTTGAGCTACTGCCCTCGGGGGTAACCGTGCCAGCCTACAGCCCGGTCCCAGAGGGCACGAATGCATCTCGTGCCGAACACCTTCATCGCACCACCAAATAGACGGCGCGATTCTCCTCATAAGCATTGGGGTGCTCGGGGTCGCCTGCACGATAGGCGATGCGTACGGCATCCAGTCTGTCGTCCCAGAATTCGATGGCTTTGTCGCCCATCGCGAAGTGGACCTCGGCGTCCGCCTTGGCCGGGTTGATGATGCGGGACCGCATCACGTCGACCTGGATGGGATGGGCCCGGGCGTCGATGCCGTGGTGCTCCAGGGCCAGGATGATGCCGGCGCCGCCGTTGCCGATGACGGTGGTGTCGTCCCAGGTGAGCAGGTAGCGGCAGTCGTCGCCGCAGCCAGCCGGATCGGACCGCAACCGATCGACGGTGGCGGCGATCAGCGGCGCGATGGTGCGGGACTCCTCCCCGCCCGACGGCTCGGTGCTGGCGGCGTCCACGCTGAAGGCCGTGCTCAGACCGACCACGCAGACACCAAGGACGGCGATGGCCGTTCGACCCGTCAGCCAGGGCCGCAGCGTCCACACGATCGACAGGAGCAGCAGCGCGGTCGTCCCCCAGCCCCAGTAGGTCAGGTAGTCGAAGAGCAGGCCGAAGATCCGCAGCACCGCGACCAGACCGACGACCAGCGCCAAGCCGACCACGGCATGCAACCGCAGCGTCGTGCGGTCGCCTTGATGCCAGGCCAGCGCCACGGTCGCCAGCCACACCCCGAGCATGAGCAGACCGGGGAGCCGGTGTAGCGGGGTCATGAACATGTGGATGTCCCCGGTCAGCAGCCGGATCGGGTCGAGATGGGACACCCAGGTGTCGAAGGCCAGTGAGAGCGATGGCCGCTTGTCGTAGGGGTGGCGGAAGGTCTCCAGCAGGATCGCCAGGTTCCCGGGTCGGTGGACGATCTGGTCGGCCACCGGGGGCAGCCACAGCGCACCGAGGAGCAGCGACGCTCCGCCGGTCCAGCGCAGCAGCGAGCGACGCACCCCGGGCTCGTTCCGCCGCCAGGCCGCCAGCGTCGGTCGGGCCAGCAACGCCGTCACCGCCGCGCCCATGCCGACGACCAGCGCCACATAGGGGATGTGGTTCTGCATGCAGAACGTCCCGGCGAAGATTGCGATGGGCAGCATCGCCCGGTCGCGGCACAGCAGCGACCACAGCGCCAACAGGAACACCACCCACCACACCAACGGCAGGTGGGGGTTCCACGGCTCGGTGATCCGTTGTGGGGTGTAGGCCCGCAGCAGCACCAACAGGGCGGCCGTGACCGCCAGGGCTCCGGCCGCGCCACCACGGCGATGGCCGATCCACACCGCCACCCCGGCACCACCGAGGCTGAGCGCCGCGCTGGAGACCTGGAGGGCCCAGCTGCTGCCGCCGAAGAGCTCGTACACCGGCCAGAGCGCATAGAAGCCGAGCGGGCCAGGGTGCCTGCCGGCTTCCCCATAGCCCCACAACCGCCCCAGCAGACCGACCAGCGGCGGATCAGAGCTGGTGACGTCCCGCACCCTCATCTCGGTCTCGGCCAGGTCGCGCACCGGCAGCCAGTGCGGCTCCCGGAGCACCACCAGCGCGACCACTAGGGGGAGGGCGATGGTGGCGATGCATCCGGCGACAACGAGGACCGCGTGGGATCGGCCGATCTCGGTGCCCGACCCGATCTCCTGCGGTTCCTCGACCGCTTCGATCAGTACTGCCGCCTCCGTCCCCACGATGCTCACCCCCAGATGAGGAGACGGTAGTTCCGGTCGGGGGGGTCAGCTCACGAGACGGGCGGCGCGGCGGGTCCGGGTGGTGAAGACGATGGCGCTCACCGCACCGGCTGCCGTGGCCGCGGCCAAACCGCCCACGTAGACCACTCGCCGGCCGGACAGCAGGGTCCGGATGGCATGCCGATTGGCGACGCTGGCCCCTTCGAGACCCAGCAGGATGTCGGCCAGCAGGCCCGGCGCCGGCTCGATCACCTCGGACCGCAGCACCTGCATGGCCCGCACGATCTTGCGGTAGTGGGCGACGTCGGCTTGGCAGCGCAGGCAGCGATCGACATGACGTCGCTGATGACGGCCCAGCCGGACGCTGCCGTCGATGAATCCGGGGAGCTCCTGGGCCAGGTCTTCACACTGCATGGCGCACACCTCCTGGGTGTGAACCCAGCTCAGCCCGCACGGGTGGTCCCGATCTCGCGCTCGTCCCGGCGAGGGAAGAGCTGGGTCCGCAGCTTGTGGCGGGCCCGATGCAGACGGACCTTGGCCGCCGACTCCGAGATGCCGAGCTCGGCGGCGATGGCTTCGTGGGACAGGTCGTAGACGTCGCGGAGGATGACCACCGAGCGGAGACGCGGCGGCAGGTCGTCGAGGGCATCGGCGAGACGGTTCCGCAGGTCGCTGGCGTCGGCACGGAGTTGCGGGTCGTGGTCGGTCCGAGGATCGGCCAGCTGCACGGTGTCGTCCAGTACGTCGTGGCGATGCCGCGCCCGCCGTCCCAACTGGGTCGCAGCGCAGTTGGCCGTGATCCGATAGAGCCACGTCGAGAACTGCGCGTCGCCGCGGAAGCGCCGCAGACCCCGATAGGCCCGCAGGTATGCCTCCTGAGCGACGTCTCGCGCATCTTCCTCGTTCCCGGTCAGCCGCATAGCCAGCGTGTATGTGTCGGCGTAGGTCAGCCGCACCAGCTCGTCGAACGCCGCGCGGTCGCCAGCCTGTGCCGCTGCTATCAGATTGGCCACGGTCTGTGGCATCGGCTGCTTCTGACCCCCCGGGAAGGTGCGACGTTACGTAACAGTGTGGAAACGAAACGAACGAAACGCGGGCACGAGCCCCGGAGTAGCTAGCGGGTTTCCTTGTGCGTGGTGTGCTGACGCTCCCAGCGGCAGTACTTCTTCATCTCGATGCGCTCGCGATCGTTCACCCTGTTCTTGGTGGTGATGTAGTTGCGACGCTTGCAGGAGGTGCACTCCAGCGTCACGTGCACTCGCTTCTCGTTGGACTTGGCCATCGTTTCGGCTCTCCTAGCAGGGCTTACTTGAGGATTTTGGTGACGCGGCCGGAGGCGACGGTGCGTCCGCCTTCGCGGATGGCGAAGCGGAGTCCTTCGTCCATGGCGATCGGCGCGATCAACTCGACAGTCATCGGGGTGTTGTCACCGGGCATGCACATCTCCACTCCGTCAGGGAGTTGGATGGTGCCGGTGACATCAGTGGTCCGGAAATAGAACTGGGGCCGATAGTTACTGAAGAACGGCTTGTGTCGGCCGCCCTCCTCCTTGGTCAACACATACACCTGGGCCTCGAACAAGGTATGCGGCGTAATGCTCCCCGGCTTGGCCAGGACTTGGCCGCGTTCCACGTCTTCT
>DASXTK010000217.1:0-2223 GCA_036505485.1 Acidimicrobiales bacterium
CCAGCTGTGGGAGTCGGCCCGCAACCTCTACAACCTGGTCGCCAGCGGCACCCTCCACGAGCGCGACGTCCAGCAAGGCCTGCTGCAGGCCGCCGAGGAGTGCGGACTCCTCGCTGACGAGCCCCGCCAGACCCGCCGCACCCTGGCCTCGGGCCGCCAGGTTGGCCTGGCCCATCCCGGCCGTCCGGCTCAGCCCACCAGCCCCGACCGCACCCACGCCGTGCCAGCCCTGCCCGCTCGAGCAGCCGGCGAGCGAACCAAGGAGGGACGGTGAGGCCGTTGGCCGCCGCCGGCCAGCTGGCCGGCTGACCGCTGTTCACGGGGTGGGCGCGTGCCGCCGCCAAGCTGAGCCCGCGCCCACCCAACCACCCGCAGGAAGGAGCCTGCATGGGCAGCCACCCCACCCTAGACCAACAAGATCTGGCCGCCGAGGCCCTCGGCCTCGACCCCGACGACTGGCAGCACGGCCACGCCGTCGCCCACCTGGCGGTCGACCATCCCCAGGTCTGGGCCTGGCCCGAGGGCAATCCCGACCTCGCTCACCAGCTCGACCATCGCGACTGGAACTACGACCACCACGACCGGCCGGCCGAGCGGGCCGCCGAGCAGGCCTTCGACCGGCTCACCCCGACTTCGGGGTGCCCGCCGACCAACACAACTCCGACGGTCACCGCGACGTCCAGCACCGCGAGGCCGCCCTGGCTCTGGGGGTCCGGGTGGCCGTGCACGGCAGCCGCCAGAACGACCGAAACCCGGTCATCTGGCAGCCCGGCCAGGACTACCGGGCCGCCGACGCCATCCAGGCCGCCCGCACCCAGCCCACCCGCGCCCGGTACGGCCCGGAGCGGCTGGGCCCCGAACGCTAACCGCCATCAGCACGAAGGAGCACACAGCACATGGCAGCGGACAACCACACCACCATCGTCGGCAACCTGGTCGACGATCCCGAGCTGCGCCTCACCAACAACGGCATCGCCGTCGCCAACCTGCGGGTGGCGGTCACCCAGCGGATCCAGCAGGACGGCGAGTGGCGCGACGGCGACACCTCCTTCTTGAAGGTCAACGTGTGGCGCGACCAAGCCGAGCACCTGGCCGACTCCCTGGCCAAGGGGGACCGAGTGATGGTCACCGGAAGGCTGCGCCAGCGCAGCTGGGAGACCCCCGAGGGAGAGAAGCGCTCGGTGACCGAGATCGAGGCCGACGAGGTCGGCGCCTCCCTCAAGTGGGCCACTGCCAAGGTGGAGCGCACCAGCCAGCGGGGCAACGGCGACCGCACCCAAGGTCGGGAGCGGCAGGCCGAACGGGGCGGCGACTTCAACGACGCTCCGCCCTTCTGACCAGCATGGGTAGTCCGACGCCCCGGCCTCGTGCCGGGGCGTCGCAGTCTGCTACCCTCCCCGGCCGGCAAAGCCGCACAACCAAGGCACCAGCATGTCGACGCTGTTCCCTGAGCCCTCCGTGTCCTTCACCCGCCCGCTGGCCACCCTGGAGCCGCACGTGGTATGGCTGCAGCGCTCCACCCGGCCGGACGCAGTGGCGGCCCGGGCCCGGGTCAACGCCTGGTACAGGGAATTCCCCGACCCGCAAGGCAAGCTGGCGGCCAAGCTGGTCAGCACCGACAACGAGGTCCTCCACGGCGCCCTCGACGAGCTGTATGTGCATCATGCCCTGCGCAAGGTGGAACCCGATGTCCGGTACGAGGAGGGTGGGCAGGGGCCCGACTTTCGGGTCTATCGCGCTGGCCAGCAGATTCTGGCTGTGGAGGTGCTGTCGCTGTTCCTGCGGGCCGACTGGGCCAGCGAGGAACGCCGCCATGGCGAGCTGACCGATCGGCTGAACAAGCGATTCCGACCCCAGGGCTACTTCCTGGACGTCGAGGTGCTCCATCAAGAGCAGGGCCGCAACCTGCCTTTGAAGGAGTTGACCGAGGCGGTCGGGTCGTTTCTCCAAGACCTGCCGCCTCCCCATGTGACCACGGGGGCCTCCTCCAGCGGGGAGCCGCTGCACGAGACCCACTTCGTCCGTGACGGCATCCACGTCCGCTTCGAGGCCCGGCCGATGAAGCTGAACGCCGCCTCCTTGACCGACCCAAACGCCCGGATCGTCGGCACAGGCGCGCTCATCGGGGGGCTCGTCGACTCCGACGAGCGGCTCAAGGACCGGTTGAACGCCAAGCGGAAGAAGCGCTACAGCCTCGACCCGACCGTCCCCTTCATCCTGGTG
>DASXTK010000218.1:0-18933 GCA_036505485.1 Acidimicrobiales bacterium
GATCCGGCTGGCCGAGGTCCCTCGCCGGGTCGTGACGCTGACCGAGCCCGACGCCGCGGCCATCGCCTATGCCGCCGCCGAACGGGTGACACCGGGCGAGGTCATCGCGGTCTACGACCTGGGCGGCGGCACCTTCGACGCCGCGGTGCTCCGCAAGATCCCCAACGGGTTCGAGCTCTTGGGGGAACCGGAAGGAGTCGAGCACCTCGGCGGTGTCGACATCGACGAGCTGGTGTTCGACCACGTGCGCGAGGCCGTGGTTGGTGCGCTGGACGACCTGCCGGTCGATGATCCGGTCCTCGCCCAGGCTGTCGCCCGACTGCGGCTGGACTGCATCGACGCCAAGGAAGCCTTGTCCTCGGACGTCGATGTCTCCATCCCAGTCGTGCTGCCCCACCTGTCCACCGAGGTGCGGCTGACCCGCTCCGAGCTGGAGGAGAAGGTCGCTCCGATCCTGGAGGAGACAATCGCCGCGCTGCGGCGAAGCATCCGCTCGGCCGGCCTGGCTCCGCCCGACATCGACCGGGTGCTGCTGGTCGGCGGCTCGTCCCGCTTGCCCCTTGTGGCCCAGCTGGTGTCCCAGGCCCTGGGTCGTCCCTACTTCATCGACGCCCATCCCAAGCACGGCGTGGCCCTTGGCGCGGCCCGAACCGTCGGCGAAGCCCTCACCACCGCCATCGTCCCGGCGGTGGTCGTGGCTCCCGAGCCGGAACCGGCTCCGGCCTCCGAACCCGAACCGGTTCCGTCCCCGGCGTCCGCACCCGGACCTCCCGTTGCTACGGCATCCGAATCGGCGCCGGAGCCGACCCCGGCACCTGTTCCGCCGCCGCTCCTCGTTCCGCCGCCCCCCAACGGTGCCTGGCGGCTCCGGCGGCGGCGTCGAGTCCTGATCGCCTCGGGACTGGTGGTGGCCGTGGCCGCTGCCGCGGTCGGAATCGTCGTTCTCCTCGATGACGACGGGGGAGCGGCGGCACCGACCCTGGCTCCCGGCGAGCCGATTCCGCTGGGCCGGTTCCCGGACGGCATCGCCGTGGACGGAGACCAGCTGTGGGTCACCTCCACCTTCGCCAGCCAGGACGGGGACGACGACCTGGCCCGGATCGACATCGTCAGCGGTGAGGTCGTCGACTCGTTCCAGGTGGGCGGCGAGCCGATCGGGGTGGTCGTGGCCGAGGGCTCGGTGTGGGTGGCCCGCCGCGCCGCCGACGAGGTGGTGCGGCTCGATCCGGAGACCGGCGAGGAACTGGCGACGATCCCCGCGGCCGGAAAGCCCCACGATCTGTCGGTCGGCGCTGGTGCGCTCTGGGCGGCGGGCAGCGACGGGGTGCTGACCCGGATCGATCCCGCCACCAACACCTCGGAGACCGCGCTCGAAGGTGAGGTCGACCTCTCCGGCGTCGCGGCCAGCGCCGACCGGGTCTGGGTGACTTACGACGCCAACCCTGGGCAGGTGGCCGTCCTCGACCCGACGACCTTCGAGGTCCTGGACTCGGTCAGCGTCCACGGCGATGTAGACGATCTTGCGCTGGCCGACTCGGGGGTGTGGGTGGCGCAGCGTGACTTCGGGAGCGTGGTCCGGGTCGACCTGGAGAACGACTCGGCGGTCGAGGTGGCGGTAGACGCGGGGCCGGCGGGGATCGCGGCCGACGGCGACCGCGTGTGGGTGATCAACAACGAGTCCGGGACGCTCACCTTGATCGACGGGCCGTCCGCCGAGGTGGTCGACACCATCGAGGTGGGGGACCGGCCTCTCACCGTGGTCACCACTCCTGGCGAGGTGTGGGTGTCGCTCTCCGGCGAGAACGCTCTCGCCCGCATCGCCGTGGAAGACTAGAAGGCGAGCAAGTCCCGGAGAGCCGGGAGCACCTTGTCCTGGGGAGACCAGATGGCCTCCAACTCCCGAGCGAAGGGGATGGGGGTCTCCAACCCGCCCAGCCGACGCACTGGGGCGTCGAGGTACTCGAAGGCGGCGTCGGCGATCGTGGCCGCCACCTCGGCGCCGAACCCGGCGGTCAACGGGGCCTCGTGGACCACCAGCACCCGCGACGTCCGCCGGACCGAGTCGAGCACGGCCTCCCGGTCCCACGGCCGCAGCGAACGCAGATCCACCACCTCGACATCCGCCTCGCCAGAGTTGGCGAGCTCCGCCGCGGCATCGAGGGCCCAGCGCACGCCCACGCCGTAGGCCACCACCGTGGCATCACGCCCCGGCCGGACGATCTCCGCCACGCCTATGGGCACGGTGTGGTGTCCGGAGGGCAGCGGGCCCTTGGCGTTGCGGTAGAGCCACTTGTGCTCCAGGTAGAGGACCGGGTTGCCGTCGTCCAGGGCCGCCAGCAGCAACCCCTTGGCGTCGGCCGGGGTGGCCGGAGCCACCACCTTGAGACCGGGTACCCCGTCGAAGTACGACTCGATGTTCTGGGAGTGGAACGGACCCGACCCAAGGCCTCCGCCCACCGGCGCCCGAACCACCACCGGCACCGGGGCACCCCAGCGGTAGTGGGTGGTGGCCAGATTGTTGACCAGCTGGTTGAAGCCGCAGGAGGCGAAGTCGCCGAACTGCAGCTCGATGATGGGGTGGAAGTCGTCGAGGGCCAGGCCCATGGCCGCACCCAGTGCGCCGGACTCGATGATCGGGGTGTTGCGCACCCGGTCGGGTCCGAACTCCTCGAGCAGTCCGGCGGTGACCTTGAACACCCCGCCGTACTCGGCGATGTCCTGACCGAGCAGCACCACCCGCTCGTCGGCTCGCAGGGCGACCCGCAGCCCGTCGGTGACCGCGTCGAGATAGCGGGCCTCGGTCCCGTTGCCCGAAGTGGCGCCCGCCTCCGGGCCGACGCCGTTGGCTCGGGCGAGCGGCCGGGCCGGGGCGAACACGTCGGTCAGCTCTGTCGTGGCGTCGGAGCTGGGCAGCGGAGCCTGTAGGGCCGCGGCCACGTGCTCGTCGATGTGGACCTGCATGCTGTCGCGGATGGCGTCACGGGCCTCGGCGTCGAGCCAGCCCCGGTCGTCCAGCTCCTCCTCGACTCGGGCCAGGGGGTCGCGCTGAGCCCAGAAGTCCAGGTCCTCGGGTGGCACATAGTCAGTGCCCGAGGCCTCCTCATGACCGCGCATGCGGTAGGTCACGCACTCCAGCAGCGTCGGACCATGACCACTGCGGGCGTAGGCCGCCGACCGCCGTACCGCGTCCCGCACCAGCAGGACGTCGTTGCCGTCGAGCCGTTCCCCCGGCATGCCATAGCCCGCGGCCCGGTCGACCAGCTCGGCGCAGGCGTACTGCTGCGAGGCCGGCGTGGACAGGCCCCACTGGTTGTTCTCGATCACGAAGATGACCGGCAGTTTCCACACCGCGGCCAGGTTCATGGCCTCATGGACGTCGCCCTCGCTGGTGGCGCCGTCGCCCACGATGGCCACGGCCACGCTGTCCTCGCCCCGCAGCTGGGAGGCCAGGGCCAGGCCGTCGGCCACCGGCAGCATGGCGCCGAGGTGGCTGATCATCCCCACTATGTGATGGTCGAGGGCACCGAAGTGGAAGGTGCGGTCGCGGCCCCGGGTGTAGCCGCCGTCGCGTCCCAGAAGCTGGCGGAACAGCCGTCCGAGATCGAGGTGGCGCCCGCAGAACACGCCCAGGTTGCGATGGCCGGGAAGGATCCAGTCGTCGTCGCGCAGCCCGGACACGATCCCGACCGAGACCGCCTCCTGCCCTATCCCCGAGAACCACTTGGACAGCTCGCCCCGCCGCAGCAGCGACAGCATCTTGTGCTCGATGAGACGGGGGAGCAGCAGGGCGCGGTACAGGTACTCCAGGTCGGTGGGACTGGTGAGCTCGTGGCGAAGGGCGCCGTCAGACATTGTGTCTAAGGATCATGCGTCGGCGAAGCCGACTCCGCAAAGGGTGGCTCGAGTAGACACCGGTCGGCATGGCCGACGCCGCTTGGGGTGGCGGCGGGGTGGTTGGACGGGGGGTTGTAGCCGTCACGCCGCGGCATGGCCATGTCAGCTGACCCAGACCGCTCGTTCGTCCAATACCTGCTTCAGCACGTCGGGGGCGTCGGTCATGATCCCGTCGACCCCGAGATCGAGCAGCTGGCGCATCTCGTCGGGGTCGTTGATGGTCCAGACGTGGACCGGCAGGTTGCGGTGGTGGGCGGCCTCCAGGAACCGCTTGGTCACCAGCGGAACCGGGCCCCGTCTGGCCGGCACCTGGATGCAGGCTGCGGTGAACTTCCCAGCGGGAAGACCACGGGAGGTGGCCAGCAGCCGAGCCACCTGCCGGGGCCCCATGGAGGTGCACAGCCGCGGCCCGAGCAGCCCCCGGATGCGGGCCAGGCGCCGGTCGGAGAAGGCCCCGATGCAGACCCGGTCGAGGGATCCGGTGCGGCGGATAACGTCCACCAGCGGATCCACCGCGGCGTCGTGCTTGGGGTCGATGTTGACCCGGACGTCGGGCCACAGTCCCAGCAGGTCCTCCAGCAGCGGCACCGGCTCGGTGCCCTGCACCCGGGCCTTGCGGACCTCGGCCCACGGCAGATCGCCGATCACGCCGTTGCGGTCGGTCACCCGGTCCAGGGTGTCGTCGTGCACCGCCACCAGCACACCGTCGGAGGTCGCGTGAACATCGGTCTCGATGTAGCGGTAGCCCATCTCGATGGCGGCCTCGAACGCACCCATGGTGTTCTCGCCCGGTCCGCCCTCACGATGGGCGCCCTGGTGAGCGAAGGGAATGGGTCCTGGCCAGTCGAGGAACGCGTACCTCACCATGCGTAGTCGGACCGTAGTCGCGTGATCTTGCGTGACGAAGCGATCTGAACGGGTAAATGAAAAATTGGCCTGAGCACGCTCGGTGCTCGCGATCGGACGACACGGCGCCGCCGTGCTCGACGAGGAGACGGTTTCATGCCTGAGGAGAACGAGAAAGTCCAGGCAGTGCCCATCGGCGACGCTTGGGTGACCACGACCGGCGTCATCGAGGTCCTGGCGCCGTACGACGGCCGCCTCGTCGGGCGGGTTCCAGCCTGTGGCTCCTCGGAGGTCGACGCCGCGGTGAACGCGGCGCGTGGCCGTTTAGCTACCCCGCTGCCGGCCCACGAGCGGGCCGCCATCCTCGACCGAGCGGCGCTGGCTCTCGTGGCGCAGCAGGAGGACTTCGCCCGGACCATCGCCCTGGAGGCGGCCAAACCGCTGCGTACCGCCCGGGTCGAGGCGGCGCGGGCGGTTGACACGTTCCGATTCAGCGCCGCGGAGGCCCGCACCCTGGCCGGCGACGTGGTGCCGCTGGACGCGTCGGTGGCGGGGGAGGGGAAGCTCGGGCTCACGCTGCGGCTGCCGATCGGGGTGGTGGGCGCCATCAGTCCGTTCAACTTCCCGCTCAACCTGGTGGCGCACAAGGTCGCGCCGGCCATCGCCGCCGGCTGCCCGGTGGTCCTGAAACCAGCCAGCCAGACACCACTGAGCGCGCTCAAGCTGGCCCGGCTGCTGATCGAGGAGTGCGGTCTGCCGGCGGGATGGCTCAACGTGGTGACCGGCGGGGGCGCGGCGGTGGGCGACCCGCTGGTCGGGCATCCCGACGTGGCCATGATCACCTTCACCGGCTCGCCGCCGGTGGGCTGGGGCATCCGGGAGCGGGCGCCCCGCAAGAAGGTGCGTCTGGAGCTGGGCAACAACAGCCCGGTGATCATCGAACCCGACGGCGACTGGCAGGGTGCGGCCGGGAAGATCCGGGTCGCCGGCTTCAGCCACGCCGGCCAGTCGTGCATCTCCACCCAGCGGATCTACGTCCACGAGTCGATCGCGACCGAGTTCGTCGACGCCCTGGTGGCCGGGGTGTCCACGCTGGTGGTGGGTGATCCTCTTGACGAGGCGACCGAGGTGTCGGCGCTGATCTCCCCGGTCGAGACCGAGCGGGTCCAGGAATGGATCGACGAAGCCGTGGCCGAGGGCGCGAGCGTCGCGGTCGGCGACAAGGTGGGAGACGATGGGGTGCTGCGTCCAACCGTGCTGGTCGATGTGGCCCCGACCATGAAGGTGTGCCGCAACGAGGTGTTCGGACCGGTCGTCGCGGTTGCCACCTATGCCAGCCTCGACGACGCCCTGGCCTTGGCCAACGACACCCAGTACGGGCTCCAGGCCGCCATCTTCACCAGCCGTCTCGACGTGGCCCTGCAGGCCGCCTACACCCTGGACTTCGGTGGGGTGCTGGTCAACGAGGTGCCGACCTGGCGGGCCGACCAGCAGCCCTACGGCGGGGTCCGCAACAGCGGCAACACCCGCGAGGGCCCGCACTACACGGTCCGGGAGATGACCGAGGAGCGCTTGGTGGTATTTCAGCCCTAGCTGCCCCGAGGCCGAGGGGACGTTCCCGCCAGCACGACGGGGCCTGGGATCAGCTGACGAGCCAGGTCGAGGAGTCCCATCTGGGGACGTTCCAGCAGCGCTGACGCTCTCGTAGCGCGGAAGGCTTGGCGGGGCCGGGTGGGCCGTGTAACTCTCACGCGATGGACGAGCCGTCACGCGCTTGGACGGTCGCCGAGGCCAACTCCGCGTTGTCGTGGGTCGGTGAGGTGGTCGAACGAGCCCAGGATCTTTGGGCCGACTTCCAGGCCCGGGCCACAACGAGCCTGCGCCTGGTCCGCCAGAACGGCCACGGCGTCGTCCCCGCCGATCCCGAGCCCATCAAGGAGTGCGTCGACGAGCTGGTGGCCGAGGGCATCGTCCTGCGGGACATCGAGCGCGGCCTGATCGACTTCCCGGCCCAGGCCGGCGACGGCCGCTGGTACTGGCTGTGCTGGCTCCAAGGTGAGGAGGAGGTCGGCTGGTGGCATTGGCCCGACGAAGGCTTCGCCGGCCGCGCCCCCCTGGACTCGTTGCCCGACTGATCGTTCTGGGTCGTCTAGCGGCATTAACGATTCCGGAACGCCAGAACATCTTGTCCGGGATACCGTGGCATCGGTGGATGTGACCGACCGGTTCGCCGATCTGGTGCGTGGGCCGGAGGCGCAGTGCGAGCTCGACGTCGCGGCGCTCCTCATCGCGGCCCATGCCAATCGGAACCTCGATATCGACGAGCAGCTGGGGCGGTTGGACAAGCTCGCGGCCGACTGCTCGGAGCCGACGCTCGACGGCGTGACCCGGCTCCTGTTCAACGATCAGGAGCTGCAGGGCGACGTCGAGGACTACAGCAACCCCCGCAACTCGCTGTTGGATTCGGTGCTCGACCGGCGCCGGGGCATCCCGATCACGCTGTCGGTGATCATGCTGGAGGTGGGGCGGCGGCTCAGCGTTCCCCTAGACGGCATCGGCATGCCCGGCCACTTCCTGGTGCGGGACCGAGTGGATCCGGACCTGTTCGTCGACCCGTTCTGGCGGGTCAGGCTCGATCGTCGGGGCTGCGAGAAGCTGTTCCGGGGCCTGCACGGCCCCAACGCCCGGCTGGAGGAGCGGTTCCTCGAGCCGGTGGGGACCCGAGCCATCCTGGCCCGGATGCTGACCAACCTGCGACGCTCGTACGCCGGGGTGGGGGATCGCACCGGCGCGCTGTGGGCCCAGTGCCTGCGGGTCCTCGTGCCGGGGGCGACCGCAGGGGACCGGCGGGAGTTGGCCGCTCTCCTGGCCGCGAACGGCCGGTTCGACGCCGCCGCGGAGGAACTGGACGCCATCGCCGACGACGGCTGGGGCAGCGACCGCGACAAGATCGCCGCCCGGGCCATGCGGGCCAAATTGAACTGAAATTGAGGCGTTTCTCGCGCTATTAGCGCGCCAAACGCCTCAATTTCGGAGGGTCCACCGAGCCTCGCACGGGTCCGACTACAGTCCGAACTCGTGTTCGTGCTGGGCATCGACCCGGGGCTCTCTCGTTGCGGCTACGGCGTGGTCCAGCGGATGGGGCGGAAGCAGCAGGCCATCGCGGCCGGGGTGCTGCGCACCGACCCCGGTGACCCCGTGCCTCAGCGTCTCGCCGCCCTGCGCGACGACGTCCGGGCGCTGTTGGAAGAGCATCACCCCCAGGTCGTGGCCATCGAGCGGGTGCTGTTCCAGGTGAACGTCCGCACCGCCATCCCGGTGGCCCAGGCCGCCGGGGTGGTGATGGTCGAGGCGGTGTCCGCCGGCTGCGAGGTGGTCGAGTACTCGCCGAACCAGGTGAAGCAGACCGTGGCTGGACTGGGCGGCGCCGACAAGGACCAGGTGCAGCGGATGGTGCAGACCCTGCTGGGCTTGGCAGCACCGTTGCGACCGGCGGACGCGGCCGATGCCGTGGCCTTGGCCCTGTGCCATCTGGCCTTCGCCCCCTTGAGAGCCAAGCTGGAGACCATCGGATGATCGGATCGTTGCGCGGCCGGCTGATCGAGCGGAGCGAGGGTGAGGTGCTGGTCGAGGTGGCCGGCGTGGGGTACCGGGTCACCTCGGCCCCCACCACGGTGGTCGGGCTGGGTGATGTCGGCGATGAGGTGTTCGTGTGGACCCACCATCACGTGCGGGAGGACGCGGAGACCCTCTACGGCTTCGCCAGCCGCGATGAGCGAGCGACCTTCGAGGCGCTGCTGGGCGCCCACGGCGTCGGCCCGGCGCTGGCGCTGGGCATCCTGTCGGTGCACTCGCCCTCGGGCCTGGCCCGCATCCTGCTCGACGACGATGTGGCCTCCCTGTGCCTGGTGCCCGGGGTGGGCAAGAAGACCGCAGCCCGGCTGCTGATCGAGCTGAAGAGCCGGCTCGACATCCCCGAGACCGCGATCGCCGTGGTGTCCGCCGGCGGCGGCAACGGCGCGGCGAGCTCCGCACCGCTGTCGGCTCGGGCCGACGTGCGGGCCGCGCTGGACGGGCTGGGCTACTCGGCCGAGGAGATCCGCTCCGCTACCACCGAGTTGCCCCAGGACGGTGACGCCGGCGAGCTGCTCCGTCTGGCCCTGGCCCGGTTGTCCGGGGCGCGGTAGGAGCGGGTCGATCCAGTGCGCGAGGAGCTGCTGACGTCCACGGCCAACGACGACGAGGAGCAGACCGTCGAGGTCGGTCTGCGGCCCCGATCGCTGGCCGACTTCGTGGGCCAGGCCGAGCTCAAGGACCACATGGGGATCCTGCTCGAAGCGGCCCGTAGGAGGGGCCAGCCGCCCGACCACCTGTTGTTCGCCGGTCCGCCGGGGCTGGGCAAGACGACGCTGGCCGGCATCGTGGCCTACGAGATCGGCGCCCACCTCCACACCACCTCGGGTCCGGCGCTGGAGCGGGCCGGTGACCTGGCCGCCATCCTCACTCAGCTCGACAGCGGCGACGTCCTGTTCGTGGACGAGATCCACCGGCTGCCCCGGGCGGTCGAGGAGGTCCTCTATCCGGCCATGGAGGACTACCAGCTCGACATCGTGCTGGGGAAGGGACCGGCGGCCCGTTCGATCCGCCTGGACCTGCCCCGGTTCACGCTGGTGGGGGCCACCACCCGGACCGGGTCGATCACCGGCCCCCTGCGCGACCGCTTCGGCTTGGTGGCCCGGCTCGATTACTACACCGCTGCGGACCTGGAGCTCATCGTCGATCGAGCCGCCGGCATCCTCGGGGTCCACATCGATCACGCCGGCTCGGTGGAGATCGCCCGCCGGGCCCGGGGCACCCCCCGGATCGCCAACCGCCTGCTGCGACGGGTGCGCGACTTCGCCGAGGTGCGCAGCGACGGCCGGGTCGACAAGCGCACCGCCGAAGACGGGCTGGCCCTGTTCGGGGTCGACGGGCTCGGGCTCGACAAGGTGGACCGGGCCATCCTGTCGCAGCTCTGCGAGCGCTTCGCCGGCGGACCGGTGGGTCTGTCGACCCTGGCCATCAGCGTGGGCGAGCAGACCGAGACGGTCGAGGACGTGTACGAGCCCTTCCTGATCCAGGAAGGGCTGCTGATGCGCACGCCCCGGGGTCGGGTGGCGATGCCGGCGGCGTGGGAGCACCTGGGTCTCGTGGCTCCGCAACGGACTCCCACCCTCTGGAACCCGTAGCCGACGACGGGGGTTAGGTTTGCTCGGCCGATGGAAACCGCGTCCTTCGACTACGACCTGCCCGAGGAGGCCATAGCCCAGGTCCCGATCGAGCCGCGCGACCAGGCCCGCCTGCTGGTCGATCGGGGCCCGGACCAGCCGCCGGACCACCGGCACGTCGTCGATCTGCCGTCGCTGATCGAGCCGGGCGACGTCGTGGTGGTCAACACGACCCGGGTCCTCCCGGCCCGCCTCCACCTGCGCAAGCCGACCGGGGGAGCGGTCGAGGTCCTGCTGCTGGAGCGTCACCCGACCGGTGGTTGGGACGCGTTGGTCCGTCCCAGCAAGCGAGTCCACCCCGGAACCGTGCTGGCCGCGGGCGACGATCTGGCTGTCGAGTTCGGTGAATCAGGGCGGGAGGACGGCACCCGAGAGGTCCAGCTGAGGATCCAGCAGGACGCCGACGAGCGCACAGTGCTGGCCCGCCACGGAGTGGTGCCGCTCCCGCCGTACATCACCACCCCGCTGGCCGATCCCGAGCGCTACCAGACGGTGTTCGCCGACAACCCCGAATCGGTCGCCGCGCCCACCGCCGGTCTGCACCTGACGCCGGCAGTGCTCGAGGCCTGTCGGGCCGCGGGCGCCCGGATCGAGCCGGTGGAGCTGGCCGTGGGCCTGGGAACCTTCCGGCCCATCCAGGCGGACAAGGTCGAGGAGCACCACATGCACGCCGAGCGCTACCGGGTCCCCGAGCAGACGCTCGACGCCTGCCGCGCCGCCAAGCGGGTGGTGGCGGTCGGCACCACCGCGACCCGGGCCCTCGAGTCGGCGGCCGAGACCGGCCAGATGGAAGGACGCACTGAGCTGTTCATCCTCCGGCCCTACGCCTGGCAGGTGGTGGATGTGCTGCTCACCAACTTCCACCTGCCCCGCTCGTCGTTGCTGGTGCTGGTCGACGCCTTCGTCGGCGGTCGCTGGGTGGACCTCTACAAGACGGCGATAGCCGACGGCTACCGCTTCCTCTCCTTCGGCGACGCCATGTTGTTGCAGCGGACGGCCCCGTGAGCCTCGACTTCCAGATCGAGGAGTCCGACGGCGCCGCTCGGGTCGGAACGGTGACGACCAGCCGGGGCAGCTTCACCACCCCGTGCTTCATGCCGGTCGGGACCCGTGGCGCAGTGCGGACCCTGTCCTCGGCCGACCTCGACATGCTCGGCGCCGAGGTCGTGCTGGGCAACGCGTATCACCTGATGCTGCGGCCGGGGGCCGAGGTCATCGCCGCGCTGGGCGGGCTGCACGGCTTCGCGGCGTGGGACGGTCATGTCCTCACCGACTCCGGCGGCTACCAGGTGTTCTCGTTGGCGCCGGCCGTCGACGACGAGGGGGCGACGTTCGCGTCCACCTATGACGGCAGCAGCCACCACCTCACCCCCGAGGCCGCGGTCGACATCCAGGTCCTGCTGGGCAGCGACATCCAGATGGTGCTGGATGTCTGCTCGCCGCTGCCCTCGTCCCGCGACGTCATCGCCGGAGCCGTCGACCGGACGGCCTTGTGGGCCGAGCGGGCCCGGGCCACCTTCCTGGCCTATGAGCGCCATGACCTGAGCCAGTTCGGCATCGTCCAGGGCGGAGTGGATCCTTCGCTGCGGGTCGAGAGCGCGGAGCGCACGGTTGCCGTGGGGTTCGACGGGTACGCGGTCGGCGGGTTATCGGTGGGCGAGGAGCGGGATCAGACGCACCCCGCCTTGGAGGCCGCTTTGTCGGTGCTTCCGGCCGATCGGCCCCGCTACTTCATGGGCCTGGGCGATCCGCTCGGGCTGGTGGACGCGGTGCAGCGCGGCGTGGACATGTTCGACTGCGTGCTGCCCACCCGTCTGGGCCGCCACGGCACCATGCTGACCTCAGCCGGACGCCTGAACCTCCGCAACCGGCAGTACGCCCAGGACGCCGGGCCCATCGATCCGAGCTGCGGCTGTCCGGTGTGCGGTCGCTGGTCGCGGGCCTATCTGCGGCACCTGCTCAACGTGGAGGAGCCGACCGCACCCCGGCTGCTCACCCTGCACAACGTGTGGTGGATCCTGGACCTCGTCCGGCAGATGCGGGCGGCGATCAAGGACGGAACCCTGACCGACCTGCGGGAAACCGTTGCGAAACAATGGGCTTAGGGACTGGAATCAGTCATGCCGTCGTAAGGAGTAAGGTCGCTCGCTGCCATGGGAGCCCTCGTCGTACTTGGTCTGACCTTCGGTCTGTTGTGGGTCTTGTTCATCCTTCCGCAGCAACGTCGGGTCCGGGCCCATCAGCAGTTGGTGGCCACGCTGGAAGAGGGTGACGAGGTCGTCCTGACCGCCGGTATCTTCGGACAGATCGTCCATCTGGGCCCCGAGGAGATGACCCTCGAGGTTGCGCCCGGAGTTCAGCTCCAAGTCGCCCGGCAGGCCGTGCTGCGCCGGGTCGAGCTGACGGTGGAGTTCGACGAAGAGCCCGAGGTGGACGAGGACGAGGACGAGCTCAACGGTGAGGCGGACGAGACAGACGATGCTCACTTCGACAGCGACGACGTCGACGACAACAATGCCACTCGGCCCAATGGGCCGTAGCTGAGCCCCTACAACCGTGCGACGTCGACTACTTCTGCCACTGGTGTTCATCCTCCTCGCTGCGGCGGGGGGACTGAGCGCGACCCTGTTGACCAGTAGCGGCCCCGAGCTGGGTCTCGACCTGCAGGGCGGGGTGTCGGTCGTTTTGCAGCCGACCAAGCAGGCCACCAACGACCAGATGGATGTCGCGCTGGAGATCATCCGCTCCCGTGTCGACGCCCTCGGCGTGGCCGAGCCCGAGATCGCCCGGCAGGGTGGTGCCATCGTGGTCCAGCTCCCCGGTGTCGAGAACCGCGATCGGGTCCTCAACCTGGTGGGCGATACCGCCGAGCTGCGGTTCCGGCCGGTGCTACAGGACCTGGGGACGTTGAGTGAGAGCGGCGAGACCACGACGACCACCGCTCCGGGGGAGACCACCACCACGGCACCCGGCGAGACCACCACGACCACGGCGGCCACCACCACCCCGCCCAGCAGCGAGGGTGCGATCGGTCTGACCGAAGGCGAGTTCGCCGGGGTGGCGCAGGAGCCGACCACCACCGCCCCACCGGATACGACAGCTACGACGGCGCCCGTCGACCCCAACGCCACCACTACGACCGTCCCGGGCGAGACCCCGACGGCTGAGTCGATCCTCACCCCGCGTGAGCAGGACGTCGCCGACCAGGAGGTCATCCTCAAGGACAAGGACGGGAAGATCTACCAGTTGGGCCCCACGCTGGCCACGGGACGCGTCGTCGAGTCGGCCAAGGCAGTCATCCCTCAGGGCAAGTGGGAGGTGGCGCTGACCATGCACGGCGGCGCCGAGGGCATCGACCTCTTCAACGCCGCTGCGGCCAAGTGCTACCAGTCGAGCGATCCGCAGGTCTGCCCCACCGGCCGGCTCGCCATCGTGTTGGACTCGCAGGTGGAGTCGTCCCCGTCGATCAACGCTCCGTCCTTCGACCGGGACAAGCTGGTCATCGAGGGCAGCTTCACCGAGGGCGAGGCCAAGGACCTGGCCCTGGTCCTGAAGTACGGCTCCCTTCCTGTGGAGCTCAAGCAGCAGGACGTGAAGTCCATCTCGGCCTCGCTGGGCGAGGACTCGCTGCGGGCCGGCATCGTCGCCGGCATCGTCGGCCTGGTCCTCGTGGCGATCTACATGATCCTGTACTACCGGGCTCTGGGCGTGGTGGTGCTGGCCGGGCTCAGCGTGTGGGGATCGCTGCTCTACTCGATCATCTCCTGGCTGGGCGCGACCCAGGGCCTGGCCCTGACGCTGGCCGGTGTCACCGGCATCATCGTGTCGGTGGGCATCACCGTCGACTCCTACGTGGTGTTCTTCGAACGCCTCAAGGACGAGGTCAAGGCCGGCAGGACGCTGCGGACCAGCAGCGAGCGCGCCTTCAAGCGGGCCTTCCGCACCATCCTGGCCGCCGACATCTCCTCGTTCCTCGGCGCCGCGGTGCTGTGGTGGCTGACGGTGGGCTCGGTGCGAGGCTTCGCCTTCTTCCTCGGCCTGTCGACCGTCCTCGACGTGGTGACCGCCTGGTTCTTCACCCGACCGGTGGTGACCTATCTGTCCCGCAACCGGCTGTTCACTGAAGCTCCGTTCCTCGGCGTGGCCCGAGGCCTGGCCCTCCCGGTCGAGACCGGGATCGCGGCGGCGCCGGCAGGAGGCGGACGATGAGCGATTCCCTCGGCTCCCGGGCCTCCAAGCGGCAGTCGCTGGCCACCCGCCTCTACCACGGCGAGACCGACTTCAACATCGTCGGCCGGCGGAAGATCTGGTTCATCCTCTCGGGGATCATGGTGTTGCTGTCGGTCGGTTCCCTGCTGACCCGAGAGCTGCACCTGGGCATCGACTTCGAGGGTGGCGTGGTGTGGGAGGTCCCGGCCGGCGACTCCTCCCAGTCCGAGGTCGAGAAGGCGATCGAGCCGTTCGGGCTGGCCAACGTCACGATCCAGACCCAGAAGAGCGAGAGCAGCGGCAGCGACTCCTGGCGGATCGAGGCCGAGCCGATCAGTGAGTCGAAGTCGGCCGAGGTCACCGCGGCGCTCACCGACCTCACCGGAGCCTCGGTCGACGACGTCAACTTCAGCTCGGTCGGAGCCACCTGGGGCAAGGAGATCAGCGAGAAGGCTGTCCGCGCCCTGGTCGTCTTCCTGGTGCTGGTCACCATCTACATCGCGCTCCGCTTCGAGATGAAGATGGCCATCCCCACGCTGGTGGCCCTGATCCACGACGTGGCCATCACTGCGGGCGTGTACTCGATCACCCAGTTCGAGGTGACGCCGGCGACCGTCATCGCCATGCTCACCATCCTCGGTTACTCGATCTATGACGGCATCGTGGTGTTCGACAAGGTGGATGAGAACACCCGCCTCGTGTCGTCGACCGGCGGCATGAGCTATGGCTCGATGGTCAACCTGTCGCTCAACCAGACGCTGATGCGTTCCCTCAACACCTCCATCGCCGCGCTCTTGCCGGTGGGCTCGCTGTTGGTGGTCGGCTCGTGGATCATGGGGGCGTCGGCCCTCGAGGAGTTCGCCCTCGCGCTGCTGATCGGCCTGCTCTCGGGTGCCTACTCGTCCATCTTCCTGGCCTCGCCGCTGTTGGCCCTGCTCAAGGAGCGTGAGCCCCGCTTCCGCGACATCAGGCGGCGGATCGAGGCCCGGGCCGAGTCCGGAGGCGCAGCCCCGAAGAAGACGGCCCGGACCGGGGCTTCCCGCACCGCGGCAGCTGCGGGCTCGGGCAAGGGATCGGCTGGTGGTGGAACCGCCACGGCCACGGTGGACGTGGACCCCGAGGACGATTCCTCGGAGGGCAACGGCGGCAAGCGGGTGGTGAGCACCGAGCGTGTCATCCCGCCCCGGCCCCGCAAAAAGTCCAAGGGCCGTCGCAACTGACCCTGACCATCAGGCCCTGGCCGAGGCTCCGGAGGGGGCAGGCGATTAGGGTCCGGCCATGACCCGCGATTCCTCGTGGCTAGCGAGCCATGTGCGTGACATCCCCGACTTCCCGGAGCCGGGCATCGTCTTCAAGGACCTGACGCCCTTGCTGGCCACGGTCGACGCCTTCCGGTTCGCCGTGGACACCCTCGTCGACCATGCCGCGGGCATCCAGGTCGACAAGGTGGTGGGCATCGAGGCCCGGGGCTTCACCTTCGCGGCCGCGGCGGCGTATCGGCTGGGCGCGGGCTTCATCCCCGTCCGCAAGCCCGGCAAGCTCCCGTACAAGACCGTGACCGAGAGCTATCAGCTGGAGTACGGAACCGATTCGCTGGAGATCCACCAGGACGCCGTGGACCCCGGCGAGGCGGTCTATGTGATCGACGACGTCCTGGCCACCGGGGGCACGGCTGCGGCCACCTGCCGGCTGGTGGAAGGGCTGGGAGGTCGGGTGACGGGCCTGGCTTTCGTGGTGGAATTGGGATTCCTCAACGGACGGGCGAAACTGCCTAACTACGACGTGCTCAGCTTGATGACCCTGTAGGCCTTGCGTCGCTGACGAGAAGGAGGCAACGGTGCCGACGGTCGACCGAGTCCTACCCTGGCGGCGGAACCAGCAGCCGCCCGCGGACGAGGTCGCCCCGTTGCTGATGGCCTTCCGCCAACGGCATCCCAAGGCACCGACCGCCCTGATCACCCGGGCCTATCTGGAGGCGTCGGACGCCCATAGGGGGCAGGCCCGCAACTCCGGCGAGGCCTACATCCAACATCCGTTGGAGGTCGCCCGCATCGTGGCCGAGCTGGGGCTCGACGATGTCACCGTGGCTGCGGCGCTGCTCCACGACACCGTCGAGGACACTGGCATCACCCTCGACGAGGTGGGCCTGCGCTTCGGGCGGGACGTGGCCGAGATCGTGGACGGCGTGACCAAGCTGGATCGGGTCCAGTTCGAGACCCGCGAGGCCCAGCAGGCCGCCACCATGCGCAAGATGCTGGTGGCCATGGCCAAGGACCTGCGGGTCCTGATCATCAAGCTGGCCGATCGGCTGCACAACATGCGGACCATCGCGGCCTTGCCGGCGTGGAAGCAGCAGCGCATAGCCCAGGAGACCCTGGACATCTACGCCCCGCTGGCCCACCGCCTGGGGATGCAGGACGTCAAGACCCAGCTGGAGGATCTGGCCTTCGCCGCGGCCCATCCCAAGCGCTACGCCGAGATCGACCACATGGTGTCGATCCGCACGCCCGAGCGGGACATCTATCTGACCCAGGTGTTGGAGGAGGTCAGCCAGCGTCTGGCCGAGCTCCGCATCAACGCCGACGTGACCGGCCGGCCCAAGCACCTGTACTCCATCTACGAGAAGATGGTCGTGCGGGGCCGCGAGTTCGACGACATCTTCGACCTGGTCGGGCTGCGCATCATCGTCGATTCAGTCAAGGACTGCTACGCCGCGCTGGGTTCCATCCACGCCACGTGGAAGCCGGTGCAGGGGCGGTTCAAGGACTACATCGCGATGCCCAAGTTCAACCTCTACCAGTCGCTGCACACCACGGTGATCGCACCGCAGGGCAAGCCGCTGGAGGTGCAGATCCGCACGTGGGAGATGCACGCCCGGTCCGAGCAGGGCGTCGCGGCGCACTGGAACTACAAGGGCGACGACCCCAAGTCGCTGGCCGACCTGCCGTGGCTGAGCCGCATCGTGGACTGGCAGCAGGAGACCACCGACCCCGACGAGTTCATGGAGAAGCTGAAGATCGACCTCGAGCAGGACGAGGTCTTCGTCTTCAGCCCCAAAGGCAAGGTCGTCACCCTGCCGGTTGGGGCGACTCCCATCGATTTCGCCTATGCCATCCACACCGAGGTCGGACACGCCTGCATCGGGGCGCGGGTCAACGGCCGGCTGGTGCCGCTCAACTCCGCGCTGACCTCGGGCGACACGGTGGAGATCTTCACCTCCAAGGTGGAGGGCGCGGGTCCGTCACGGGACTGGCTGCACATCGTGGCCACGCCGCGGGCCGGGTCGAAGATCCGCCAGTGGTTCTCGCGGGAGCGGCGTGAGGACGCCATCGAGTCCGGCCGGGAGGAGCTGATCCGGGCGCTACGGCGGGAGGGACTGCCGGTGCAGCGGCTGCAGTCCGGTCCGGCACTGGCCGACGTGGCCAAGGCCATGAACTACGGCGATCTCGATGCGCTGTACGCCGCCATCGGCGAGAACCACGTGTCCGGTCAGGCCGTGGCTGCCCGGGTGGACAAGACGCTGCGGGAAGCCGGGTCGGAGGCCGAGAGCGAAGAGACCCTGCCGGTCACCATCCACCAGCAGCGCCGCAACCGGGTCAACGGTCACCCCGTGGGGGTGCACGTCGAGGGGCTCGACGATGTGTTCGTGCGGTTGTCGCGCTGCTGTACGCCGGTTCCGGGCGATGAGATCATCGGGTTCGTGACCCGGGGGCGGGGAGTGTCGGTCCACCGGGCCGACTGCGCCAATGCCGTCTCCCTGGCTCACGGCCAGGCCGATCGGCTCATCGAGGTCGAGTGGGACATGTCGCCGGGCGGGATGTTCATCGCCTCGCTCGAGGTCAAGGCCCTCGATCGGGCCCGGCTGCTGCGGGACGTGACCGCGGTGTTCGCCGACCACCACGTCAACATCCTCAGCTGCTCCACCCAGACCGGCTCGGACCGGGTCTCCAAGATGCGCTTCGACACGGAGCTGGGCGACCCCTCCCACCTGGATTCCCTCCTCTCCACCATCCGAGGAATCGACAGCGTCTACGACGCCTACCGCGTAGTCCCCGGCAAGGGCGGCTGAAGCCGCGTCGGCTGGCGCCGACTCGTCTTGCTACCCGTCATCAGGCATGAGTCCCGCGACGGAGTTCGCCCGGCGTCCTCGACGAATGCACCGGCCTGGCGGCCGACTCGTCTTCTTGCCCAAGCTGACCAGCCGGGTAACGCCTGATCGTCAGTAACGTCCGACCGATGGAGACTCTCCTACTCGGAACGAAGTACAAGGACGTCGTGTGGCTGTTAGGGCTGCACCTTGCTGGTGGTGCCGCTGTAGGAGCAGCCGAGCTGCGATGACGAGCCGGACCATGCAACGCATCGTGGTGAGTGGCGCGAATCGAGGCATCGGGCTGGGCTTCGTCCGCGTCTACGTCGAGCGGGGAGACCAGGTGTTCGCATGCTGCCGGCGGCCGCGTGAGGCAGGCCTACTCGGCGAGATCGCCCGCCAGCGGCCTGATCAGTGCACAGTCGTAGGTATGGACGTCACGTCGAAGTCCCAGGTCCTCGCCGCGGTCGAGCAGGTCAGTCGGCAGACCAATGGGGTCGACGTGCTGATCAACAATGCCGGGGTGTTCTTCCCGAGCACGGGACTGGCGGACATTGATCCCGGGGAGCTCCTGGAGTCGATGGCGGTCAATGCCGTTGGACCGATGCGGGTGACCCAGGCATTCCTCGC
>DASXTK010000219.1:0-6347 GCA_036505485.1 Acidimicrobiales bacterium
CGGGATCAACACCCGGGAATCGACCAGCAGGTCCAGTGTGCGGAAGCTCCAGCGACCCAGCACGTACTGCAACGGTTCGCCGCCCAGACGCCGTTCCAGCATGTGCCGGAGATAGGTGGCCGAGCGCACGGTGGCCGGGCCGTCGAGGGCCAGGTGAAGCTCACCGGGCTCGAATCCCCCGGCCCGCTCCACCAGCCATCGGGCCTCCTGCGTGGCGTTGTCGAACCCGGCCGCGGTCAACGCGTCCGACGCGCCGGCCATCAGCTCACGCCACGCCGGCGTCCCTGGCGCGGCCGGCGCCGGGGACTCCCCTCGTTCTGTGACCTGCATGCCGCGCCCAGGCGCGGCATGCAGGTCACAGAACGGATCGTGGGCCGGGACCGGGGCGGACGGGCTCATGTGGCGTCGGCCAGTCGTCGGGCCTGGTCGTCGGCCACCAGGGCATCGCTCACGTCGTCCAGCTCACCGGCCAGCACCTTGTCCAGCTTGTGGACCGTGAGCCCGATGCGGTGGTCGGTGACCCGGTTCTCCTTGAAGTTGTAGGTGCGGACCTTCTCCGACCGGCCGCCCCCGCCGACCTGGCCCCGACGGGCGGCCGAGGCCTCGGCGGCCTGACGGTCCTGCTCCAGCTTGAGCAGCCGGGCCCGCAGGACCTGCAGCGCCTTGGCCCGGTTCTGGATCTGGCTCTTCTCGTCCTGCATCGACACCACCATGCCGGTGGGTAGGTGGGTGATCCGCACCGCCGAATCGGTGGTGTTCACGCTCTGGCCCCCGGGACCCGACGAGCGATAGACGTCGATGCGCAGGTCGTTGGGGTCGATCTCGACCTCGACCTCCTGGGCTTCGGGCAGCACGGTCACGGTGGCCGACGATGTGTGGATCCGGCCCTGGCTCTCGGTCACCGGAACCCGCTGGACCCGGTGGGGACCGGCCTCGTGCTGCATCCGTCCCCACACGCCATCGCCCCGCAGCATGAAGGTGACCTCGTTGAACCCACCGCGCTCGGACGGGTCACTGCCCAGCAGCTCGACCTTCCAGCCCTGGCGGCCGGCGAACGTGCGGTACATCTCGAACAGGTCACGGGCGAAGAGGTTGGCCTCCTCGCCGCCCTCGGCGCCCCGGATCTCCACGATGACGTTGCGCTCGTCGTTGGGATCCTTGGGCAGCAGCAACAGCTTGATCTCGTCGGTGAGCCGGATGATGGCGGCCTCGGCCTCGTCGACCTCGGTGCGCATCGTGTCACGGTCGTCCCCGGAGGCGCCCGACAGCATCTCGCGGGCGGTGACCAGGTCCTCCTGCCGTTGGCGGAGCTCCCGGGTGCGGGTGACGATGGCCTCCAGCTCGCGGTAGCGCTTGGTCAGCGCCTGATACCGACTCTGGTCGGCGATCACCGCAGGATCGGCCAGACGCGCCTCAGCGTCCACGAACTCACGCTCCAGCTCTTCGAGGCGCTCCAACACAGTCAGCGAATGTACCTACCTGGCCCTACAGATCCCGCCAGTTGTCCGGGACAGTCACGATGAGCGCCGCTTCGCGCAGGTTGGCGGCGAGGCGCTGGGTGGTGGGGTGGTTGTCGCGCTCGGGCACGACCAGCCACAGCTGGGCCTCGGGGTTCAGGCCGGCTCGGTGGTCGGCGGCTCGGGGGACCAGATCGACGTCGACGCCGACCGAGCAGGCCACAACCACGGGTTGACCGTCGGGGGACTCTCCCAGCGCCACGGCGGTATCGGGTTCGCGGAGGCCCCGCCTCGGCGTCGGTGTGGTGGCCGAGCGGAGCGTGCGCAGTCCGATCAGACCGGGATTGCGGCACAGGACGGTCCGCAGCCAGCGTTCAGGGACCAGCTGGTTGAGCGGATGGACTGGTGCGTCGGGCCGCCGCAGCTCCCGCACCATCGCCACCGCACGTGTCAGCTGTTCGGTCGGCGCCAGGTCGCCGTGGAGCATGGCGGTCAGCTCGCGGTCCGCGGCGCCCACCCCGACCTCCAGCGTCCCGTCCCCGATCCGGGCCACCTCCAGACCGTTGACCTCGCCTCGGACGATCCCGTCGTCGACCACGATCTCCAGCCCGGCGTCGATGAGCAGATCGACCAGCTCCGGTGCCGGCTTCGATCGAGCCGGTTCGGCCAGCGCTGCGGGCGGAGCGGACACCAACTCGTCGCCGTCGATCTGCCAGACGCTGACCTCGGGGCTCGAGAAGTGCTCGGCCTGCCGGGCCAGCAGGGGTGCCGCCGCCTCGACCAGAACGTGCACCGGCGAACTGTGGTGACGGTCGGCCCACACCAGCACCGGACCCAGCCCCCGCTCGGGCTCGTCGGTCAGGTAGAGCCAGGACGCACCGGATGCCGGCGACGACGGATCGACGATCGCGATCAGCGCCGCGCCACGACCGAACGACAGGTGACGCCGCTCGTCGATTCCCCAGTGCCGCTCGACCAAGGCATCGAGCGCCGCAGCCCGTAAGGCAGCGCGGCGCTCGTCGCCACTAGTGGTGTTCAGGCCTTCTTCTTGCGGGTGCCGTAACGGCGCTCGAAGCGGTCGATGCGACCGCCGGTGTCCACCAGCTTCTGCTTCCCGGTGTAGAAGGGATGGCACTCACTGCACAGCTCTACGTGCAGGTCGGCCTTGGTGGAGCGGGTCGTGAAGGTGTTGCCACAAGAACAGGTCACCGTCGCGACCACGTAGTCGGGGTGAATTCCAGTTTTCATCAGGTCGTGCACCTTATCCAGCTGCGAGGCGGTTCTTTGCCACCTGGGCCAGGAACTCTTCATTGGTACGGAAGGTCTTCATCCGGTCAGTCAACAGCTCCAACGCCGCCGCATTCCCACCGTCGGTGGACGACAGCCCGGACAGCACCCGACGCAGCGCCCAGACCAGGTTGAGCTGGTTGCGGGGGAACAGCAGCTCCTCGTGGCGGGTGGAGCTGGCATCGACGTCGATGGCGGGATACACCCGACGCTCGGCCAGCCGCCGGTCGAGGCGGAGCTCCATGTTGCCGGTGCCCTTGAACTCCTCGAAGATCACCTCGTCCATCTTCGACCCGGTCTCGATGAGCGCCGTGGCCAGGATGGTCAGCGAGCCGCCCTCCTCGACGTTGCGGGCCGCACCGAAGAACTTCTTGGGCGGGTACAGCGCACCGGAATCGACACCACCGGACATGATCCGCCCGGTTGCCGGTGCCGCCAGGTTGTAGGCCCGGGCCAGACGGGTGATGCCGTCGAGCACGATGCAGACGTCCTTGCCCTCTTCGACCAGGCGCTTGGCCCGCTCGATGGTCAGCTCGGCCACCTGGGTGTGCTCGTCGGCCGGACGATCGAAGGTGGAGGCCACGCATTCGCTGCTCTCGTTGCGCAGCCAGCGCCGCATGTCGGTGACTTCCTCGGGCCGCTCGTCCACCTGCACGACGATCAGCACGACCTCGGGGTTGTTGACCTCGATCGACCGCACGATCTGCTTGATGATCGTGGTCTTGCCGGCCTTGGGCGGCGACACGATCAGGCCTCGCTGACCCTTGCCGATGGGCGAGATCAGGTCGACGATCCGGGCGGTCATGTTGCCCGGGTCGTCGCCGGTCTCGAGGCTGAGCTTCTCGTCGGGGAACAGCGGGGTCAGGTCCTCGAACTTGCGCCGCCCCCGGGCCTGCTCGGGATCGACCCCGTTGACCAGGTCGATGCGCAGCAGCGCCGGGTTCTTCTCGTTGCGCATGGCCGGACGGCTGGCGCCCTTGATGTGGTCGCCCTTGCGCAGCCCGACCTGCCGGGCCTGCTTGACCGACACGTAGATGTCGTCCTTGGAGGGCAGCGATCCCTTGACCCGGAGGAAGCCGTAGCCCTCGTCCCGCAGGTCGAGCAACCCCTCGACGTCGACCGGCTCGCCGGTGAACTCCTCGACCGGAGCGCTGGGCTGGTCACCGCGGTTGCGACCCCGACGACGGCGACGACGGTTGCCCTGTTCTCCATCGCCCGGATCACCCTTGCCCCCGTCGCCCTGGCCGTCACGCTTCTGACCGTTGCGCGGCTCGGACCGCTGGTTCCGCTGCCCGCTCCGCGGCTCGGACTTGCCGTTGGGCTGGGCTGCGCCGTCGCCCTTGTCTGCCTGGTCACCCTTGTCGGCGGTGTCCTGGTCGCCGGCGTCGGTCTCGGTGGAGCTGGGGGTAGAGGTCGAGCTGGCGGTGGCGGTCTCGCCGTTGCCGGCGGAGTCGTCGGACTTGGACGGCGCGGCCTCGGTCTTCACCGCGTCCGCATCGCTGGACTTCGCCTCCGGGGCTGGGGTCGGGGCGGGACTCTCCGTGCTCGACTGGTCGGGGGTTGGCGCTTCAGCGCTGTGATCGGTCACGGGCGCACCTCCAGCGGGCGCGGCGTCGGGGGATGCGACACCTGTCAGCTCCAGAATGAGCTGGACTATCTCTGCTTTGCGGGCTCGGGGCCGGATCTGACCACCGAGAGCTTGGGCGATGGTCGTGAGCTCTACACGGTCCTTGCGTTCGAGGGCCGACCTTTCCAAGGTCGTGGGCTCCACGCTCATCAGGGGATATACCTCACTCGACATGTGGGGAAACCGTTAACGGGCGTCGAACAGCCTGGGTGGCTGGTGCATGCGACGTGCGAGCGCTGACGGGGAGTACCGAAGGAGGGGGCTGCTTCCACTTCCGAGGACGGGAGCCGCTCGGTACCCGCTCAACGTTGAGTCAGGAGCGGTGCCCCCCGGCAGAACCATCGGTACTTTAGCGCGCCGCCCACCGCCTAAGAAACATCGCGCGATAACCGGCGGTAGTCCGCAATCAACGAGGCCTACCCTGAGCGGATGTGAGCGAGCCGGCACCGGAGAGCGAGGAACGGGCGGAGGAACGGATCGACACCTGGCTGCCCCCGGTGGCCCGGCACGCCAACAGCGCCCTGATGCTGGGCATCCTGGGCTTCGCCACCTGCGGACTGCTGTCCCCCTTGGCCATCTACTTCGGCCACCGGGCGCTGCGCGAGATCGAAGCCAGCGGCGGGGCCTACAGCGGCGAGGCCGGCGCCCGGGCCGGCGAGCTCATGGGGATCGTGGGGACCACCATGCTGCTGCTCGCCATGGTGCTCGCCCTGCTCTTCGGCCTGCGGGCCTGGGACTTCGTGTCCGATCTCTCGAACCGAGCGCTCGGCGCGGCGCCGCTGAACTAGCCGACGCCCAGCAGCCGACCCAACAGCTCGTGGCCGGGAACGATGGGCGCCGCCGCGGTCCCGGGCTCGGAGTACACACCCCCCGGACCGTCGTTGTCGCGATCGACGAGGAGGTAGGGCACCGGCTCGCTGGTGTGGGTCTGGAGCTTCACCGGGGTGGGATGGTCCGGGAGCAGCAGCAGCCGCCACGGTCCGAGCTGGTCGAGCCCGTCGACCAGGCCGGACAGGATGCGGCTGTCCCAGGCCTCCAGGGCGGCGATCTTCTCGTCGAGGTTGCCCGCGTGTCCGGCCTCGTCGGTGGCCTCGACGTGGAGCAGGAACAGGTCGGCTCCCCCAGCCAGGCTGTGCAGGGCCGCGTCACGCTTCCCCTCGTAGTTGGTGTCGAACCAGCCGGTCGCTCCCTCGACCTCGACCACCTCGATGCCCGTGAGCCGTCCCAGGCCCCGGATGAGATCCACCGCGGTGCACAGCGCCGCGGTCTTGCCTCCGGATGCATCGGCGAACGACGGCAGCTGCGGGGCGTGGCCCTGGCCCCAGAGCCAGATCTGGTTGGCGGCCAGCCCGAACCGGGACACCACGGCGCGGCTCGCGTCCATCAGCTCGATCAGCCGGGTGGCAGCCGGGCCGCTGGGCATGATCGCCGGCCTCCCGGTGAGATCGTGCGGGGGCCGGCAGTCGGCATCGGCCCAGGACTCCGGGGCGACGAGGATGTGCCGGTACTGCACGCCGGGATGGAAGGTCACCTCGGCCCCAGCGCCTGATCCCAGCTCGGCGTCGAGAGCCTCGATGACCTCGGCCGCCTGCTCGGTCGACGGATGGCCCCCGGCGAAGTCGACCATCAGGCCGTCGTTGCCGTTGCCCCGCTCGCCGCCCACAGTGACCAGGTTGCAGCGGAAGGCCACCTCGTCGGGCTCCAGCCGCAGCCCCATGGCCGCGGCCTCGATCGGCGCTCGACCGGTGTGGTAGCGGGCCGGGTCGTAGCCCAGGATCGACATGTTCCCCACATCGCTGCCGGGCGGCATCCCCAGGGGGATCACCGCGGCCCGACCGACCTCGCCGCGGGCCGCCAGCTTGGCCAGGTTGGGCATGGCCGCCGCTTCCAGCGGGGTCCGGCCATCCAGCTCGGCCAACGGCTCGTCGGCGCATCCGTCGGGAACACAGATCACGTACTTCATGGTGGGCCACAGA
>DASXTK010000220.1:0-1703 GCA_036505485.1 Acidimicrobiales bacterium
AGCGCTGGACGCTGCTGATCATCCGCGACGTGTTCCTCGGGATTCGCCGCTTCGACGAGCTCCAGGAGAGCCTGGGGGTCGCCCGCAACGTCCTCACCGACCGGTTGAACCGGCTCGTCGGCGAGGGCGTGCTCGAGCGCATCCCCTACAGCGAGCGACCGACCCGCTACGAGTACCGACTCACCGCCAAGGGCCGCGACCTCAACATCGCCCTCAGCGGTCTGCGGCAGTGGGGGGACAAGTACCTGAACGAGAAGCCACCCCGACTCCTGCGCCGCAAGGCGGACAAGAAACCAGTGATCGCGGCGTTCGTGCCGAAGGGAGCCGACGTGCTCCGGTTCGACGAGCTCGAGCTGGTGCCGGGACCCGGGCTGAAGGTGGGCTGACCTCCTCGAGATCCGCGACGGATGAGGCGTCCAGGAGGCCAAGACGATTACCGTCAGTTGTCCAACGCTCACCATCCTGGGGTCCGGCTGTCGAGGGCGGTTGGCGCACGGACCCGTGTCGGCTGGGAGCGCACGTCATTCTCGGTGGCCGTCTGCCTGCTCACCAGCCGCCAGCCGCTGGCGCATGACGCGATGACCTGGCGGTTGGCCACCGCCTTGCCAACACCCGGCTGGGCAGCAACGCCAAACTCTCCCGCATCTCCGCCCGGGTCATCACCGGATACGGGCCGGGGCCGTGAAGGCCGAGGCGGGTGTCCGGTTGGGCCTGGCGGACCTCCAGGCAGGGGATACAGATCAGCACCGTGAACAGCCCTCCACCTCGGCGAAGGGTCCACTGGTGGAACCGCAGAACGAGCAGTGTCTCCCCGCGCCGGTCACCGGCTGACGGTCCCGCTGGCCCGGGGCCGGCGGCGGGCGACATACCCGCCGCGGACCCGGCCGTAGGCGTCGGGGCGCAGGTGCCGCTCCAGCTGCATCAGGCTCCAGACCTTGGTGCCGTCGATCCGCAGGTAAGGCTCGACGTGGGCGGCCGCCTGGCGGATGGCGTCCAGGTCGACGCTGAGCAGCTCGGCGCATTGCTCCAGCGGGGCGGCGATCGGCCGGGACAGGGTGGGGTCGTAGGCTTCCCAAACGGGCATGCCCGGTAGCCTAGACGAACACATGTTCGAACAACAGTAGGATGAACCAGGTGAGCACCACGGACCCGACATTCGACGACGACAGATGACGCCCAGCTAGGCTGGGGCGCTGACCCGCAGCTGCGGCCAGGCTCGAGGTGGGGAAGGGACCGATGACTGCGCTCTTGTTCCACGCTGTCTCGACGGTTGACTACCACACCGGTGGGGAGCCGTTCCGCATCGTCGCTGCCTCGCCGGTCGACCTGCCGGGCTCCACCGTGGCCGAGCGTCGGGTCCGCGCCATCCAGAACCCGCAGGCGGACGGGCTGCGCAAGCTGCTGTGCTTGGAGCCGCGCGGCCACGCCGACATGTACGGCGGCTTCCTCACCCCACCCGACGATCCGGGCGCCGACTTGGGGGTCCCGTTCTGGCACAAGGACGGGTTCTCCACCGCCTGTGGTCACGGGACGATCGCCCTTGGCGCGTGGGCCGTGGAGACGGGCCGGGTCCAGGCCGCCGCCGGCGGGGCGACCGAGGTGAGGATCGATGTTCCCTCTGGTCGCGTCGTCGCCCGGGTGCACACCGAGGCGGGCCGGGTCACCGCGGTCGACTTCGTGAATGTGGCCAGCTATCTGCTGGC
>DASXTK010000221.1:0-10992 GCA_036505485.1 Acidimicrobiales bacterium
TGGGACTCCCCCTCCCGGTTCTCCTGGAGGATGTTGGCGCCGTCGTACAGATAGCTGGTCGTCATGCCGCCGACGGTCTTGCTGGCCCGACGACCAGACGGGTCGTAGCTGAAGGTGGCGTTCATAGGACCGCTGATGGAGCTGAGCTGGCCCCGGGCGTTCCACGTGTAGGTGTTGGTGCCGTCGCCGAGGAGGTTGCCGGCGGCGTCGTACACGTAGTCGGTGGCGTCCCGGGCCCTCAGCCGGTTGGCCTCGTCGTAGCTGGCCGAGTCCAGCGCCGGAGGCGCCGGGGTCGATACCAGGCTGCCGCTGACCGTGCCGCGCCGGCCGAAGCGGTCGTAGCCGTAAGCGATGTCGCCCAGCGTTCGACCGCTGCTCTCATAGCTGATCTTGGTCAGCGCCCCGAAGTCGTCGTAGGTGAAGGCCCCGGTGACGCCGTTGGGGAGGTCGAGCGCCGTGACCTGGCCGACCGCGTTCCGGTGGGCACGGACGACGAGCGAGCCCTGGGTCAGGGCGGACAGCCGTCCCGCTCCGTCGTAGTCGTAGGTGTTGGACGGTCCGCCCGCGATGTTCAGGGTCTTCAGCTGACCGGCGACGTCGTAGCTGTAGGTGACGTGGCCCTGCGGTGAGGTCTCCCCCGAGAGCCGGTCGAGGACGTCGTAGTCGAAGTGCTGGGTTCCGTACGCCGAATCGTCGATGTCGCTGGGGAGCCCAAGGGCGCTGTAGCTGTAGTCGATGGTCGACTCGGCGCCGGACTCGGTGACCCCGTAGGCCGTGGTGGTGAGGTTCCCCAGGTCGTCGTAGGCATAGGTGGTACGGACCCCGCGCCGATCGGTGCTCGCGACCACATTGCCGGCCGGGTCGTAGTCGTAGCCGCCGGACGCCCCGAGCGGGTCGGTGTAGGTCAGGACCCGACCCATCTCGTCATAGGTGTACGTGGTCGCGTGCCCGTTGGCGTCGGTGAGCGAGGTGAGGTTGCCGTCGGTGTCGTAGTCGAAGCTCGTCACGGCACCCGCGGCATCGGTGCTGGTCTTGGCCCGATCGAGGACGTCATAGGTGGAGCGCGACTCGCCACCGGTCGCATCGGTGGACGCCACCTGCCGGCCCGCGGCGTCGATGAACTGGCTCGTCACCAGACCCCGAGCGTCGGTCGCGGTGACGCGGTGCAGGTGCTCGTAGGCGAACTCGGTGGTGTTGCCCAGAGGATCGGTGGACGAGACCACCCGTCCCTGGTCGTCGTAGGTGGAGCTGACCGTGACTCCGTCCGGGCCGGTCTCGGAGATCTGGTTCCCGTTGTCGTCGTACGCGAAGGTCGTCGTCCGTCCTAGGGCGTCGGTTCGGGAGGCGACCTTGTGGAAGACCGGGTCGTACGTCGTTGTGGTGGTCACCGCGTCGGGCGTGTCCGCCAACACCGTGACCGACGTCTGGTTGCCGCGGGCGTCGTAGGTGAACTCGGTCCGGCGGCCGGCGTGGTCGATGTTGGCCAGGATCTGCCGGCTGACCGGGTGCCGCTCCACGCTCGTCGACTGCTCCAACGCGGACCCGACCGCCGCGGTGTCCCGCACCCAGTAGCCGCGGTCGAAGTCGACCCCGCGCACGATCCCTCGGGGATCGGTCACCTCGGTGCGCGTTACCTCGCCCGACATGTCGGTGTCGTAGGTGAACGAGACGGTCTCGCCGTCGGCGCCGCTCTGGCTGGCGATGCGGCCGTCCGTGTCGTAGGCGTTGGTCAGGGAGACGACCCCGCTCGGCCCGGTGATCGTGGTGATCCGGCCCTGGGGGTCATAGCCGTAGCTGCTCTGTCGGCCGGCGGGGTCGGTGACAGTCTGCAACCGGGACTCGGAGTCATAGGCGTAGCTGACGGTCCGGCCGGTGTGGTCCTGGGCCTGGCTGATCCGGTTCTGGTCGTCGTAGCTCAGCGAGACCCAGCGCCCGCTGGGCGAGGAGATCCGGGTGACGTTGCCCGACGCCCGACGAGAGAGCCAGCCCTCGTTGCCATCGGCCCGCTGCAGGACGAGCCGGTTGCCGTTGGTGTCGCGCAGCGCCTGCACCGGTGTGTTGAGGCCGAACTCGTAGGTCGCGCCGCTGGTGAGGGTGAGATCCCAGCCGGACTCGGTGCGGGTGAGACGAGATCCGAAGAACTCCGTCGGTGTGTCGGTGTGCTCGAACACCGCGCCCGCGGACCCCTGCCCCGGTGTGATCCGCTGGAAGCGAAGTTGGACCCCGGTGGGGAGGATGAGGTCAGCCTCGGCATTGGGCCAGACCGTCCATATCCGCAGGTCGAAGGACAAAGCCGAGCCGCGGCCGAAGGCCCGGACGGCGTCGTCCTCGGGCCGATAGCTGCGACTCAGCGAGATGGGCAGGACGTCGGGAACGGCCAGGTCGGTGGCGCTGAAGACGAACAAACCCGTCGCCAGGTCGACCGGGTTCCCACCGGCCCCCACGCTCGGGCCCTCCGGCGGGGCCATGTAGCCCACCCCGTCGGCCACCACGCCAGTGAATCGATTGAACGCCACGCCGGCGTGCGGGACGATCTGGCTCCCGTCCGCGCCGACCTCGCCGGTGCCGGCCACGTACCAGCCGTTGGCCGGGGAGTAGTCGTACAGCGAGAACCACGCGCCCGTGGGGTCGCCGCCGGCGTTGGGCTGGACGACCGTGAAGCCGCCTGGGCTGATCGTGGCGCCGCCGGGTTGGATGGTGAAGTAGCGGGTGGGGGTGGCGCTGTCCGGCAAGGGGAACGGGGTCTTGTCCATCGGGATCGGGGTGATGCCGACCTCGGTCACCAGGTTGCCGGCCAGGTCCCTCATCTCGCTCCCGGCCGGGATGCGCACCTCGAGGTCGGGGATCGCCGGCGTCGTGACCACCACTTCTTCGGTGAGCGGGTAGTGGAGGGTCACCGTGTGGGCGGTGTCGAGCTGGGGCATCCACACCGTCTGGGCCAGGGGGACGGTGCCGCCTTCCACCACGTCGACCCCCAGGACGAAGGTCCCGTAGGAGGCATTGGCGGTGTTGGCGGAGCTGCCGTCCACGACGAGCTCGTGACGACCCGACGCCAGGTTCCGCAGCTCCAGGACGAAAGCCCCGGTCGCGTCTGTTGTGCCCTGCTGCCCCTCGACCGAGACCGTCACGCCGGACAGACCGGCGCCATCGAGGCCGAGGACCGTGCCTGATACCCGGGAGATCAGCTGGGGCGGTTCCGGTCCCTCAGCGGCGGCCATGGCTCCGGCGACGGCGCCGATGGGAGGAGCGCCGGCTTCCCGCGGTGCGGCTTGCGCCAGGGCGGCGTCCCGCACTCGCTCGACCGCGAGGTTCGGATCGACCAGCGGCGGCGGGTCGGGCAGGTCGACTCGCTCGTCGATCTGGGGCTCCTCCTCGGGCACGGCGGCGGCGGCCGTAGCCGCGGCACCGGTCGCGGTGGTGAGCCGCAACGTCAGCGACCCAACGGCTCCGGTCGTCGAGTCGATCCGCTGCAGGACCCGCACGTTGTAGGTGCCGTCGGCCGGCAAGGTCATCGGCCCGATGACGCCGTTGGGGAAGGCCGAGGCGAGGGCCGTTCCGTCGGGCTTGAACACCCGCACCCAAGCCGAGGTCGCCGGGAAGGTGGTGCCGGAGAGCTCCAGGTTGAGCTGTTGTCCGGTGGTGCCGGCGAAGGTCAGCTCGGCTGCTTGGCCGGGGACCGTGAGGGTCACCGTCACCGGGCTCCCGCCCGGCGTCAGTGCGCCGCCGCTGACATCGGGTGGGACGTTGAACATGGTGAGGGTGACATCACCCGTGGCCATCTGAGTCGCGGCGCGGTACTGGTCGATGCGCAGTCGATAGATCCCGTCCGCGGGCAGGGTCACCGGCCCGACCACGTAGCCGAAGAACGTTGTGACGATGCTGCTGCCGTCCGGAGCCCGCACGCTCACCAGGGCCGAGTTCGTCGGGATGGTGTTGCCGGAGGGAACCAGGCTCACCCGCTGCCCGGCGGTGCCGCTGAAGGTCAGCTCGGCCGCCTGGCCGACCACGGCCAGGTGCACGGCTACCGGCGCCCCTCCGGGCGCGATCGAGCCGCTGACGTCCGGGGGAACGTTGAACATCTGGAACATGGCTGAGCCGACCGCCGGCTCCTGCCCCGGGTACTGCCCGATGACGAGGTGGTAGGTGCCGGTCTGGGGCAGCACGTCGTTGACGGGCATGCCGCCGAGGAAGCGCCGGCCCAGGCTCGTCCCGTCAGGCGCGACCAGCTGAACACCGGCCGAGAAGTCGGGGAAGGTGCGGTCGGAGGCGAACAGGCTCACCTTCTGGTCGGCGGTGCCGGCGAAGGTCAAGTCGACGGTCTGTCCGGGCGCGGTGATGTTGATCGGCACCGACGGGCCGTCGACCACGATCGTCCCGCCGGTGTCGGGGGGCAGGTCGAAGAGCCGGAAGCTCGCCGACTGGGGGAGCCAGTTGAAGGTGTCGGGGTCGAACAGGGACGACTCGGCTATGTCGACCACGTAGGTCCCGGTGGCCGGCAGCACGAGCGGCCATGTGCCCGCGCCCGGTACCTGCTGGTCCAGGATCACGCTGTCATCGGGGGCCCGGACGGTGACATCGCCGTAGTAGTCGACGGCGGCCAGGCTGACCCGCTGGTTGGCGGTGCCCTGGAACGTCAGCCGACCGGCCTGGCCCGGCGCCTCGAGGTTGACGGGCACCGGGGTGCCGTCGTGGGCCAGCTCGCCGGTGACGTCCGGCGGGGTGTCGAACAGCCGGAACAGCAGGGAGCCCGTCCCGGTGGGGGGATAGGGGATCACCTGGACGCGGTACTGCCCGTCCACCGGCAGGACGTACGGGCCGCCCACCGTCCCGTAGTACGGCGACCCTTCGTCCCCATCCGGGCCGAGGATCCGCACGTCATGGCCGACGAGGGTCGAGTCGTCGACCGCGAAGCTCACCCGCTGGCCCGCGGTGCCGTCGAAGGTCAGTGTGGCGGTCTGGCCCGGGATGGTGAAGTCGATCGGGACCGGATCGCCGCCCGGCACGATCTCGCCGGTGATGTCGGGCGGCAGGTTCCGCACGGTCAAGGTGGCGGCGCCGGTCGAAGTCCCCAACGGGTCGATCACGATCCGGTAGGTGCCGCTCTGCGGCAGCGAGGCGATGCGGATCGGCTCCCCCGGGCCATCGTTGGCAAGAAACGTTCCGTCCGGGGCGAACAAGCTCACGTCCCAGATCGCGAAGCCGGCCCCGGGATCGAAGTCGGTGATGAAGACGCCCAGCGGATCACCCGCGGTCGCGGTGAAGGTGTAGGACGCGGTCTGGCCCGGCGCGGCGATGGTGACCCTTGCCGGAGCGCCGCCCACCACCACGGTTCCGGTGATGTCCGGCGGCACGGTGAACGCCTGGGCGGTGACCGCCCCGATCCCGTCGATGGGGTCGATGACGATGCGGTACTGGCCATCGGCCGGCAAGGCCTCGGGATCGAAGAACGCCTCGGACGTGAAGCCCCCGATCCAGCCGGACCAGAGCTCGGTGTCGTCGGGCGCCAGCAGGCTGACCAGGGCCCACGTGAAGTTGATGTCGGTGAGCGAGACGCTCACCCGGTCGCCGGTGTGGCCGGTGAACGACAGGTCCCCGTTCTGGCCCGGAACCCTGATGTCCACGGTCTCGGGGTCGCCGTCGAGGGTGATCGGGCGATGGATGTCGGGCGGGACCTCGAGCAGCCGGAACGTCACCGAACCGGTGACGCCGGTGGTGATCCACGGCCGAAGTCGATCCAGCCGGACGCGGTAGGTCCCGTCGGCGGGCAGGTCGATCGGGCCCAGGAGCTCACCGGACAAGCTGCGGGAGTCGAGCGACGACCCATCAGGTCCGAGCAGGTCGGTGACCATGAAGTCCGGCGTCCCGAAGCTGGTGCCGGTCATGGTGAGGCTCAGGCGTTGACCGGCATCACCGTCGAAGGAGAGCTCGGCCACCTGTCCGATGGCCTGGATCCCGACGGTGACGGGATCCCCGTCGATCACCAGGTCGCCGTGGACATCGGGGGGCACGTCGTGGACGGTCACGTTCACGGTGCCGGCCGACACGACACCCTCCACCACGACCGTGTACCGGCCCGACTTTGTCAGCTCGAGCGGGCCTTCGACCTTCGGGCACCAATCGAACGGCTGCTCGGCGCCGCTCGGGTCGACCAGGCTCCCCTTGAAGCCGCAGTCCTGGAACGTCTCGTCGGCGAAGTCGAGGCTCACCCGGTGCCCGGCCTGGCCGTCGAACACCACCAGACCGACCTTGCCGGCGGTGCCGAGGGTGACCGCGGTGGTTGCCTCCAGGTCGGCTTGGGCGGTGAAGTCGACAGCGGTGGCGGCGAACCGCTCGGGCGGGACGAACAGGTAGTCCGTGGACGCGGCGGCCCCCTCCGGGGTGGCTACCGAGACCGGGCCGGACGTCCCTCGGGGCGGGACGACGATACCCAGCTGGGCCGGTTGCGCGGTCGCGACGGGCGCGTACAGCGAGTCGTTGAGGAGGACTGCGTTCGACAGCGGATCCGTTTCGAAGTTGCTGCCGTTGATCGTCACCTGGTCCCCGACTCCGGCCACGGCGGCCGAGAGCCCGGTGATCCGGGGGGCGCGGTTGGGCGCGACCGTGAAATCTGCGGCACTGGTGGTGGTGCCGGCCGCGGTGGTGACCGTGATCGACCCGGAGGTGGCCCCGGCCGGGACGGTGACCCGGAGCTCGAGCGGGCCGGCGCGGTTGACCGTGGCCGGCATACCGTCGAACTTGACCGTGTTGCCGGCCGGTTGGTCGGCGAACCCGGTGCCCTGGATGACCACCTCGTCGCCGACGTCGGCTCGCCGAGGCGAGAACTCGATCAGCGAGAGGTCGTCGGAGGAGTAGCCCTCGACCCCGGTGATGTTCCCGACGGCGTCGTAGCTGTAGACCGCGGTGTCACCGTCCGGATCAGTGACCGCGCGCAAACGGCCCGCGTTGTCATAGACGTCCCGAGTTGGCTCGCAGGCCGCGACCACCACCAGCAGCGCGACAAGACACGACAACACCCGACCCCTGCGCCCAGACATGCCCCTCCCCCAAGTCCCTCGTGCCCGTACCGGGACACCGTCTCAACGGTTAGGGGTGCCGCTTTGGTTCCGTGAACGTCCCGCCTTCTTTGAAGAAAGATGGTTGGATTCCAACCATCTTTCTTCAAAGACCCGGGGTCAGGAACGGGTCAGGTGCTGACGCAGGACGTACGGGAGGATGCCGCCGTGGTGGTAGTAGGCGGCCTCGACCACGGTGTCGATGCGGACGGTGACCGGGATGTCCCGGCCGTCGGCGGCGACGGTGAGCGGGGCGCCGATCAGCTCGGTGGGGTCGACGCCGGCCAGCCCCAGGATCGTGAACTGCTCGGTTCCGCTGATCCCCAGGGTGTCCCAGGTCGCGCCGGCGGCGAGCTGCAACGGCAGCACGCCCATGCCGATCAGGTTGGACCGGTGGATCCGCTCGAAGCTCTCGGCCACCACCGCCCGGACCCCGAGCAGGGCCGTGCCCTTGGCCGCCCAGTCGCGTGACGATCCCGAGCCGTACTCCTTGCCGGCCAGGACCACCAGCGGCACACCCTCCTCGCGGTAGCGCACGGCGGCGTCGTAGATGGTCATCTGCTCGCCCGACGGCTGATGGATGGTCACCCCACCCTCGGTCCCCGGGGCCAGCCGGTTGCGGATCCGCCGGTTGGCGAACGTGCCGCGGATCATCACCTCGTGGTTGCCCCGCCGGGCTCCGTAGGAGTTGAAGTCCGCAGGGGCGACGCCGGCCTCGATGAGCCAGCGGCCCGCCGGACTGTCGGGATGGATGGACCCGGCCGGCGAGATGTGGTCCGTGGTCACGCTGTCGCCCAGCACCGCGAGGGCCCGGGCGTCGACGATGTCGGTCAGGGCGGCCGGTTCGGTGGACAAGCCGTCGAAGTACGGGGGCCGCCGCACATAGGTGGAGGCGTCGTCCCAGGCGTAGGCCCCGCCGGCGGGAACCGGCAGCGCCCGCCACTGGTCGTCGCCGTCGAACACCTGGCCATAGGCGGTGCGGAACATCTCGCTTTCGAGCGCCGACTCGACGACCGCGTTGACCTCGGCCGGAGAGGGCCACAGATCGGCCAGGAACACCGGTTTCCCGGCGGGATCGGTGCCTAGGGGCTCGGTGGTCAGGTCGATGTCCATGGTTCCGGCCAGGGCGTAGGCCACGACCAGCGGCGGCGAGGCCAGGTAGTTCATGCGGACGTCCGGGTTGATGCGCCCCTCGAAGTTCCGGTTGCCCGACAGCACCGACACCAGGGCCAGCCCGTGCTCGTCGGCGGCCTGGGCGATCGGTGGGGGCAGCGGGCCGGAGTTCCCGATGCAGGTGGTGCAGCCGAAACCGACCACGTTGAAGCCCAACTTGTCGAGGTCGGGCAGCAGGCCGGCCCGATCGAGGTAGTCGACGACCACCTTCGATCCGGGAGCAAGGGAGGTCTTCACCCACGGCTTGGTCTGGAGCCCGTGCTCGACCGCCCGGCGGGCGACCAGACCGGCGCCCACCATCACTTGGGGATTCGAGGTGTTGGTGCAGCTGGTGATGGCGGCGATGGCGACGTGGCCGTGGTCGAGGTCGAAGCTGGCGCCGTTCAGGCTGACCGGCACCTGGGCCCGGGGCCGATCGGCTGGGGTTGTCGCGGTGGTTTCGTCGGCTCCTGCCGTGTCTTCCGGCTCTGCCGGCTCGGTCTGCTCGGGCTCGGGTTCGTGGTTCTGGTCCGCGCTGTGGAGGATGGCCGCGGGGGGATCGCTGGCCGGGAAGGACGCCGCGTCCGCGGCGTCGTAGGTGCCGTTGCGGACCGTCAACGTCACCGGGGTGGACCCGGCGGACCCTTCGGGCAGCGAGCCGACCAGCGCGGTGGCGAAACGGGCCTTGGCCTCCCGCAGCGGCACCCGATCCTGGGGGCGGGACGGGCCGGCGATCGATGGCTCGACCGTGGACAGGTCCAGCTCCAGGGTCTCGGTGAAGGTCGGCTCGGCGGTCGGTTCGTGCCACAGGCCCTGGGTCTTGGCGTAGGCCTCGACCAACGCCACCCGCTCGTCGGAGCGACCGGTGAACCGCAGGTACCGCAATGTCTCGGCATCGATGGGGAAGATCGTGATGGTCGAGCCGTACTCCGGCGACATGTTGCCGATGGTGGCCCGGTTCTCCAGCGGGACGTTGGCCACGCCTGGCCCGTAGAACTCGACGAACCTCCCGACCACGCCGTGAGTCCGCAGCAGGTTGGTGACCGTGAGGACCAGGTCGGTGGCGGTGGTGCCGTCGGGCAGCTCGCCCGAGAGCTTGAACCCGACCACCTCGGGGATGAGCATCGAGATGGGCTGGCCCAGCAGCGCGGCCTCGGCCTCGATCCCGCCCACGCCCCAGCCGACCACACCCAGTCCGTTGACCATGGGGGTGTGGGAGTCGGTGCCGACCAGGGTGTCGGGGAACGCCATGCCGTTGCGGGTGGCGACCACCGTGGCCAGGTACTCCAGGTTGACCTGGTGGCAGATGCCGGTGGCCGGCGGGACCACCCGGAAGCGCCCGAAGGCCTGCTGACCCCAGCGCAGGAACTGATACCGCTCCAGGTTCCGCTTGTATTCGAGCTCGGCGTTGCGGACCAGGGCGTCGGCGCGGCCATAGACGTCGACCTGCACCGAGTGATCGATCACCAGGTCGGCGGGGATGAGCGGATCCAGGCTCTGGGGGTCGCCTCGGCGCTCGGCCACGGCGTGGCGCATGGCGGCGAGATCCACCACGGCCGGGACACCGGTGAAATCCTGCATGAGGACCCGCGCTGGGAGGAAGGCGATCTCGCGGTCGATGTGCTGGCCGGTAGCCGGGTCCCGTCCTCCGGTCCAGGAGGCGAGGGCGGCGATGTCGTCGTCGGTAACCTGCACGCCGTCGTTGTGGCGCAGCAGATTCTCCAACAAGACCTTCAGCGAGTACGGGAGCCGCTCGACGGCGGGAAGCGGTAGCGGGAAGTACTCGTAGCTCCGGTCGCCCACCTGGAGACGACCCGAACCGGACGTGCTGCTAGTGGCCATGATCCGACCCTACCCAGGTCGGTGGGTCACCTTGTGCGGAGCACGGCCTCTCGGGTGGGGACTCGCCAGGTCACGTAGTAGGCGCCGGCCAAACCGGACCCGAGGATCACCGCGGCGAGCGGAACCGAGCCCGTGACCACCGAGCTGATCGAGCACGCGGTCAGCATCATGGCGATGGCCATCACCTTGGCCCGTCGGGGCATGCCAAGCCCGGCCCGGTAGTCCCGCACCATCGGTCCGACCTTGGGCAGGTCGAGCACCCACTGCTCGAAGCGGGGACTCGATCGGGCGAAGCTGGCGGCGGCCAGCACGAAGAACCCGGTCGTGGGCAGGCCCGGGACGACGATGCCGACGATCCCCAGCGCCACGGCAGTCCAGCCCAGAGCGAACCAGCCCAGCCTTCGCAGGTCTCGCAGCATGTTGTCTCGTCAGCCCAGCAGGTCGCTGATGTCTCGGACCATGAGCACCGCCAGCATGGCGATCACGCATACCGCGATGGCGGTGTAGCCCCACCGCCAGCGGTGGTGGGCACGGTGGAACCTTCGGATCGTGAGCACGTTGGATCCGACCGCCACCAACCCGATGGTGATACCGAGCCCCGGCCCCACGTCGGCGGCGATGCCGAACACCGGAGCCACGAACGGCAAGACGATGTAGGTGAGCAAGCAGCGAGTCGCCGAAACCAGCATCGACGTCGAAAAAGCCCGCCGCGCCGCGGCTTCAGGGTCGACGACTGGTGTGTCGGTAGCCGCAACTGCAGTGACGCTCTCCACGCCCGCCGAGGGTACGCGCGAGACCATCACCGACACGAGTCGAGGGCTAGTGCCCCATCAGGTGACGTTTACGTTCTCACGGCGAGTCAGGGGCGTTCCTCGGTGTGCCGGGGCGACGCAGGAACCCACCAGCGGTTTCAAGTCGTCACGGTGCAGCGAGGGGCGTCATCTGA
>DASXTK010000222.1:0-28055 GCA_036505485.1 Acidimicrobiales bacterium
TTGTGGGCAGGGGCTCGCTACACGGGCGTTGGCTGGTGCTGGGGCCACGGACATCGTGGGCGTTGACTCGTCGGAGGCGATGCTCGAGCTGGCCCGGCAGCGGACTCAGGACCACCGGATCTCGTATGTGCACGACGATGCGCAGACGCTGGCCTCCATGGAGGACACGAGCTTCGACGGTGCCGTCTGCCAGCTGGGGTTGATGGACATTCCGGACCTGGACGCCACGATCGTCGCCATCCATCGGGTGCTCAAACCGCACGGCTGGTTCGTGTTCGTGATCGGCCACCCGTGCGTGCTGGTTCCCGACGCCGTCATCGATCGGGGAGCCGACGGGCGCCCGGGCGTCCGGATCACCGGCTACTTCGACGAGCGGTTCTGGCGGTCCTCGAACCCCAACGGTGTCCGGAGGGCCGGGAACCACCATCGCACGCTGGGCACGTACCTGAACACCCTCTTGGACCGCGGGTTCCAGGTCGAGCGGGTCGAGGAGCCACCGGCCTCGACCCGCCTCGCTCAGCAGAACCCGCTGTACCGCGAGGTACCGATCTTCTTCGCTGCCCGCGTCCGCAAGCCGCGGTCCTAGTGGGCGAACTGGAACCAGTTGATGTTGACGAAGTCCGACGTCGACGAGGACCTGAACACGAGATAGACCCGGTGCACCCCGGTTGCGCCCGAGGAGAGGTTCGCCGAGCGGGTGACCCAGCTCTGCCAGCCGCCGGTGTTGGACACCGGCACCGTGGCGACCAAGGGACCACCAGTGCTGTCCAGGCGGTACTCGATCGTGCCGCTCACCCCGGACCCGGAGGCGATCCGGGCGGACACCGAGGCTGGCGACGCGGCACCGAAGTCCACCCCGTAGTAGCCGAGGAAGTCGCCGCCACGGATCCAGCCCACGTTCTGGCCGCAGCCGCCGTCGGTGCAGCGTTCCAGCAACGTGCCGCTCTGCTCGTCGTAGTAGGCCGCACCAACCAGGTTGTACGGGTTCTGGGTGGCCGGGAACCGGTCCCCAGCGCCCAACGGGAACAGGGCGGGCTTGCCGTCGCCGGCGTTGATGGGCTGCTGGGAGGCCGACTGCATCCACGTCATGGGCAGCTTGCCCGTCGGGTCGTAGTCGCCGAACAGCACGTCGGCCACGCCCCGACCCTCGGTGCCGGGCAGCCAGGCGGCGATGAGCGCATCCCAGCCGCCCAGCTCCCCGGCGATGTCGAGCGGCCGGCCCGATACCAGCACCACAACCACCGGCACACCCGACGCCCGCAGCCGCGACAAAGCTGCGAGGTCTGTCTGATCGAGGCTCATCGACCCGGGACGGTCGCCCGCTCCCTCGGCATACGGCGCTTCCCCCACCACCGCGATGGCGGCCTTGTAGGTCCCGTCGATGCCGTTTCCGTCGACGTTGTAGGTGACGGTGGTCCCAGGGGACACGGCCGCCCGGATTCCGGACAGGATCGACGTGCCCGGGGTGACGTTTCCGCTGCCGCCCTGCCAGGAGATGGTCCAGCCGCCGCTCTGGCGACCGATGTCGTCCGCGTTCCGACCGGCCACGAAGTACTTCGGGGCGGTCTTGGGCAACGGCAGCACACCGAAGCGGTTCTTCAGCAGGACCTGCGACTCCCGCACGGCCTGGCGGGCCAGCGTGCGGTGGGCGGAACTGCCCACGGTCGACGTCCATGAACGGTCGGTGAGCGGCCGTTCGAACAACCCGAGCTCGAACTTCTTGGTGAGGATGCGCCGGTTGGCGTCGTCGATGCGGCTCATCGACACCCGCCCGGCCTGCACCTCGGACCGCAGCGTGGAGATGAAGTTCCGCCACTCGAACGGCACCATGACCATGTCGATGCCGGCGTTGACTGCGGTGCGGACCTCGGCGGCGGTGAACCCTCCCTGGCCGTCGATCTGGTCGATGCCGTTCCAGTCCGAGACCACGAACCCCGAGAAGCCGAGCTCACCCTTCAGCAACGTATTGATGAGGAACGAGTTGCCGTGGAGCTTGACGCCGTTCCACGAGTTGTACGAGATCATCACCGAGCCGACGCCCCGCTGGATGGCGGCTCGGAACGGCGGCAGGTGGATGGCCCTGAGGTCGGCCTCGCTGAGCTGGGTGTTGCCCTGGTCGACCCCGCCGGTGGTGCCGCCGTCACCCAGGTAGTGCTTGGCCGTGGCCAGCACCGACGCCGGCGATGCTCCCAAACTGGTGCCCTGCAACCCGGTCACGTAGGTGGTCAGCGAACTACCAACGGCGGGGTCCTCGCTGTAGGACTCATACGTACGGCCCCAGCGATCGTTGCGAGCCACGCACAGGCACGGCGCGAAGTCCCAGTCGATGCCGGTCCCCGACACCTCTTCCGCAGTGGCCCGACCGACCTGCTGTACCAGCGTGGGGTTGCGGGTGGCGCCCAACCCGATGTTGTGCGGGAAGATCGTGGCTCCGACCACGTTGTTGTGGCCGTGGACCGCGTCCACGCCGTAGATGATCGGGATCCCCAGCCGGCTCCCGGTCGCGGCGTTCTGGTAGGCGTCGTACATGTTGGCCCACGACGTCGCGTTGTTCGGAGAAGGCGCCGAGCCCCCACCGGACAGGATCGAGCCCAGCCGGTTGTCCCGCACATCGGTGGGGGAAGCGGCCTGTCGCTCGGCCTGGGTCATCTGGCCCAGCTTCTCGTCCAGGGTCATCCGACCCAGCAGGTCGTTGACCCGGGTCGGGATCGGCAGCGACGGATCCTTGTAGGGCGGCACCTGGGCTCCCACCCGGGGAAGCGAGACACCGGCCGGCGTGAGGACCAGCAGCAGCGAGAGGGCAGCCAGGCCGGCCGCCCGTCTCGCCCTCATGGCGTGGCTGCGATCTGCGTGGCCCAGTCGTCCGGGGCCTGACCGGCGATGACCTGGTCCTGCAGCTGGGTGGCGGCGTCCACCACCCCGGGCCGTATGCCCCAGCCATAGGGGAACAGCGGGTGGTAGTTCCGGTCGCCCACGTTGATGGGCACCTGGTCCTCGCTGGCCGGCCAGGTCACCGAGAGCCGGCCTCGGAAGGCTTGTTGTCCGAACAGCACGTCGGCGACTCCGGCTCCTTCGCTGCCGGGCAGCCAGGAGGCAACCAGCGCGTCCATCTCCCAGAGCTGGTCGGTGAGGACCTGCGGCCGGCCCGACACCACGAGCACCACGCACTTGTCGATCGCGCCGCACACCGTGTCGATGACCGCCTTGTCCCCGGGCAGCAGCGACAGCGACTTCTCCTCCAGCTGGGCCGGGGTGCAGAAGCCGCACTCGGGCCCGCCGACATCCCCGAACCCCTCGGAGTACGGCGTCTCGCCGACGACCACGATGCCGACGTCCGCGTCGCCTACCGGCGCCGACCCATCGGCGCTGAAGGTCACGTTCGCGGCGGGAGCGACCTCACGGATCCCCTCCAGGATCGTCGTGCCGGGGATGGTGTCGCCCGACACGCCCTGCCACTGGATGGTCCAGCCGCCGGCCTGGTTGCCGATGTTGTCGGCGTTGCGCCCGGCCACGTAGATGTTGCCCGAGGGGGCGAGCGGCAGCAGGTTCTCGCTGTTCTTCAGCAGCACCTGCGACTCGCCCACGGCCTGGCGGGCCAGCGCCCGGTGCTCCGGGCTGCCGACCTGGTCGACGTTGTCCATCGTGGCGAAGGGATGCTCGAACAGCCCGAGCTCGAACTTCGTGCGCAGGATGCGGCTGACCGCGTCGTCGATCCGAGCCATGCTGACCCGACCGGCGTCGACCTCGGCCAGGAGCAGATCCTCGAAGTCCTTGGCGTTGTGCGGCTCCATGAACAGGTCGGTGCCGGCGTTGACCCCGACCTGCACCTTGTAGGCGGTCAGGCCACCGTTGCCGGGCTGGGTCGGGTCGGGGATCTGGTGGATGCCCTCCCAGTCGGAGATGACGAAGCCGCCGAAGTGGGTGCGCTCCTTGAGCAGCTGGGTGATCAGCTCCTGGTTGGCGTGCATCTTGATCGGGTTGCCCACGCCGTCCTCGGTCCAGTCGATGCTGGAGAACGACGGCATGACCGCGCCGACGTCCTCACGCTCGACGGCCGGGCGATACGGCAGGAAGTCCAACCGGTTGAAGTCGCGCCGGTTGGTCACCGTGATGCCCTGGTCGATGGTGTAGCGCTGGTCGAACCACGGCTTGCCGACGTTGTCCTCGGCCACGGCGGTGTCGAACTCGGTGTCGCCGTCGCCGGCGAAGTGCTTGGCCGTGGCCAGGACGCTGTGGTCCGACGCCAGGTTGCGCCCCTGGTAGCCGTCGATGATGCTGCTGGACAGCTTGGCCACCAGCTGCGGGTTCTCGCTGAAGCTCTCGTAGCTGCGGCCCCAGCGCTCGTCGCGGGTGACGCACATGCACGGCGAGAAGTTCCACGGGATGCCGGTGGCCCGCACCTCGGCCGCGACCGCGCTGCCGATGTCCTCGACCAGCCGGGCATCGCGGCTGGATCCGAGCCCGATGTTGTGCGGGAAGACCGTGGCCCCGAACACGTTGCCGTGCCCGTGCACTGCGTCGATGCCGTAGATCAGCGGGATGTGCAGCCGGGTGCTCAGCGCCTGGGTCTGGAAGGCGTTGACCATCTCCACCCAGGCCGCGGGCGTGTTGGTCGGCGGAGTCGAACCGCCGCCGGACAGGACCGAGCCCAGCTGCCACTGGGCGATGAGCGTCGGGTCGTCGAAGACCGCGTCCCGTTCGGCCTGGGTCATCTGGCCGATCTTCTCTTCCAACGTCATCCGCCCAAGCAGGTCGGCGACCCGGGTGTCGATGGGCTGGCGGGCATCGAGGTACGGGACGGCGCTGGCGCTGCTGCTCACGACCTCCCTTGCGGGCGAGGCCGCAGTCGGTGCCGATGTGATCGGCACGAGCAGCACTGACACCAGTCCGGCGATCGCAGTCATGCGAGACGGTCTGATCACGAGATCACCCCCCGGGATCCGTTCTCTGGCAGCCCTCCCGCCCCTCGATCTCACTGTAAGGACGAGGTCATGAACGAGGTATCAAGATCCCGGCGTCGGCATGAAAGAACCGTGAACGACAGAAGGTCCTGACCCGCCATCCCGGGGCCAGGACCTTCTGCCTGCGGAAACCAACTCGCTGTAGATATCCCGGGGCCACGGTCGGAGGGCCCGCCAGAGCCTCCGACCGCACCGCCGGGGTTCGTGCCGCGCTCTGGGGTGCTGGAGCCAGCGCGGCCGTCGCGTGGATGAACCTACGTGGGTGCAGCTGGCGGCGGATCCGTAGGCCCTACGTATTCTTCACAGGAACAGGTGGCACCTGTGGCTACGATCGGTTGACGTGGTCACACGCTGGCCGCTGGTCGGGAGGGCCGACGAGCTCGCCGACGTGCGGCGCTCGTTGGGTTTGGATCGGGGGCCACGGGGAGTTGCCGTCTTCGGTGACGCCGGGGTGGGCAAGACCCGCCTGGTGACCGAGGTGATCGAGGGGTGCCGCGCCGACGGGATCGCGGTCGAGTGGGTTCGGGCCACCGACGCCGCCAAGGAGATCGCGCTCGGCTCGTTCGCCCACCTGCTCACCGCCAGCGACCAGCCCCATCAGCGCGATGACCTGCTGCATCTGGCCCTGGCCCGGCTGCACGAACGGGCCGGTGGCGGCGACTTCATCCTGGCGGTGGACGACGCCCACCTGCTCGACGAGGTGTCGGTGGCCCTGCTCCACCTGGCCGTCACTCAATCGAACATCCGCCTGCTCCTCAGCATCCGCACCTCCGAGCCGCTCTCGTCCGGTCTGGTCGGCCTGTGGAAGGACGAGCTGCTGGCCCGCCTGGACGTCCGGCCCCTGAACCGGGATGCCACCGAGCACCTGGTCCTGACCGTCCTGGGCGACAGCGTTCCGGCGTCCCTGCTCGACCGGATCTGGCAGCTCAGCCTCGGCAACGCCCTGTTCGTACGGGAACTGGTCACCGCCGCGGTCGAGCGGCGCGACGGCGGCGGAAGCGGCCGGATCTTCCTGTCCGCCGAGGGACCTCGCGAGCGGCTGCGCGAGCTGGTGGAGGAGCGGCTGCGCTTGCTCCAGCCCGAGCGCCGGGCCGCGCTGGAGATCATCGCCGTGGGGGAGCAGGTGCCCCTCGAAGCGGCGGAGCGCCTCACCGAGCCCGGCGACATCGAGGCCTTGGAGCGCCGGGGCCTGGTCGAGGTAGTCGAAGCCGCACCGGCCGGCACCGTGCAGGTGGCCCACCCGCTGTACGGCGAGTTGCTGGCCGCGGCGTTGCCCCGGCTGCGGCGGCGAGCGCTGCTGCGGGACCTGGTCCGGGCGGTCGAGGACCTCGACTACTTCGACCGGCTCCGGTTGGCCAGCTGGCGGCTCGAGTCCGGCGACCCGGGCGATCCCGAGCAGCTGCTGAACCTGGCCCGGGAGGCCCTCGGGCGGCTCGATCACCGGTTGGCCGAGCGCCTGGCCCTGGCCGCGGGCGGAACCAGCCGGGCCGACGCCGGTCTGGTGGTGGGCGAGGCGCTGTCGGGGCAGGGCCGGACCGACGACGCCCAGGCGGTCCTGGCCGAGCTGCGCCCGGCCGATCCCGAGCAGGTAGCCAGCATCGCCATCGCCCGAGCCAGCGAGATGTTCCTGCACCTCGACCGCTCGACCGAAGCGTTCTCGGTGTTGCGCAGCGCCGACGAGGAGCTGGCCGGATATCCGGCCTGGCAGGCCGAGTGCCGTTCGGTCCTGGCCCAGATGTGCATCTTCACGCTGCGGATGGGCGAGGCCGGCCAGATCGCCACCGAGCTGTTGGCCAACCCCGACCTCCCCGAGACGGCTCGGGTGCGGGCGGTCAGCGTGGCCGTGGTGGTCTGGGCTGCCGCGGGTCGTCTGGACGACGGGCTGGCGCTCATCGACGACGACCTCCTCGCCTCGGCCCGCCGCCATCGTCGTGAGGTGCCGTTCGGCGATCTCCAGCTCCGGATGGCCCGCTTCCAGGTCCTCCACTGGGCCGGACGGGTGCGCGAGCTCGATGCGTTCACTGCCGCCAACCTGGGGTTGGACTTCGGCCACCCGCCGCCGTCGCTGCGCGGGATCCTGGCCGGCTTCCGCGGGGGTGCGCTGTTGTTCCGGGGCCACGCGGCCGAGGCGCTGGCCGAGCTGCAGCGGTCGTCGCGGGTGCTGGCGGAGAACGACTGGTTCGGTCAGCGGCCGCTGGCCGAGGCCATGCGGACCCGAGCCGCGGTGTTCGCCGGCGACCTCCAGACCGCGGAGGAGGCCATGCGGGCCGCCGATGCCGCGTTCGCCGAGGATCCGCTGCGCGGCGCCCGCACCCTGCCCTACATCGAGCTGTCCCGAGCCTGGCTCATCGCGGCCCGGGGTGCCGTCGCCGATGCGGCCGACCGGTGCCTGGCGCTGGCCACCGCCATGGAGCACGTGGCCAAACCGCTGGCCGTAGAGGCCCTGCACGCCGCTGTACGTCTGGGCCGGGCCACCGCCGCCACCGAGATGATGGAACGGCTCCAGACCACCGTCGACGGCCCGTACGTCGATCTGGCCGCCCGCCACACCCAGGGTCTTGTCCGCTCCGACGCCGATCTGCTGGCCAAGGTGGGCGAGGACTTCGAGCTGCTGGGCGCCGACCTGCTGGCGGCCGAGGCCTACCGGTCCGCCGCCCAGGCCTACCGGCGCCAATCGCTGGGCGCATCGGCCGCGGCCGCGGCCCGTCAGGCCGATCTGCTCCTGGAGCAGTGCGGACAGCCTCGATCCCCGGCACTGGAGACCCTGGCCCCCAATGGGATGGAGCTCACCGGGCGCGAGCGGGAGGTGGCGCTGCTGGCGGTGACCGGCAAGACCAGCCCGGAGATCGCCGACGACCTGTATCTCTCGGTGCGGACCGTGGACACCCATCTCCACCACGTGTACCGCAAGCTGATGATCGACGGCCGACACCAACTCGCCGAGGCCATGGGTGTCGGGGCCGGGCCGCCCTCCAACTCCGGCCACTAGCCCGCCTACGTAGGCGCTACGGACGCCGTGGTGGGCGGCCGTGCGTACGGTGCCACCCGTGGACGAGCGTGACGAGAGCCCTTGCCACGCGGTCGGGGCCGATGTCCCCGCCGAGCCCGATCCAGTCGTGGACGGGCCGGTCGGGTCGGAGGACTCCGACGCGGTGGACGGGGAGGGCGATGTGGTGGATGCCGTCGCCGCGTTCGTGGAGGACCTGGTCATGCACGACAGCACCGGTGACGACGATGGAGAGTGAGCGCCGCGTCTGTCACGAGCGGCTCGGTCGCCGTCCGGGGGAGTGCGTCTGGGGCCCCTGTCCGTACCGCGGCTGCCGCTGCGGCGAAGACGGCACCGCTGGTCGGCGCTGTCGGTCGCGGTGGTCGCGGTCCTGGGGTCGTCACCGTCCGGGCGGACCGCACTGCCCCCGGCCCATTGGGCCGGGGGCAGCTGAAGGCCTCTAGACCCTCACATCACGGTGTTTGGTGTGACCGTGATGTCCGTCTTGACGATGGTGGTACCGAGCACCCCGTCGGCCACCATGGACGAGGTCACCGGCCAGGTTCCGACCGTCCGACCCTGCACGAACACGATGTAGGACACGACGTCCCCATCGGAGCCGCCGGAGCTGGTCACCCGTAGATCCTCGGTGGGCACGACCGCGGTCATGTCGCCCTGGCCGAGGAGGTTCTCCGCTCCGACCAGGAACGGCATGCCCGGATTCGTGGGCAGGTTGGCCGGGTCATACGCATAGGTGATGTCCTCGGTGCCATCGATGCCGATCCAGGTCTGGAAGGTCTGGAGGTCGGCGGTCCCGAAGAAGTTGACCTGATACTCCACCACGATCCAGGTGTTCACACCGTCGGTGAGCGTGGTGATGAAGATGCCCGGAGCCGCGGTTCCGTCGAGGTCGGTCCACAACGGAGCCAGCATGTTGTTCGGACGTGCCGGATCCGGTCCCGGCGGGATGTTGCAGCAGTTGTTGTCCTGGGACGAACCGCCTCCGACGATGACGTAGCCGTTCGAGTCGACCCCGATCCGGCTCCACGTCTGGCCCGCATAGCTGAAGGCCGGCGTGTTGAAGTTGATGATCTGCTCGTCACCGATCGGTATCGGTGCCACCCCGAAACTGCTCAGCGGGATGTAGCCGAACAGGCTCCCCGGGTCGACCGCAGGAACGGCCGGCGACCGTCCCGCGAGCGGCACGTCGAGGAGCTGCGCGGTCTTCGTCCCGGTCTGGACGGCCCCGTCGGTGCCGGCCACCCGGAGACCGCTGCCGACCTCGGTGAACAGATCGACAGTCGTGTTGGCGAAGGTTGTGTTCGCCGCCGCGACGGTGCAGGCCGAGATCTGGGTCCGCTGGATCGGGTTCGGTGAGCAGGCCTGCGTCAGGCTGACCCCGGTCTGGGTCGGGATGAACGCCACCGGTAGGTGCATCCCTGGTGATCCCCGCCGGCCCTGGATGAGCACGGCGCCGAACTGCTGCGGACCGGGCACCGGGGCCTCGATGGTCACGTTGAGGGTGACCTGCTGACCGGGGGCCAAGGTGAACGTCTTGGGCAGCACGGTGATCTTGGCTCCTGCCGGGGCCTGGGAGGTCGCCGTGAACTTCTGCGTCCGGCCGCTCACGTTGGTCGCCACCCGAGTGGTGGTGACCCGTCCCGGCATGACCGGGGCGTTGATCGACGGCAGGTTGAGGTGCACCGAGTTCACCGGGTCGTTGCCCAGGGCGAAGAACCGCGCCGCGGTCTCGTCGAAGGACAACGGGGCCGAGCCGGCCTTGGTCAGGTCGATCCGCCCGCCGCCCATGTCGAACGGGTCGGCCGGGGTGACGAGGTCCTGCTTCACCACGTCGGTCTTGGCCGTGGTCATCAGGGCCGACTTGATCTGGCCCGGGGTCCACTCGGGATGCAGCGCCCGCAGGAGCAGCCCCGAACCGGCAACGTGCGGTGACGACATCGACGTCCCGGCGATGGACTGGAAGAACTCGCCTGGCGGAGATGCGCTGGCCTGGGGATCACCGGGGAACGGCGTGCCGCCGGCCAGGATCTGCGCCCCCGGTGCGGTCAGGTCGGGCTTGATGAACGGCCCGGCCGGTCCACGGGACGAGAAGTTGGTGATGACGTCGCCCTGTCCGGCGGTTGGCGCTCCGGTCGGGAACGAGGCCGTGACGCCGCTGTGGCTGGTCAGGAAGGCCAGGAAGGCGGTGCCGTCCTGGAGGTGCACGGTCGGGATCCAATGGCTGTCCGACAGGCCCTCGGCCAGGCTCGGGTTGTAGAGGATCATGCCCTCCGCCCCGCCTTGGAGGACGTTGAAGCCTTTGAGCACCCGGTTGGGTCCTCGCTCGCAGGCCACGATCACACCGTCGAACAACCCGGCGGGCGCCGGGGTGGTGCACAAGGCGTTCATGTAGCCCGGGGCCGTCGCGGCCAGCACGACCGGCAGCGGTGAGTCGATGCCGGAGGTGATGGAGATGCCTTCGCTGCCGAAGGTGTCGCCGTTGTCGGCGGTCATGCTCAGCGTGGTGGTCCATTGGCGGGTCTGGGTGGACGCGGCCACAGTCGTGGTCCACGGTCCCAGGTGGTTGGCGGTGCCGGCGCCGGGGCCCTCGTTGCCGGCCGAGGCCGAGACGAACACGCCGGCGGCGTAGGCATCGAGGAAGGCCAGCTCGACCGGGTCGGCGAAGGGTTGGGTTCCGCCGGAGATCGAGAAGTTGATGACGTCGACGCCATCGACGATGGCCTGCTGGACGGCTCGGGCCGAGTCCGACTGGAAGCAGCCCTGGGGGCCGCAGACCTTGTACTCCATGACCCAGGCACCTGGGGCGAGACCAGCGATGGGGCCGCGGTCGATGCCGAGCACCGGAGCCTCGGCCACCGGGTTGCCGGCGGAGGTGGAGGCGGTGTGCGTGCCGTGGCCTTCGCCGTCTCGGGCCGTGCCCGGCAGCGGATCGTCGCCCTGGATGATGTCGTAGTCGTCGGTGAAGTGGGCGCCGCCGATGAGCTTGTTCTGGCACTGGAACACGTCGACCGCAGGGGTCAGCGGGTTGTCGCCGTAGTTGCACTCGCGGGCCGGGCCTGGCGGTGCGCTCAGGTTGCCGAGGTCGGCGAAGGACGGGTGCTCCGGCCACACACCGGTGTCCAGGTTGCCGAGGATGACCCCGGCGCCCGCGTTGTCCCGTCCGCCGAGGGCGTTGTAGATGGTGGGAGCACCGATGAACTCGGGGCTGGAATCGGTGAGCGGCTGGGCCAGCTTGTTGTCCTGCACCGCCACGACACCGTCGACGGCCAGCACGTCCTCGACCCGGTTGGCCGGGACGACCGCGGAGAAGCCGCCGTACACGACGTCGACGCTCTTGCCGATCTCGATCTCGGGCACGGCCTGGCGCAGCCGGTCGACGATGTCCGCCTTCTTGGCGTCGATGTAGCCCTGGTACGCCTGTTCGGCCGCTGACTCACCGGTCAGGTCCTGGCCGGTGACCGATGGGCTGGTGGCGGCGAGATCCTCGACGCCGCCGGCATAGGTGGCGATCGAGTCGTAGTCGAGCTTGATCATCACCGGCGCGGCGGCCGCATCGCTGCGGGCCAGCAGGGCCTGGTCGGTCTCGGCCAGACGGCTGCTCGGCGCCTTGTCGGTGGTCACCTGGTCGGTCTGGGTGATCCCGTTGCTGCGCTCGAGGCTTGGAGCCGTCTGAGCGCCGCTGGGCGTCGCCGCCATCATGGCCAGCGTCACGACCGCGGTCGCGAACCCGATGAACCGGACTGGGCGTTTCCCCATGGTTCCCCCTTGCAGACTGAGCGTCCCCGTTTCCACCCACGAGGACGCACGAATCGTAATAGCCGTCCCCTCCCTAGACGGCGAAAACACCTGTGAATAGGGCGTTTCCTAAGCAACTTGCTACCCATCCAGTAACTCAACCCGCCGGTTGGCGAGACCCGGTGGGGTCAGGAAGGGGCCAGCCGGTCGCAACGACGGGCGCTCAAGCCAGCCCCCGAGGGGGCTGGCTCGTTCCAGTGTGTTGGTGTCCGTGTCCGGGCCGTCGGTGGGTCCTTCCCGAAATTGAGGCGTTTCTCGCGCTATAAGCGCGGCAAAGGCCTCAGTTTCAGGGTCCTCGCCGAAACTGAGACAGAAAAGCCGCTATATGCGGCGGAACTGTCTCAATTACGGCAAGCGACCGCGGTGGGCGGTCAAGGGACGGCCGGAGGCCCCACAGAACCGAGGGGTCGCGAGATCCTGGGCAATTTCGCAAAGTTCTCGCTCTAGTGGAGCAAGTGCGGGTTTGGGATGGACTACCACTGTCCAGATATGGGGGGAGCGAGCGAGAATGCCCCCGTCGCCAGGCGAGTGGTGACGGTTGTTCGGGACTACATCCCACGCGGGAACACGCTGGACGCGGAGAGCTTCCGGCAGCGCCATCTGCTGCTGAGCTGGATCCTCGGTCTGCACCTGCCGGCGTTGTTCCTGTTCGGGCTGTACGAAGGCGTCAGCGCGGAGCACGCGGCGTTGGAGATCGCCGTTCCGGCGGCGCTGTTGTTGTTCGCCCGGATGGCCCGCAATCGCCGGGTCGCGGCGTTCTTCGTCACCGCCGGTCTGGTGTTCTGCTCCTCGGTCTTGGTCCACCTCTCGGGCGGAACCATCGAGGCCCACTTCCACTTCTTCATCCTCATCGGACTGATCGCGCTCTACCAGGACTGGGTGCCGTTCCTGTGGAACGTGATGTTCACGGTGCTGTCCCACGGCATCGGCAGCGCCATCGCCGCCAACCTGATGTACAACCATGCCGCGGCTCAGAACCGCCCGTGGAGCTGGGCCGTCATCCACGGGGTGGCGGTGCTGGCGGCGTGCGTGGGCGTCATCATCTTCTGGAAGAACACCGAGATCGAGCAGAAGCGCAGCACCACGCTGGCCGCCGATCTCGCCGCGGCCAGATCCGAGGCGGCCCAGCGGGCGTCGGTGTCGGAGCTGTTCGTCAACCTGGCCCGGCGCAACCAGTCGCTGCTCGACCGCCAGCTCGAGCTGATCGCCGAGCTCGAGGAGCTGAAGCGTTCGCCTGAGGCCCTCCACGAGCTGTTCCAGCTCGACCACCTGGCTACCCGTATCCGTCGCAACGCCGAGTCGTTGCTGGTCCTGTCGGGTGACGACCCGCCGCGGCGCTGGGGACGTCCGGTCCCTCTGGGCGAAGTCGTCCGGGCGGCCGCGGCGGAGGTCGAGGAGTACCAGCGGATCGACGTCCTGGTCAGCGAGCACCTCGTGGTGGCCGGGCGGGCGGTGGCCGACATGGCCCACCTGCTGGCCGAGCTGCTGGAGAACGCCACCCGGTTCTCGCCCCGCACCACCGACATCCGGGTGCGCAGCTACCTCGACCCGGGGGAGCGCACCCGCTGCGTGTTGAGCATCGAGGACACCGGCATCGGCATGTCCGACAGCGATCTGGAGGCGGCCAACACCCTGCTGGTCGAGCCCCCGGAGATCGACCTGCGGGCCCGCACGCTGGGACTGCGGGTGGTGAGCCGCCTCGCCCGCCGCTATCAGCTGAACGTCACCCTGGGACACACACCGGGCGGCGGGGTCACCGCGCTGGTGTCCCTGCCCGAGGAGTTGGTGGGCGAGCGGCGGACGACGCCTCCGCCCGAGCTGGTCCCGGTCCCGAACGTGGAGGACCGGCCCCCTCCGCCGTGGCCGGCACCGCCGCCGACACCCGGCCCGGGCTCCGCTCCTGCACCCGTTCCCGATCCGGATTCGGCCCCGCTGTCGGTCCCCCGAGCCCGACCTACCGCGCCGCTGCGCCGGGCGCCGCTGTCGGTCCCCGCGGCCAAGGCGCCGACGAACGCCAACGGGCCCACGGCCAGCTTTCCCCGGACGTCGGAGGGCTTGATCCGCCGGGTTCCGGGCGCAGCACTCTCCCCGGTGCTGCGCCAGCGACCCCTGCATCTCGCGCCCGCGCCCGATCTCCCTGCCGACGACCGTCCGAACGGGACCACGGTCCTCGAGGACAAGCGCTCCCGGTTGTCGCGCTTCCAAGCCAGTCAACGAGCCGGGCGGGCCATTGCGGTGGCGCCGGACGGCTCGCTCGCTCACCCCGAGGAGTCCGGGATCCTGACGTTGCCCAAGGAGGAGGACTCGTGAGCATCGCCGACCACGATGATCGTGATCTCAACTGGCTGCTCAGCAGCTTCATCGACCGCATTCCCGGCGCCGCCAGCGCGGTGGTGGTCACCTCCGACGGACTCGTCCTGGCCCTGTCCGAACGCATCGCCCGCGACTCCGCGGACCAGCTGGCCGCGTCGGCCTCGGCGCTGGCCAGCCTGGCTGCCGGCACAGCCCAGTGCTTCGATGCCGGTCAGGTCAGCCAGGTGATCGTGGAGATGGACGGGGGTTACCTGTTCGTCACCACGGTCAGCGACGGCTCGGCCCTGGCGGTGATGTGCGCGCCCAACTGCGACATCGGCCTCGTCGGCTACGAGATGAGCCTGCTGGTGGTGCGCATCGGCCAGGTCCTCACCCCGGCGCTGCGGGCGGAGCTCCAGCACACCCATCACCCATGACCCGTCTGGACGGCGACCCCCGGGTGGTTCCGGTGTACGCGCTGACCCGAGGGCGGACCCGGTCCGTGGGGCGGGACCTGCCGTGGGAGAGCATGATCACCACGACCAGCGTCGGCGTCGAGTCGCTGCCGAAGCTGCGCTTCGAACAGGCCCACATCGTCGGGATGTGTCAACGGCCGTTGTCGGTGGCCGAGGTGGCGGTGGAGCTGCATCTCCCGCTGGGCGTGGCTCGCATCCTGGTGTCCGATCTCTACGCCGACGGGATGCTGGTGGTCCACCGGCCGCTGCTCACCCGGGCCGGGCGTCCCGACAGCGAGATCCTGGAGCGGCTGCTCGCCGGATTGAAGGCCCGTCTGTGACCACGCCGATCTCGGTCAAGGTGGTGATCGCCGGGGGATTCGGCGTGGGCAAGACCACGTTCGTGGGCGCGGTCTCCGAGATCAAGCCGCTGACCACCGAGGGAGCGATGACCGATGTCTCTCTGGGCGTCGACGACCTCTCGGCGGTGCAGGACAAGACCACGACCACCGTGGCGCTGGACTTCGGCCGCCGCACGGTGGACGACGACATGATCCTGTACCTGTTCGGCACGCCCGGGCAGGACCGGTTCTGGTTCATGTGGGACGACCTGTCCCGCGGCGCGGTCGGAGCCGTGGTGCTCCTGGACACCCGCCGGTTGGCCGACGGGTTCGCGTCCATGGACTTCTTCGAGGACCGCGGCGTGCCGTTCGTCGTGGCCGTCAACCGCTTCGAGCGAGCTCCGGTCTACCGGGCCGAGTCGTTGCGGGAGGCCCTGGCCTTGGCCCCGAACGTTCCGCTGCTCCTCTGCGACGCCCGCAACGGCCCTTCGGTGGTGACGGTGCTGGTCGCGCTGGTGGAACACGCCCTCCGCCACGCCGGCGACACCGCCGAGTCGCGGGTCTAGCGAGCTAGCGGGCGTCGCGCTTGGCCTGGTTCCGGCGACCGGCTGCGGATCGGGCGGCGGAGATGTGCTTGGCCGTGGGTCCACCCAACGTGGAGGAGCGCCGATAGGCGGCCTGGGCGTCGTCGGACACGAAGCCGTCCGCGGGAAGGGCCTGGTCATCGCCGCGCTTGGCCCGCCTCGTCGCCCGGTTCGGACGTGAGGTGGGGTCATCGGGCTGGGGCGTTGGCTTGGTTCCCACGGATGCCTCCTGGGAGCGGACGCCCGCCGATCTTGGCCCCAGCACCGATACCCGCTGCCGCCGGCCCGGGAACGCCGGCTGTTAGCGCCGGCGCACGGTCTCGACGGTGTCGGAGCGAGCCAGGGAGCTCATCCAGGCCCGGACCTGGTCGGGATGACCGATGACGTTGACCTCGATGACGAGCTTCCCGTCGTGCTTCTCGACCGTGGTGTCGCTCGACTCCAGCCCGTCCCAGCTGTCGAGCTGGTGCAGCATGTCGTCTACATCGCTGTCCCGAGCGAGTCCGATCTGCACCGCCGTGGGAGCCCGGGCGAAGCGTCTCCGGATGCCGTCTCGCAGCGGCCGCAGCAGCACCAGGCTGGCCAACAGGATGGCGGTCGCCACGACCGCGGTCATGATGTCGCCGACACCGCAGGCCAGGCCGATGGCGGCCACGGCCCACATGCTGGCCGCGGTGGTGAGGTTGTGGATCGAGTTGCCCCGCCGGAACACCACCCCGGCGCCGAGGAAGCCGATCCCCACCACGACGTTCGACGCCACCCGGGCGACGTCGATGTTGACGTTGGTGGTGGCGCGGGCGGCCTCGAACTCCAGGAATCCGAGCGTGGAGATGACCCCGAACAACGCGGCACCCGAGGCCACCGCGATGTGGGTCCGTAGGCCTGCGGGCTGATCTCCGGCCTCTCGTTCGATCCCCACCGCAGCCCCGAGGGCGGCGGCGATGACCAGCCGGACGACGGCGTCGCTGTCGAGGCTGAAGCTGGTCATGGCCGCCGCGAAGGACATCCCCACGGAGCACATGTTCCCTCATGCGCTGATCCGGAGACGCGCGGTGGTCATACCGGTTACATCCGCGCTACTTCGGGAAGGCTCAGAGCATGCGACGCCCCCGTCTCACCCGACATCCCATCCGCTGGGTGTCGCGTCTTATCGCGCTCCAATGGGCCTGGCGCAACCGCCATGACCTCCTACGTTGGGCGCGATTCGGGATGCGACTGCCCTCCGAGCTGCGGACCCGTGACCGCGACAGCCTGGTCACCGAGGCCCGCGCCCGCATCGCTCTCAGCGCCGATCCCCGGACCAGGCTGGCCCCCCACATCGACATCGTCGGCTTCGACCAGGGTTCCCTGATCGTCAAGGCGCCCAACGAGGAGCCGATCGCGCAGCTGGCCCGGGAGGAGCTCAGCAAGGTGGCCGGCGTCACCGACGTCCAGGTCGTCGACGAGGGGTTTCTCCCTCCGCCTTCGCCCGCCGACGCCACCGAGCGGCAGGAGACCTACAGCACGAACGCCGGCGGCAACTCCAGCTGAGGTCGGGAGTCCCAGCGCCTGACGGACCGGAGCAGTCATGCCGAAGTGGCTGCAGCAACTGATCGCCGAGGTCGACCGGTTCCAAGCTGACCGGCCGTGGCTGGCGGTGCCCGTGGCGACGGTCAAGAAGTTCGGCGGCGACCGGGCCGGCAGCCTGGCCGCTCTCATCGCGTACTACGGGTTCTTCTCCCTCTTCCCGCTGCTGGTGGTGCTCGTGACCATCGTGGGGTTCGTGCTGTCGGGACACGAGGGGCTCCAGCACGACATCCTCAACTCGGCGGTGGCCCAGTTCCCGGTGATCGGGGACCAGCTGCGCCGCAACACCGGCCGACTCGACACCAATGGCCTGGCCCTGGTGGTCGGGTCCGTAGTCGCGCTGTGGGCGGGTACCGGGGTGGTGAAGGCGGCCCAGGACGCCATGAACGACGTCTGGGCCGTCCCCCGCCAGAAGCGCCCCAACCTGCTGAAGGCCACCGCGCGGTCGTTTGTCATGTTCGCGGTGTTGGGCGGTGGACTGGTGCTCACCACCGCGCTCACGGGAGCGATCGGCACCAACCTCGTGCCCCGGCCGGTCGGCGTGGTGCTGGGGGCGGCGCTCAACATCGCCATCGTCCTGGGGGCGTTCCGGGTGCTGACCATCCCCGCTGTGGGCCTGCGCACCTTGCTGCCCGGAGCGATCCTGGCCGGGCTGGCCTGGCTGGGTCTCCAGTTCGGCGGCGGCTACCTCCTGGACAACCAGGTGAGCAAGGCCAGCGAGACCTACGGGACATTCGCCGTCGTGATCGGACTGCTGTGGTGGATGCACCTCCAGGCCCAGATCCTCCTGTACGCCGCCGAGCTCAACGTCGTGCTGGCCCGCCGTCTCTGGCCCCGCCACCTGAGCGAAAACGAAAGTGCCCCCGACGGCGCTGGAGCACCTTCGGGGGCGGATCAAGCTCGCGTCGGGTAGATGCGCGACGCCCGGCTCCGGCCGCTGGCGTCGTCCGCCAGCAGCACGATGATTGCGCCGATCACCGACCCGATGATGCCGGACGACTGCAGCGCGCCTTCGAGGCGATGGTGGTCGGTGTGGCCACTTCGAGGCGACTGTGGTCGGTACTCATTCGCTATGACCTCGTAACGGCCCTGGCGACCACCATCGCCTCGGCAACACCGCCGCGGGACCACCGAGGGCGGTCAGGGGTCCCCGTGCGTGGCACGGAGCGGAGCGGACTGCCGGAAGTAGCGCTGCCCTTGACGGCCTGGGCGCGGCCGCCACCCCGGAACGTCTCAGGTCCAGCCCGAACCGGGCTGGCTACAGCTCCCGCAGGGCGTCTTCGATGCCCCGGTGGAAGGTCGGATAGGCATAGATCATCTGGCGCAGTCGACCGATGGGGATCTGGGCGTGGACCGCCAGGGTGAGCAGCCCCAACACCTCGCCTCCGGAGGGTCCGGCGACGGTGGCGCCGACCAGCACGCCGTTGTTGCGATCCTCGACGAGCTCGATGAAGCCGTCATTGCCGGGGCCGTGGATCCAGCCCCGGGCGGTGCTGGGCAAGGGCGTGTCCCCCAGCCTCAGCTCGATACCGGCGTCCCTGGCCTGGGTCGGGGTGAGGCCCACTGCCCCGATCTCCGGATCGGTGAAGGTGACCCGCGGCACCGCCCGGTAGTCAGCGTGCTCGTGGGGCCGGCCCAGGATGTCCGCTGCGGCGATGCGGGCCTGGTACATGGCCACGTGGGTGAAGCCGCCCTTCCCGGTGACATCACCGACGGCCCAGACCCCGTCGGTGACCCGCAGGTGCTCGTCGACCGGCAGGAAGTGGGCGTCGGCGCTGATCCCCAGCTTGGCGACACCCAGGTCGGCCAGGTCGGTCCGTCGGCCCACCGCCACCAGCAGCCTGTCGGCCTCGCGGGCTGTGCCGTTGGCGAGCTCGATCCGGACGTGGTCGGTGTCGCCCGCCACCCGTTGCGCCGCGCTCCCGGTCACGACCCCGATGTCCTCCTGCTCGAACACCGACGCCAGCAGCGCGCCCGCCGCCGGCGTCTCGTGGGCCAGCAACCGGTCTTCGTGTTCGACGATGGTGACCCGGACGCCGAAACGGGCGAACACCTGGGACAGCTCGCAGCCGACGCTGCCTCCACCCAGCACGATCAGCGAACCCGGCAGCTGGCGCGCCTCGAGGGCATCACGGTTGGTCCAGTAGGGGACCTGGCCGAGTCCGTCGATCGGCGGGGCGGTCGGTTCGGTTCCGCTGGCGACGACGAGGGCCCGTGTGGCGCGGTAGTGCTGGCTGTCCACCTCCACCGATTGCCGACCGGTGATCCGGGCCCGGCCGCGCACGAAATGGCCGCCCTGCTTGTTGAACCGCTCGACCGCGACCTGGTCGTTCCAGTCGTCGGTGGCCTCACGGCGGATCCGCTCGGCCACCGGCGCCCAGTTGGCCTCGACCGTGGCGGTTCCGGCGAGCCGGTCGACCCGTCGGGCCTCGGCCAGTGAGTTCCCGGCCCTGACCGCCATCTTTGAAGGAACACAGCCCCAGTACGGGCACTCACCTCCCACCAGACGGGCCTCGATGCCGAGGACCGACCAGCCGGCCTCGGCCAGGGTGCCGGCCACCTCGCTTCCGGCCACGCCCATCCCCACCACGACGGCGTCGTACTCCACGTCAGTGTCGGTCATGACTGCCTTTTACCCGGCTACGAGGGCAAATTCCGTCTGAGCGCCGGTTTGGGGGGAAGGAATCACCTGAACGAGGAGGATGGATCAGATGCTGTTCCATCGGAAGAACAAGTCACAGAGCCTGGCCGAGACGGCACGCTCCGAGCTTGGAGATCTTCGTCGAGGGCTCGGAGAGTTCGGTCACGAGGTCCGTGAACGGGCTGCCGACATCACCGGAAACGGCAAGAAGGAGCGCCGTAAGCGCCGTCGTCGCCGGATCTCGGTGGTGCTGGCCGCCATCGCGGGCTCGGTGTTCGCGGTGAGGCGAGCCAACCGTCAGCCGACCCAGCTCGGCGACGAGCAGGCTCCCACCGAGAGCAAGGCCTCCAAGCGAGGCACGCTCGACGCCAACGCCGAAGCCAACGTGACTGCCAAGGCCGGGTCCAACGCCAAGCCGGTTCGTTCCAGCACCGGTGGCTAAACGAGATTGATGCGGTTTCCGTGGCAATAGCCCGGAAACCGCATCAATTTCAGATCATCGTGGCCGACGCGAGGGCCCCCACCGCAGCCCTGGCCGCCTGGACGGCGCTGTTGCAGCTGACCGAAGCGAGGTGGCCGGGTGCCGCCACCCAGTCGCCGGCCAGCCACACTCCGTCGGCGTAGGCCATCTTCGGCCGGTCGCGCCAGGTGGTCCCGGGCAGATCCAGAGCCCCGGTCGATTCGGTGACCAGGCCCCGCCGACGCCAGGTGACCCGGTCCCGCCAGCCCCGGAAACCGTCATCGAGCACCGCCTCCAGCCGAGCCTCGCCCGATGCCAGCCCCTCGTCCGGACGGAGCCCGACCGAGAGCTGGGCCAGCTCCTGGCCCCGCGGCGCCAGGGTCGGGACCACGGCGCTGGCTCGGGTGAGGAACACAGCCTCGTCCAGATCGCTGATGATGTACGGATCGCCGCGGCGCCGCATCACCCCGACGTCCAGCAGCGCCACCCGGGGGGACTCCACTCGCAGGCCATCATCGGCCAGCAGCCGCCGGGCCTGCCCCGGATCCACGGCGACGATCACCGGACCGGATGTGACCTCGTGGACGGAGGCCACGGGCGAGGCGGTCTCGATCCGGACACCCACCGTTCGGGCGTGCCCGGCCATCCGGTCGACCAGCGCACCCCAGCCGCCCACGACATAGCGGGCCGGAGGCACCGGCTGAAGCAGGATGGAACGGATCCGGCTCACCACGAAGTCCGCCGACAGCCGCCCCGGGTCGTGGTCGAAGGTCAGCGGACCAGCCACGCCGGCGAGCATCTGGGCCACGTCCTCGCCGGCCAAGTCGGTGGCCCACGACCGCAGATCCTGGTCGACAGGAGCGGTCTGACGGCTCAGCCGTACCGCTCGTAGCCAGCCCGGGGGAGGAGTACGGCGCATCTCGCCCTTCCAACGGACCCGCAGGCTTGGGCGCCGAGGCATGCGGCTGGGCCGGTGCAGGTTCCGGGCTCGGAGCCAACGCCACAGGTCCGTGGTCGTGTAGAGGGCGTGGGGGCCATGGTTGGCGACATAGGGCGCCTCAGTGCTCCGGGCCCGACCCCCGAGCTGGCGACGACCCTCCAGGAGGCGCACCCGGGCGCCGGACTCCGCCACCTCGCTTGCTGCGATGAGCCCGGCGATCCCCCCGCCGATGATGGTGATCTCGTCCATACGATGCTCCTCCTGGTGGGACTGCACACAGGAGCCGGCAGCGGAGCGGAAGGTTCCCGGGAACCTTCCGGGCCCGAGAACCCTCCTGTGGTCATCGGGCAGCCCGAGGAACAGATCGATCCGGCGCTGGTGCGTCGAGCCCAGCGCGGCGACGCCTGGTCCCTCGACGCCCTCGTTCGGGCGCTGGAGCCCTACCTGGGTCGCATCTGCGGCGCCATCGCCCTCCAAGCCGGAGACGACGCCCTTCAGGACACCATGATCGCCATCATCCGGAACCTCGGGTCTCTGCGGGATCCTCTGGCCGTACGGGGCTGGGCCCGACGCATCGCGGTCCGCGAAGCCGTGCGGACGGCCCGCGGCGGACGGGTGGTGCCCGTCGACCCCGAGCAGCTCATGGCCCAGCTTCCGGCCAGCCGGGACGACCTGTCCGGCGTCGAGGTGCGCAGCGTGCTCGAGCAGCTCATGCCTGAGCAGCGCGCGGTCCTGGTCCTCCGCCACCTCGACGACATCGGCGAGCAGGAGATGGCCAACCTGCTCGGGGTGGCCCGGGGCACGGTGAAGTCCCGCCTGTCCCGAGCCCGGGCGGTGTTTCGGGAGCAGTGGTCCTCGTGAGCTGGCCCGTCGCCCGTCTCGACCGCATCGCCCGGCTGCGAGCCCTGGCCTCGGGCTTCCAGGGCGGCGCCTTGCACGAGGCTGTGCTGGACGCACCCTTCGACGACGCCTGGGCCTGGCTGTCCGATCTGGAGCGCACCGTCCCCGACTTCGACGAGGACGTCGCCCGCCTCCGCATCATCCGACGCGAACCGCACCCCGAAGGCGGTGAGCGACTGCGCATTCACACCCGCAACACCGCCATCGTCCTGTGGATGCCCACGGTCCTCGACGCCCACCTGGCCAGCGGCTGGTGCTGGATGGCGACCCGCCCGCTCCTCTACGTCATCGGCATGGCGGCCGAACCCGAGGGGGACCGCACCCGCTTCGCCCACTTCGAGGGCCTGGCCTTCCAAGCCCCCCGGCTACTGCAGCCCGTCCTTCGCCCGGTCCTAGCCGCCAGCCGCTGGCGCCACGACCGCCACGTCCCCCGGGACCTCGCCGCCATCGAACGTCACTTCCGCAGCGACTAGTGCCTTCTTGGTGGCCCACCGGCTTGGTCGTCAGGGGGCCTGGCCGCCGCGGGCGCGGATGTCGTCGAAGCGTTCGCCGAAGTGCCAGCGGTGGCCTTCCAGGTCGGTGGCCTCGTAGCGGCGCTCCCCGAAGAAGGCGTCCTGGAGCTCCATGGTGATGTCGGCCCCTTGGTCGACCGCGTGGGCGTAGTGGGCGTCGATGTCGTGGACGTAGACGTTCATCATCACCGTCGTGAGCCCGACATCTTGGGGGCTGTGGATGCGATGGACGGGGGTGTCCCGGCCCAGCATCACCACCCCGGTGCCGACCCGCATCCAGCACAGGTGCTTGCCGTCGTACTCCTGGCGGGCCTCACGTTGCTCGCTGAACTGGAACACCCGGGTGAGGTACTCCACCGCGGCCAGCTCGTCACGGTAGGCCAGCCGGGGATAGATGTCCGGAGTGGCGAGGGTGTACGTCGGTGCGTGGTCCTGGTCGATGGTGGACATGAGCTGCTCCTTGGCTCGGGAGAACATCGCCGGGTCCCCCGGGTCGTCCGGCTCGACCCGATCGGGTCGCAGCTGCCGGAGCGGATCGAAGTCGTCGCTCACGACTCAATCCTCCCAGGATGTCGGCGTTCGTCACCCTGTTCTCTCCCGCGGCCGGCAACGAGTTCGCGCAGCCGTCCTCTCGCCCGATGCAGCCGGGACCGCACCGTGCCCACCGGGATGCCGAGGGTCTCGGCCACCTCGTCGTAGCTGAGGCCCTCCCAGACGTGGAGCAGGAGCGCGTCCCGCTCCGGCTCGGGGAGCGAGGACACCAGTTCCGCCGCGACGCGGCACCGCGCGGCCGCGTCGACGGCCCGGCTCACCCGCTCGGCCTCGTCGTCGGACGGCAGCCGCTGGCTGACCAGGCGGGCCATGGCATGGATCCGACGGGCCTCGCTCCGACGATGCTTGGCCAGCAGGTTGGTGGCGATGCCGTAGAGCCACGGCCGGGCGGTCGGACGCAGCAGGTCATAGGTGTGGCGCCGCTCGAAGGCGATGCGGAACACCTCACCCACCATGGTCTCGGCCTCGTCCGGTCCCAGACGGCGCACCAGGTAGCGGTGCAGCACGGCAGCGTGGCGGTCGAAGATGGCGCCGAAGCGAACCGGCTCCTCGAGCGACGCGGCGATCAGCGCAGCGTCCGAGCTCTCCTCCACATCCCCGTCTTCCCCGCAGCGCCGTCGGAGTTCGCGACGCTAACCGTCCGGTTCGGTAGCGTCCGCCGGAGTGCCCCACGCTCCGTTGCACATCGCAGTCGACGATCCGGTGATCGTCGACGGCCTGGCCCGCATCCGAGACGAGCAGCACGTCCCCGGCCCGCATCCGATCGGGGTGGTGGCCGAGGCGGAGGGTGCGGCGGTCCGGGTCCTCGCCGGCCTGGACGACAGCGGACGGCACGACGCCCGTGACATCGACTTCGTCACCATCGATCCGCCGGGAAGCCGCGATCTCGACCAGGCCCTCCACATCGAGCGTCGGAACGGAGGAGCCGGCGGCTGGCGGGTCCGCTACGCCATCGCCGACCTGGCCGCCTTCGTCGGACCTGGTGGGGCTCTCGACCAGTCGTGCTGGGACCGGGGGCTGACCTACTACCTGCCCGACGGCGGAGCACCGCTGCACCCGGAAGTGCTGGGTGTCGGGGCAGCGAGCCTCCTGCCCAAGCAGGACCGGCCGGCGGTGCTGTGGACCATCGATCTGGACGCCGACGGTGGAGTGACCTCGACCAGCGTGGTCCGGGCCATCGTGCGCAGCCGGGACCAACTCACCTACGAGCAGGTGCAGCGCGACGTCGACCGGGGGACCGCGGCCGAGACCTTGGTCCTGCTCAGCGAGGTGGGGGAGGTCCGCCGCCGTCAGGAGGCGGCCCGCGGTGGGGTCAGCCTCGACCTGCCAGCTCAGCGGGTCGAGGCCGACGACGGGGGCTACCGCATCGAGTTCGAGACCACGGTTCCGGCGATGGCCTGGAACGCCCAGATCTCGCTGCTGGCGGGGATGGTGGCGGCCGAGAGGATGGTCACCGCCGGCGTCGGGCTGCTCCGTACGGTGCCGCCGCCCGAGGGCTTCGTCGTCGATCGGGTCCGGCACACCGCCCGGGCCCTGCACGTCGCCTGGCCCGACGGGGCGAGCTACGCCGATGTCGTCCGGGACCTGCGCAGCGACGTCCCGGACCAGGCCGCGCTGCTGTCGCTGGCCTCCCGGGGACTGCGAGGCGCCGGCTACATCGCCCTGCCGGTGGACGGCGACGGCGTCGAGTTGGCACATGCCGCGGTGGCGGCGCAATACGCCCACGTGACGGCCCCCTTGCGTCGCCTGGGGGATCGTTACGTGGCCGAGACTTGTCTGGCCATCGAGGCCGGAGACCGTCCGCCGGCCTGGGTGACCGAGCGGCTCCCGGCGCTACCGGAGACGTTGGGCCGGGCTTCGTCGCGGGAGTCCGCCGCGGCCCGCGCCGCCGTGGATCTGGTCGAAGCCCTGGTCCTGCGGCCCATGGTGGGCGACACCCTGGACGTCACCGTGGTCGCTGCGGACAAGGAGGGTTCGACCGTCGTGTGCCGCGACCCGGCGATCCAGGCCCGAGTCCACCAACGCCTGGAGCTCGGCGACCACGTCACCGTCCGCATAACGGCCGCCGACCCCACCACCCGCACCGTCAACCTCGAACCCACGGGTTGACACCCCCTACTCGTCGAGGGGCTTCTCGGTGGGGCCGAAGTAGAAGAGGCCTTGCATCACCTCGTCGTTGGGGCGGGCGGACCAGTCGAGGCCGGCAACCTGGTCGACCGTGCGACGTCCCAGGCGCAGCCGGAAGAACTCGAACCGCGAGGTGCGCAGCCGGTACTCCGGACCGTCCTTGGCCGGGGACTGCACCGACTCGTCCTCGAACTCCACGGTGATCGTGGCTGGAATGTCGAGGCTCCCGACGAGGGCTTTGCTAGTGCGGACGATGAACTCGTCGTCCCGGGCTCCCGGGAGCGCCAGCGCGGTGCGCACGTCCTGCTCGTGGGAGAACATGTCGGTGGTCGGCTCCCAGAACATCTGCTGGGTGAGGAGGTCCTCGAACGGCGGCACGATGTCGGCCCAGAGGTCGAGCAAGTCCTGGTGGGGATCGTCGCGGTGCCGCTCGACCTGGGCCGCGGTCTGGCTGTCGGTCGGCGGCCCGGTGATCCTGCCGGCCAGGGCGTCCTCGACGATGCCGGCGAGATGTCCGACGACGTCATGGACTCGCCAGCCCGGGCAGGCATCGACCGGCACCTCCCAGGCCTCCTCGTCGGTCTCGGTGAGCAGATCCGTCAGCCGGAGACGGCTCCGCCGGTAGTGCTCGCCAAGTCGCAGCATGGCCATCATGGTGTCACCGCGCTGACCGCCCGCTCCAGACGCAGCTCGTCCACGGGCAACCCGGCCCGGTCGGGCCCGCTTGGTGACTGTTCCAGGACCGCCGCGATCTCCCAATACGGGTCGTATGTGCGCCCGGTCAACGACTCGTACGCGGCCAGGAACCGGTCGGCGGTAGCAGCGCTGTCCAGGTCGATCAGGTTGGTGCGGCAGTGGGCGATGTCGCAGCCCCACGGTCCCCGGCAGGCGTTGGCCCAGTCGACCACTCCGGTCGCATGCCCACGGGACCACAGCACGTTGCCGGGATGGAAGTCCCGGTGGATGAAACTGGCCTGGTAGGCGGGGATTTGGTCGTGCCAGATCTCCTGGGCCCGGAGCCACAGCTTCGGTCGGCTCGTGGTCCGGGGCGGCGCCGACATCGTGCCCTCGAACCAGGGGAAGTAGTCGTGCCCGAAGTCGTCGGCCGACACCTCGTGGATCGTCGCCGCCACCTCGGCCAGCCGGGTCAGGTCCGGAACCGCCACCGCTCGCCCGGGCAGCAGGGTCATGAGCAGTACCGGGATGCCGTCGCCCACCGCGCTGCCGTCGACGTCGGCGGCCACGACCTCGGGCGCGGCGACCTGGTGCCGCACCGCGAACTGGAGCGCCTCCAGCTCCCGCTGCGGCGCGACCGGCTCGTCCTCCAAGAACCCGGGCCACACATACCGGCGCAGCACGAACCGTCCGCCGTCGGCCAGATCGACCCGGTGTACCGCGGTGGACGAGGCGCCGGCCAACCGCCGAACCCGAATAACCGCCGACCCGGTGGAGCGCGCCACCCAGTCCCGCACCTGCGGCGGCACCGTCGGCCGTCGCAACTCCACCGGCAGCGTCGACGGGTCCCGCTGGTTGGGATGGCTCGTGGTCACAGCCGTGAAGCCTTACCTGGATCGCCTCCGTGTAGGAAGGTTGGGGTATGACCGATTCGACTGAGACCGACGCCGCGGCGCGGAAGCGGCGACGGATTCGATTCGTGCAGCACTACTTCGTGAACCCGCCGGTGAGGCTGGCGGCCCGGTTGGGGGTGGTCCCGGGAGTGGTGCTGGTGGAGACCAAGGGTCGGCGCAGCGGGAGGAAGCGGCGGACGCCGGTGGGCATGCACCTCGAGGGCGACACTGGTTGGGTGATCTCCGAGCAGGGCCGACACGCCGCCTACGTCCGCAACCTCGAGGCCGATCCGAAGGTCCGGGTGTGCATAGGCCGGCGCTGGCACGACGCCCACGCCGAGGTGGTCCCCGACGACGACGTCGATGCCCGGCTCGAGTCCTTCGGCCGGAAGAGCCACTCCAAGGCGGTACGCAAGTTCGGAACCGACCTGCGTTCCGTCCGGTTCGACCTCGCCTCGGACCCCGGCGACGAGTAACGGCGAACTGGCGTTGCCCACGGCGCAACCAAGCCGTGAGCAACGCCAGGATCGCCGGTCTCAGGTTTGCTGGGTGATGCGGAGGTCGTCGACGCCGGCCTCGATGAGGCTGGCGGTTCCGGCATCCGCGGTCTCGATCACGATGCGGACGGTCTGTCCCGCGAACGAGGTGATGTTGGCGGAGGCAGTGCCCCAGGCGCCGGCGCGGTTGGCGGCCGAGCCGAGCTGTTGGAACACCACGCTGTTGGTGGATCCCACGACGCGGATGCGGAAGAAGTCCGCGCTGGTGGCGTTGTTGAGGTGGGCCAGATACCACTGGGTCGACAACGTCAGGGTTCCGGTCGCCGGCAGTGCGATGGCCGGAGACTGGATCGACGTGGTTCCACCGTCGACGTCGTTGACGCCGGCGCTGGCGCCGGCCAGCCGAGCGGTGACCAGGTCATTGGTCCCACTGGTGGTGGTGCCGAGCTGCAGCCCCACGCCACCGGAGCTGGTGGCCTCGGGGTCGCCCCGCTCCCACTGACCGCTGGTCGCGGTGTCGGTCCCGCCGGCGTTGGTGGTCCAACCCCCGGCCGCCTCGAAGTTGTCCGAGAACACGGTCACCGGCGGGTTCCCTCCGCCGCCTCCCGGGAACTGGGTGGCGTCGTGGACGTCCAGCAACCGTTCCTTCACCCCGTCACCGGAGTCGTCGGTCCAGTTCAGGTTCCCGGTGTCCATGATCTTCTGGCGGATGGCGAGCACCTGAGCCCGGTTGGTCGGATCCCGTGTGCCGCTCGCCAGGATGGCGGCCGCGCCGGTGACGTGGGGTGTTGCCATCGACGTGCCGCTGATGGTGTTCGTCGTCCCGTCGTTCCACGTCGACAGGATGCAGACCCCGG
>DASXTK010000223.1:0-3303 GCA_036505485.1 Acidimicrobiales bacterium
CCCGACCATTGGCCTTCATCGCGGGCAAGGGAACCGGTTCCGGGCAGTTCCTCAGCGCCGGATTGGTCGCGGCAGCGGTGTTCGGGTCTTCGCCTACCGGCTGTTGGGGACGCTGACCACCCGGGCCGCCACTGTCGCTAAAGCAGACGACGACCTTCCTCGACCAGGTTGATCTCCCAGAGCACCTGGTCGAGCAAGGCCGCGGCCGAGATGGGCAGGTGCCGTTGGGGGTTGTCCCGGGTGACGCAGCCTGCGAGCGGAGCCAGCGTGGTCCAAGGGGTCGGGTGGCAGAACTGCACCACCGAGATGCGGTCGCCCTCGACCCCAGGGTCAGCCGCGTCGGCCACCACCCGGTGCGGTCCGGCCGGCATCAGGCCGTTGGAGATGCGGTCCAGCATGATCCCGGTATTGATCACGACATGGTGCTCGGGCGGGACGACGTCGACCCAGGCGTCCTCGATCCGGACCTGCAGGCCCTTGGCCGTTGCTCGGGGCAGAGCCGTGATCAGGTTGATGTCGGTGTGCTCGGCCGCCCACACGTGCTCCGCTCCCGGGGCCAGCGCCATCGGCGGGTAGTGGATGGCCCGGCTGAGATGGGGGCCGTCGGCAATGCACGCCTCGAACAGCCCCTCCCCCGCGCCCAGCGCCACCGCGATGATCCGCAGGAAGCGCCGCTGGAGTGCCGCGGTCCGGTCATGCAGCTCCGTGAGTGCCGCTCCGATCCCGGGAACGTCGGCCTCAGGCAGGACCGGAGGGTGGTAGCGGTGGGGATAGCGGGTCCGCAGCGGATGCCCCGAGGCCACTGGCGCACCCCAGTTGAGCATCTCCTTCCAGTCCGCCGTCTCGGAGGTCGCGGCGGTCTCGACCAGCAGCCCGGTGTAGCCGGTCTGTCCGTGGGTCCCGGGCGCGGCCCACGCCGACTTCCGCGAGACCGGGAGGGCGAAGAACTCGGCCAACAAGCCGTAGGCCGTGTCCAGCAGATCCGGAGGAAGATCGTGGCTGGTGGTCACGAAACCGCTGGCCAGGCTGCGGCGAACGCCATCGACCACCGCGGCCCGCGTGGACCCGCTCCCCCGTTCGAACGCCAGCATGTCGACATCGAGGATGTGCTCGGTCACCGGTCCAGCCTGCCTCCTCAACCTGCACACGATCTCCACAACTCGCGTGGGATCACACAACATTCGTTCTCTAGCCTGACCGCCGATGCCTACGGTGCTGGTGGCCGAGGACGAACCGGCGATCGCCGATGCGGTCGTGAGACGGTTGCAGAGCGAGGGGTTCGACGTCCGCTCGGTCGGCGACGGGCTCCGTGCGGTCGAGATGTGCCGGGTGCTCCGACCCGATCTCGTCGTCCTCGACCTGATGCTTCCCGGGCTGGACGGGCTGGAGGTGTGTCGCCGCATCCAAGCCGAGCGGCGGGTCCCGGTGGTCATGCTGACCGCCCGCGACGAGGAGACCGACCTCATCATCGGGCTGTCCGTCGGCGCCGACGACTACCTGACCAAGCCGTTCAGCCCCCGCGAGCTGGTGGCCCGGATCCGGGCGGTGCTGCGCCGGGTGGCCGATGCCGCCCAGGGCGCGGTGCTGCGCCATGGTGGCTTGGAGCTGGACCACGCCACCCGGCGGGTGCGCCGCGACGGGAGCGACGTGCACCTGACCCCGATCGAGTTCGACCTGCTGGCCCATCTGTTGTCCCGGCCCGGTGTGGTCTTCACCCGGGAGCTGCTCCTCGCCGACGTATGGGGCTACGCCGACGGCACCGGCCCCCGCACGGTCGACTCGCACATCCGGGCCGTGCGCCGGAAGCTTGGCGACGACGTCATCCGCACGGTCCACGGCGTGGGCTACGCGCTGGGACTGGCCGACAGTTGATGAGCTTGCGGCGCTTCCGTCCCCTCGATCGGCTGGGTTCGATCAAGCTCAAGCTGGGTGTGGCCATCGTGGCCGGGATCGGGGCCAGCTGGCTGGTGTCGCGCCTCGCCTACCGCTACGGCGCCCCGGACTTCCCCCGGGCCGTGATCCGGGCAGCCGTAGCCCTGATCGTCGTGCAGATCCTGGCTCGGGGCATGACCTCGCCGCTGCGGGAGATGGCCCACGCGGCCCGGCGCATGGCCAGCGGCGACTGGAGCCAACGGGTCACCGACACCTCGGCCGACGAGGTGGGCGAGCTGGCCCGGGCGTTCAACGCCATGGCCGCCGAGCTCGAGGTGGTCGACCGCATGCGCCAGGACCTCGTCGCCAACGTGTCCCACGAGCTGCGTACGCCGATCTCCGCACTGCAGGCCCGGCTCGAGAACATCGTCGACGGCGTGGAGCAGCCGGACCCGGAGATGCTCCGCTCGATGCTCGACCAGACCGAGCGGCTCGGCCGACTGGCGGCCCAGCTCCTGGACCTGTCCCGACTCGAATCCGGTGCCGTGCCGCTGCGGCTGGAGGAGGTGGAGCTCGCTCCCCTGCTCGATGCCGTGGCCGCCGAGGCCCGGCTCCACGCCCCCGGCCGCGCCATCGAGACGGTGGTCGAGCCGGCCCAGCTCATCCTGGTGGCCGACCCCGACCGGGTGCACCAGGTGTTGGCTAATCTCACCGCAAACGCCCTACGCCATGGGCCTGAGGACCGGCCGGTCACGGTGTCCGCCGTGGCCGAGGACGGACACGTCGTGCTCACGGTGGCCGACGAGGGGCCGGGGATTCCGCTGGCCGAGGTCGAGCGGGTGTTCGAGCGCTTCTACCGGGCCGACTCGGTGCGACCCAGCAGTTCCGGCGGCGCCGGCCTGGGACTGTCCATCGCCCGTTGGATCGTCGACCTCCATGGAGGCCACATCAGCGCCACGGCCAATCAGCCGAGGGGCTGCGCCATGGTGTGCCGCCTCCCGATACCGGAACCCGAGGGGGGAACCTCATGACCGAGACGAGCACGAGACCACCGCTTCCGCCTCCACCCCCTGGGTGGACGCCGGACCCGAGGCGACGACCGCCTTCACCACCGTTTCCTCCCCGCCGCCGGCCGCTGGACCAGGTCGTGGACCCGTCGCCCGCCCGACTCTCGCTCCTGGTGGTGGCCGCTGGGGTGGTGCTCGACTTCGGCCTGCGGGGCGGGGTCGGCAACCTGCTCGTGACCGCGGGCGTGGTGCTGTTCGTCATCACCTTGATCACCAATCGCCGGCTGGCCCAGACCCAGGCCCGCTGGCTGGCGATCGCTGCGGTCGTGCCGGCCGCAGGTCTGGCCTGGCGCTCCAGCCCTTGGCTGTTGTCCTCGAACGCGGCGGCGATCGTCGTCATCCTCGGGGCCGCCATCGTCCTGGC
>DASXTK010000224.1:0-9427 GCA_036505485.1 Acidimicrobiales bacterium
CCATCTGGGGGCCCTGGGCCACCGTTGGCCTGATCTGAAATTGAGACACTGAGGCACCTATACGGTTCGCCACCGTCTCAATTTCGAATGGGTTCGGGGAGGGTTGCGGCCGGTCGGTAATCTCGGCCCCTATGGCTCAGATCCTTGTCACGCTGCCCGACGGTTCCCAGCGAGAGCTGCCCGTCGGCACGACGGCAGGCGATCTCGCGGCCTCGATCGGATCCCGCCTGGCCAAGGCCGCGGTCATCGCCTCGGTCAACGGCGAGGAACGCGACCTGGCGGCCGAGCTGCACGACGGCGACACCGTCGGCATCGTGACCGCCGAGTCCGACCGCGGGCTCTACACCATCCGCCACTCCACCGCCCACGTGCTGGCCCAGGCGGTGCTCGACCTGTTCCCCGGGGCCACCTTCGGGATCGGCCCCCCGGTCGAGGACGGCTTCTACTACGACTTCAAGCTGCCCGGTGACGGCACCTTCAGCGCCGATGACCTGGAGCGCATCGACGCCCGCATGCGCGAGATCATCGCCGAGCGTCAGCCCTTCGTCCGCGACGAGCTGGAGGCCGGCGAGGCCCGGCGCATCTTCGCCGGCCATCCGTTCAAGCTGGAGATCATCGACAACGCCTCCACCGATCCCATGTCGGTGAGCGAGGCCGGCACGGTCCGCACCTACGAGAACCCGCCCCCGCAGCCCAAGGTCGACCCACCGTTCGTGGATCGGCCCGGCTTCATCGACTTGTGTCGTGGCCCCCACGTCCCCGACACCAGCCGCCACCTGGGGCACTTCAAGCTGATGCGCGTGGCCGGGGCCTACTGGCGCGGCGACGAGCACAAGCCCCAGCTCCAGCGGATCTATGGCACCGCCTGGGATTCCCGCAAGGCGTTGGAGGAGCACCTGCACCGGTTGGAGGAGGCGGCCAAGCGCGATCACCGCAAGCTGGGCGCCGAGCTCGACCTGTTCAGCTTCCCCGACGAGATCGGCTCGGGCCTGGCGGTGTTCCATCCCAAGGGCGGCCTGGTGCGCCGGCTGATGGAGGAGTACTCGCGCCAGCGTCACGAGCAGGGCGGCTACGAGTTCGTCTACTCCCCGCACATCAGCAAGGAAGCCCTGTTCCAGACCTCGGGCCACCTGCAGTGGTACGCCGAGGGGATGTATCCGCCGATGCATCTCGACGAGAAGCCGGGCGAGGAGCGGCACGGCGGCGACAAGTACTACCCCAAGCCGATGAACTGCCCGTTCCACATGCTGATCTACCGCAGCCGGCTGCGGTCCTACCGCGAGCTGCCCTTGCGGTTGTTCGAGTTCGGCACGGTGTACCGCTATGAGAAGTCCGGCGTGGTCCACGGTCTGATGCGGGCCCGGGGCTTCACCCAGGACGACTCCCACATCTTCTGCACCCCCGAGCAGCTCCCCGACGAGCTGGCCAGCCTGCTGGCCTTCGTCCTCGAACTGTTGCGGACCTTCGGCTTCGACGAGTTCGAGGCCGAGCTGGCCACTCGGCCCGACAAGTTCGTCGGCGACCCCCAGGACTGGGACGAGGCCGAGGCGGCCTTGAAGCACGCCATCGAGCAGGCCGGGATCCCCTACGTGGTGGCCGAGGGCGAGGGCGCCTTCTACGCCCCCAAGATCGACGTCCACATCCGCGATGCCCTCAAGCGGCGCTGGCAGATGTCGACGTTGCAGGTCGACTTCCAGTTCCCCGACCGCTTCGACCTGGAGTACGTCGGGGCCGACAACGAGCGACACCGGCCCCGGGTCATCCACCGGGCGCTGTTCGGATCGGTCGAACGGTTCTTCGGGGTGCTGCTGGAGCACACCTTGGGGGCGTTCCAGACCTGGCTCGCGCCGGTGCAGGTCCGGGTGCTGCCGGTGCGTTCCGACCATCATGACTACGCCGAGAAGCTGGTGGAGCGGCTCCGGGGCGAAGGTTTCCGGGCCGATCTGATCGAGGCTGACGAGCCGCTCGGAGGACGCATCCGCCGGGCCAAGCTCGAGAAGATCCCCCACGTGCTGGTGGTCGGCGATCAGGACGTTGCCGCCTCCACCGTGGGCGACAACCCGCGGGGCGGCGAGGTCGAGCGCGACGTCCCGGTCGACACCTTCGTCGCCCGGCTGCACGACGAGATCGCCTCGCACGTCTGATGGGTCAGCTCGACCGGGTCTGGGCGGGCTGGCGCTCGGCCTATGTCGCCGCGGCCGGCAACGGCGAGCTGGTGGGCACCGGGTCGGTGTTCCGGCGCATCCTCGACGCCGGGATGTCCGACGAGGAGGCGTACATCCTGTGGCGGGGCGAGCTGAACTTCGCCCTGCTCAACGCCTACCCGTACACCAGCGGACACCTGCTGGTGATGCCCTACCGGGAGGCCGGCGAGCTGGAGGACCTGACCGCAGCCGAAGCCACCGAGATGTGGGGCGCCGTGCGAGACGCCGTGGTGGCGGTGAAGGCCGCGTACCGCCCGCAGGGGGTCAACGTGGGCCTGAACCTGGGGGAGGCCGCCGGCGCCGGGGTGCCGTCACATCTCCACGTCCACGTGCTGCCGCGCTGGAACGCCGACTCCAACTTCATGACCGCCATCGCCGAGACCCGCGTGCTGCCAGAATCGCTGGGCGACTCGTGGCGCAAGCTGCGTGCCGCCTGGCCTTCAGCCCCCGGCGCCTGAAGCGGTACCGTCGCAACCACATGCCCACCGACGACGAACCTGCGACTGAGGACGATCTCGTTACGGACGAACTGCCCGAGGACCTCGATGCCGCGGGCTACGTCGGGCCGTACATGTTCCCGGACAACAACCGGCGGCGGGTCCCGGGCTACCTCTACCTGGGCACCGCAGCGGTGTGCGTGGCCATCTGGTTCACCTTCGACGACTCGCCGTACGTGAACCGCGGCTTCCTCTGGGCCGGGGTGCTGCTCGGGGTGGTCGGCGTCTACCAGCTCGTGTCCGGGTGGAACCTGAAGGTCGACGAGCAGGACGCTCTCGTGGCCGCTAGCAAGGAACTCGGATTCCCCGTAGGCCACGCCTCGGCCCAGATGGGCTGGCGCGGTCTACTCAGCCGCCCGACCTGGCGGATCCTGCTGTACTCGGCCGAGAATCCCCCCACGAAACGAGGCCTGGTCCTCGTCGACGGCGTCAACGGCGCCATCGTCGAACACTTCGTGGAAGACAACCCCGAGGACTGGTCAGACCTCAACACCTAGTCAACCGCCGCGGCCTGCGTCCGAGTCGTTGTTCTTGGGATCGGGGCAAGTCGGCCTGCCGGTAACCCGCCCAATGGCGGCTCGTTGGCCGATCCGGCCCGTGAGGAACATCCGAACGAAAAGTCACGCTAAAGCGAGCAGGTCGGAGCGTGGGTTCGGTGTGTTGTGCCGTAGCCGCCGCCATTGCCCGTGCGACTCGGGTCTATGCCGACCAGGCCGGCCGAGAACCTCACACTGTTCGAGCTGCGTATTGGCGTTGGCCACCTCGCGGTCGAACGATCGCTGCTCGCCAAGGGCAGCGTGCGCCCGGGCGGCGCGAAGGTGGAACAAGGTGCGGACCCGGGTCTCTGGTGGCTGCGTGCAGCGCTCGGGCGACAGCCGGCCCGGTCTTGGCCTTGGTCAGGCCTCGCAGTTGGTGGTGATCTCGAAGTTGGTGCAGGTGTCGGTGCCGGGGCCGCCGTCGGCGGTGTCGGACGACCCGCTGCCGCCATCGAGGGTGTCGGCGAAGGACAGGGTCCCGACCGGGGTCAGCTTGTCCTGTCCGGTTTGGACATCACCGTAGATGGTGTCGCTGCCGCCGTCACCGTTGATGGTGTCGCGCCAGCCGGTGCCGGTGACGGTTCCGAGCGTGGTCACAGTCTGGTAGTTGCCGTAGATGGTGTCGGCGCCGACGCCGCCGTTGATGGTGTTCCCGGCGACCTCGACAGCGACCGCGCCCGCGACGGTGAGGGTGAAGTTCTTGGCATCGCCGTAGATGATGTCGGCGCCGTCGCCGTCGCCGCCGTCGCCGCCGTTGATGGTGTCAGCGAAGCCGACCGCGCCGGTGACCCCGGCGGTGACGGTCACGTCGATCATGTCGCCGTAGATCGTGTCGGCACCCTCGCCGCCGTTGATGTTGTCGTTCCAGCCAGCGGCACCGGCGCCGGTGAGGAAGGTGATGGACCCGAAGTCGCCGATGAGCTGGTCGGCGCCGCCCTCGCCGAGGATGGTGTCGTTGCCGCCAGCCGCCGCGAGGGCGAGTTGTGCGGCCTCGCCGTAGATTGTGTCGTCGCCGCCGCCGCCGCAGATGGTGTCGTCACCGCCCAGGCCGCTGATCGTGTCGTTGCCGCCGAGGCCGGCGATGACGTCATTGCCGGCGGTGCCGGTGATGGTGTCGTCGCCGTTGGTGCCCTCGATAGTGGCGGGGTGCCCGTTGCAGGCGGCTGTAGCCCCCGCAGGCAGCGGGGCCAAGAACAGCACCGCAGCGACGAGCGGAACAACTGTCCCGCCCCGTCCGGCCCTACGTGCCGCGGGCCTGATTCCACCCAACCGAACGAAGATGGAATCGGGATGCTTGGTCTCAGTCATGACGTCTCCGGTCCCGGCCGTTCCCCTGTGGCCCTGTCAGGCTTCGCAGTTGGTGGCGCCTTGTGCTGTGGTGGGATTGAGGCAGGTGTCGGTTCCAGCTCCACCGTCGTTGGTGTTGCCGAGCAGGGAGGTGTTGCCGTCGAGGTTGTCGTTGTTGTTCCCGCCGTTGAGGGTGTCATCACCGCCGGCGAAGGCGCCGCTGATGCTGGGGCCTTCCCCTTTGAGGGTGTCGTCGCCGCCTTGGCCGTTGAGGGTGTCGGCGGCACCGGTGGCGGTGGCGGTTCCGGTGGTGGTGATGGATGCGGCCTCACCATTGACGGTGTCGTCGCCCCCGCCGGCGTTGATGGTGTCGTTGCCGCCGTGCGCGACTCCGGCGGTGACGGTGAGGCTGGATGCGTCGCCGTTGATGGTGTCGTTGCCTCCGCCGCCGGTGATGTCGTCGTTGCCGGCTTCGATCGTGCAGCCCACCGCGTTGACCGTGATGCTGGATGCGTCGCCGTAGATGGTGTCGGCACTGTCTCCGCCGTCGAGGGTGTCGTTGGCGACAGTGATGCCGACGGCGGCGGCGCCCACGATGGTTAGGGCATCTCCGTAGATGGTGTCGGCACCGTCTCCGCCGTCGACGATGGTGTCGGAACCAACAAGCACGGCGCTGTCGATGGTGTCGATGTCACCGATCGCTGTGTCGGCCCCGTTGCCGCCGTTGATGGAGTCGTCACCGAGCCCGCCACAGATCACATCGTTACCGTTGAGACCGTTGATGGTGTCGTTGCCACCCAGCCCGTGGATCACATCGGCACTGCTGGTGCCGTTGATGGTGTCAGCGCCTTCGGTGCCTTCGATGGTCGCGGCCTGCCCGTTGCAGGTGGCCTGCGCGCTCGCAGGCTGGGCTGCCAGAAACAGCGACGCGGTAGCCAACGTCACCAGCACCCCTAGACGACGGACCCAGGCCGACACCGGCGATTTGCTTTCCGTCCGCTCAATCAATCCGCGACGAGACGTACCCATGGTCGTGGTCATCGTGCTTCCCCCCGTTCTCGGCCGTGTGCCGAGGTGCAGAACGATGAGGCAACGTTGCCCACTCCGCCACTACCTGACGTAGCGACACTACTACGGATCGGGGGGACTCAGCCAGTGGGACAGCGCGAAAGTTAAGTTCACTCGATCATCGAATACCCATTGAGCCGATCCCTGTCATGTCAGTGGCGGATCATTTCAGGCGTTGGGACGTCTCATCCGCGAGCTGCGACCTCCCCCCTTCAAGGCGACGAGCTCTTAGCGTGACTTTTCGTTCGGATGTTTCTCACGGCCCGATCCCGCCCGGTGAGGACTGGCCCGGCGACCGCCGCTAGGCCCCGAGGACCGATAGCACCTGGGGTTGGACCGGGTCCTTCAGGTTCTCCGAAGGGTCCGATCAGTGGCCTTGGACTCGGGTCGCGGCGTTGTCTTCTTGATCGGGGCGGGTCGGTGGGACAACGTGGGCTCTTCGCGCGGCGGCCAGACGGTGTAAGCGCCTAGGTTTGGGCTCGATGGGCCTGATTCCGGTGCTGACCTTGTTTTTCACCGTGGCCGCGTTCTGGTGGGTGTTTCTGCGACGGGGAACCCTCACCACCGCAGCTCCTGACACGTACGCCACTCCGCCCGGTCCGACTCTGCGGTTGCGTTTCCCGTTCGTGCTGCTGAACACCGGGGCTGTGCCGATCGTCGTGGCCGACCTGCGGCTGATCGTCGACGGCGCCCACGAGTTCCACTGGTCCAGCGTGCGCAAGAAGGTCTCACCGTCGATGGACGACTTCATCGACGCTGCGGCGCCGTTCGCGGTGCGGGGCCGCGACGCGGTGCAGATGTTCGTGGAGTTCGGACAGGTGCCACCGGAGTGGCGGCCCGATCCGGGCGAGGTCTACACGATCCGGCTCGAGGCCAAGGACGACCATGGCCGGTGGCGGACGGTGATCGACTTCGACTGGTGGGCGCCGGTACGTCCCGACCTGATGACCGCCACCGTGGCCCACCGCAACGCCTCCTCCGGCGGCCCCCTGCTCTAGAGCCGCCCCCTTCGTTCTGTGACCTGCATGCCGCGCCCAGGCGCGGCATGCAGGTCACAGAACGGTTGGTGGGGGGCGCGCTAGGCGCGGACGTCGTCGAGGACGTACTCCGCGCCCTTGAGGTGGGTGACGCCGGCGTCGACGGCGCTGCGCAGCAGGTCGAGGGCGCTGACCCGGCGGCCGGATCCGTCGTCGAGCAGGCCGATCCGGTCCCAGTCCCCGGCCGGAACGTGCTCGGCCCGATCGGCGACTTCGTTGGCCACGAGCCCCAGCTCGGCGATGCGTTCGTGCACCGTGCCGGTGGGGGTCCCGGGCCGGGGCCGCAGCACCGGGTCGACCTGGGTGGGGTCGAGCAGCGGGGTGTCGCTGGTCAGCACCCCGTCCAGGGCCCGGCCGGCGGCCGAGATGGCCCAGGCCGCGGCCACGATGTGCTCCAGAGCGGACCAGCCGTTGCCGGCGGGGCGGAGGGCGATGTCGTCCGGGGACTCGTTGTCACCCAGTCCGGCGAAGAGCCCGCGGTAGCGCCGCTCCAACCCCCGCAAGGCCACAACCGCATCGGATGGCGCCAGCTTCGACAGATCCATGGCGGATTTCTAGTGCTCGCGTCGGGTCGGGACAGATTCAGTCTCGTGCGCAGGGCTTCCAGTCGGGATCTGCCCCGCTAGCGTGCCGCCCATGCCCGAGCAGTCCCTGTACGACACCGCCATTCACCGGCTCGACGGTCAGCCCGCCGATCTGCACGAGTACGAGAACGAGGCCGTCCTCGTGGTCAACGTGGCCTCGAAGTGTGGCCTGACGCCGCAGTACGAAGGTCTCGAGGAGCTGCAGGAGCGCTACCAGGCCCGCGGCTTCACCGTTCTGGGGATCCCCTGCAACCAGTTCATGGGTCAGGAGCCGGGCACGCCCGACGAGATCGCCACGTTCTGCAGCACGACCTACGGCGTCACCTTCCCGCTCACCGAGAAGGTCGAGGTCAACGGGGACGACCGCCATCCGCTCTACTCCGAGCTGGTGGAGACGCCCGACCCCGACGGCTACACCGGTGACATCCGCTGGAACTTCGAGAAGTTCCTCGTCGCTCCCGGCGGCAAGATCGTGGCCCGGTTCGCCCCGCCGATCGAGCCCCTGTCGGCCCAGGTCACCGAGGCGGTCGAGGCTGCGCTACCCCGGTAGGTCGTTCAGTCCGGGTGGTGGACGTCGCGCTTGACGCCATCGACGAGATGGGTCGGGAGCACGTCGTAGTGATCGTGCTCGGCCCGGAACCGTCCCCGACCTCCGGTGAGCGACCGTAGGTCGATGGCATAGCGCTGGATCTCCGAGGTAGGCACCAGTGCCACGATCGTGCTCTCGCCGGTGCCGTCGGCCTCGGTGCCCTGCATCCGTCCTCGGCGTGAGTTGAGGTCGCCCATCACGTCGCCTTGCTGGGTCACCGGAACCGTGACCTCCAGCCGGCTGATGGGTTCCAGGATGACCGGCCCGGACTGGGACATGGCGGCCTGGAACGCCAACCGTCCGGCCACCTTGAACGCCATCTCGGAGCTGTCGACCGAGTGCTCCTTACCGTCGGTCAGCGTGACCTTGATGTCCACCACTGGGTAGCCGAACACCCCACCCGACGACATGGTCTCCTCGATGCCCTTCTGCACCGCGGGGATGTAGCTCCGGCTGATCGCACCACCCACGACGTGGTTGGCGAACTCGAAGCCGGTGCCGCGGGGGAGGGGTTCCAGGTCGATGACGCAGACGCCGAACTGGCCGTGACCACCGGTCTGCTTCTTGTGCTTGCCCTCGACGCCCTTGGCCGCCCCGGTGACGGTCTCGCGATACGGAACCCGCACGTCCTCGGTGTCGACGCTGGCCCCGAACTTGCGGCCGAGCTTCTCCTGGGTGATCTGCAGGTGGGTCTCACCCGTACCCCACAGGAGGGTCTGGTGGGTCTCCTCGTTGCGCTCGACCACCAGCGACGGGTCCTCGTCCTGCAGCCGGTGCAGCGCCGGAGCCAGCTTGTCCTCGTCGGCCTGGGTGCGGGGCACGATGGCGACGGACAGGGTGGGCCGCGGCGCCTCGATGGGCGGGGCCACCACCGGGGTGCCCTTCGGGGCCAGCGTGTCGCCGGTAGCGGTGGAGCTGAGCTTGGCCACCGCGCCGATGTCGCCGGCCACCAGTTCGGACGTCGGCTCCTGGTCCTTGCCCCGCACCATCAGCAGCCCGTGCAGCCGCTCGTCGACCCCGCTGCGGGCGTTCACCAGGTGATCGTCGGGGCGGATCGTCCCCGACAGCACCCGGAACAGGCTGATCTGACCCACGTAGGGATCGGCGATGGTCTTGAACACGAACGCCAAAGGCTTGTCGGAGGATTCGGCCGCAACCTCGACCTCTTGGCCGGCGCCGGTCACGACCGCCGGCCGATCGAGCGGGCTGGGCCCGATCTCGACCAGGAAGTCGGCCAGCCGATCGATACCGATCTCCCGGGTGGCCGATCCCACGATCACGGGGAACACGGTGGCCGAGGCGATGCCGTCGTGGAGGGCGTGCTCGAGCTCGTCGAAGTTGGGGATGTCGCCCTCGAGGTAGCGCTCGAGCAGGTCGTCGTCGCCGACGACGATGCCCTCGATCAGGCTGTCGTGGGTCCGGTGCTCGAGGTCCTCCATCTCGTCGGGGATGTCGGTCTCCTGCGGGGCGCCGTTGGTGTAGAGGTAGGCCCGATCGGTGAGCAGGTCGGCGATGCCCTTGAAGCCGTTCTCCTCGCCGATGGGCAGCTCGAGCGGGGCGATGCCGGCGCCGAATCTGTCGCGCAGCTGGTCGAGGGTGCGCTGGAAGTCGGCTCGCTCCCGGTC
>DASXTK010000225.1:0-7308 GCA_036505485.1 Acidimicrobiales bacterium
CGGGATATCGAGGATCTCGGCGATCTCCTTGTACGAGAAACCTTCGACATCGGCCAACAAGACTGCCATGCGAAAGTTCTCCGGAAGCTCCTCGATGGCCTCTTTCACCTCGGCGTCGGTGAACCGGTCGAGCAGCTCATCCTCGGCGCTTCGGCCCACCATGGCAGCCTCGAGACCACCGATGCGGCGGTAGAGGTAGAGGTCCTCCACCTCGTCGAGCTCGGTCTCGTCGGGTCGCCGCTTCTTGGCCCGATAGCTGTTGATGTAGGTGTTGGTGAGGATGCGGTAGAGCCAGGCCTTGAGGTTGGTGCCCTCCTGGAACCCTCCGAAGCCCCGGTAGGCCCGCAGGTAGGTCTCCTGGACGAGGTCCTCGGCGTCGGCGCGGTTCCGGGTCATACGGAGGGCCGCCGCGTACAGCGACGGCATCATCTCCATCGCCTGGTCCACGAACCGAGCCTGGTCAGCCATCGCCTTGTGACGCTACCCGCTCACCCCGTGCCCACCCACGGGACGTCGGAGACCGCTGGTCGCAGGCCGAGGAATTACGTATGTGCCCGGAGGGACCCGGGTAGCGTCCGGCCCATGACGAGCTTCCTCACCGACATCACCACCCTCCGGGAGCGGGCCCGCGCCAAGATGGACCAGGGGCCGATCACTGATGCCTACGGTGCCGATCGGGACAAGGTCGTCGAAGTGCTGAACGAGGCGCTGGCCACCGAGATCGTCTGCGTGCTGCGCTACAAGCGCCACTACTTCATGGCCGACGGCATCAACGCCGGACCGGTGGCCCAGGAGTTCCTCCAGCACGCCAACGAGGAGCTCGGCCACGCCGACCGCATCGCCGTGCGGATCGTCCAGCTCCAGGGTGAGCCCAACTTCTCGCCGGTCGACCTGACCGAGCGCTCCCACGCCGAGTATGTCGAGGGCGACAGCCTGGTCGAGATGATCAAGGAGGACCTGGTGGCCGAGCGCATCGCCATCGAGTCCTACGCCGAGATCATCCAGTGGCTGGGCCTCAAGGACCCGACCACCCGGCGGCTCATGGAGGACATCCTGGCCATGGAGGAGGAGCACGCCGATGACCTCCTCAACCTCCTAGCCGACCTGGATACATAGTCCTAGGGCTGGGGGTCGAGGGCGCCGGCGGTGTAGGTGACGCTGGGGTCCCAGAGCATGAAGCGACCACCCACGGCCTGGGTGGCCGCGATCTCGGCCCGGACGTCGTCGTCGCCGTAGGTGACTCCCCGGGCGCTGAAGTCCTGCAACGACGGCGCCAGCACCGTGCCGCTGTCGGCGGCCGCGGTGGCGAACCGGGTCAGGACCCGCCCCACCAGCTCGCCCGGCTGGGCGATCGGGTTCTCGACCCCGACCTGACCCGAGATCCAGTACGCCGGATGGATGGTCGGCACCAGGTAGTCGGCCTGACGGGCCATCTGGGCCACGTCCTGAGCCACCAGATCACCCTCGTCGATGGACAGCCCGCCCACGCCGACCCCCTGGAACACGCCCCGGCGCCGCAGCTCGGTGTGGGCGTTGGCCAGGAACCCGACGATGGCGTCGTTGGCCGAGCCCTGCAGCCCGGGGATCACCACCCGCTCGGGCCGGTCGCCGGGCTGACGGACCTCGTCCCACAGGATGTCGTGGACCCCGTGGGCCACCGCATCGAGGGCGATGTCGAGGTTGTACTGCTGCACCGCGGGGTGGGTGAAGTTGGTGAACGAGCCGGGGTCGTCGTAGGGCTGGCCGTCGGGGGCCTGGACCACCTGATCGGCCTGGCCCGCCGACCACGCGGCCCGCGCCAGGATGGGATCGCTGAACGCCGCCACCCGTCCCACCAGCCGCGCGCCGTGCTCCTCGACGGTGGCGACGGCCTTGTCCAGGGAGTAGAGGGTGCGGACCGCGCCGATCTCCAGCGCCCGGGGAACGGTGCTGTCGAAGCCGACCACTCCCTGCTCGTCCTTGAGATCGAGCACCACGGTGTCGATGCGCTTCTCGTCGGCCATCTGCAGGATGCGGCCGCGGAGGTCGTTGTCGCTCCAAGCCGCGGCGGTGACATGGACCGCCCGCATGCCCGGCAGGATCACCGGCACGATGACGCTGGTGGCCGACCGGTTCCCGGCCTTGTCGATGGCCTCCAGCACCACCGGGCCCGCCGGCGGACGGCTGAACGACATGGTGAAGCTGCCGTCGGGCCGGACCGCGACGTCGTCCCGCCCGCCCGCCACGATGCTCGCCCCCTGCTCCACCGTGCCCGAGACCTGGGCCGGCTGGTCGATGCCCACCGGCTCGGCCACCGGTGGCGCCTGGATGGCCGGCGGGGTCACGTCGAGGGTGAAGCTCCAACTGAACTCGGCGTCGCTGAGCAGGACCCGCGGCACCGACAGCGACAGCTCGTGCTCGCCCTCGGCCAGTCCCTCGGGCGGACGCCAGCGGATGATCTTTCCCTCGACCGTGGGCTCCTCGACCACGGCGTCGTCGAAGCGCAGCTCGGAGGTCTTGGCGTCGTCGGGCGACGGGAGCTCGATCTGGACCTCGATGGCGGCGACACCCACCGCGTTGAGCACGGCGCCGTCCCTCAGCCCGCTCTGGGTCAGGTCGACCCGGGTGCCGCGGTAGGCCAGGACCAGGACGAAGAGCAGGGTCCCCAGCCCCAGGACCCCGGCGAAGATGGCGCCGACGTCGATGCGCCGCAGCCGCCGCAACCGCCCGCCGGACATGGTCGAGTGGTTGGGATCGATGCGCAGAGGGCTCGGACCGAACCCCAGCGATCCGCCTCGCGCCGGCCGTCGGCGATCGCCCCATCCGCTGTGGCGGGGTCGGGAGAATTGGGATCGGATGTCACGCAGGGAACGGCGCACGGGTTCTCGGGACGGATCAAGCGGTTGGACAGCGCCTCAGTCTCCCGCGAAATCGCACCCCAGTCGCGCCACGTTGGGTGGCGAGCTCAATCAGCGCCCACCGACAGCTCGGACACGACCCGGTGCAGCTCGGCGTCGTCGAACAGCGCCCGGTCGGCCAGGTAGCGCCGGCCATAGCGCTCGAAGTACACGAGCTGCTTGATCAGCAGGAACATGCCCCGGTCGAAGTCGGGGACGAACGGCGTGCTCCAGTCGATCGGCAGCCGCAGCCTCCGGGCCGCGAACCGTCCGGCGAGCACATGGGGACGGGGCCAGACGTCGAGGTAGACCTCCGGGGGCAGCGGCGGTCCGTCGATCATCTCGGCCAGGCTCACCTCGCCGAACGGCTGGGTCAGGAAGGCGTCGGCCTGGGCCCGCATCAGCGGGATCACGTCGGCCACGTCAACCGTCCCGGCCAGTGGGTGGGCCTCGTCGACGAACCGGGAGATCACGAACTGGGCCACCTCCTCCCAGGCCGATTCGTCACCCACGGCGCCCTGCAGCATCCGCCGGAAGAACCGGTGGGTCTTGGGGCTCAGCCGCCCGACGATCCCCCAGTCGAGGACGCCGACCCGCCCGTCGGTCAGCAACAGCAGGTTGCTGGCGTGGACATCGCCGTGGAAGACGCCCTCCTCGATCACCCCGAGGAACCACGCCCGCACCATGGCCTCCACCGCCGGCCGGACGTCGATGCCCTGCGCCGCGATGGCGTCGAAGTCGTCGATGGGCACGCCGTCGAGGAACTCCATCGTGAGCACCCGCCGCCCCGACAGTTCCTCCACCGGTTCCGGGATGACCACCCGGTCCTCGCCCCAGCGATCGAGGATCGACCGCATCGTCCGCATGACCTCGAGCTCGTTGCGCAGGTCGAGCTCCTCGTCCAGCTGTTCGGCCAGCCCATCGAGGAGGCCCTCGAAGATGAAGGCCGCCCGCACGCCGCTGATCGCGGCGATCTCAGCCGCCACCGGACGCACCAGCCCGAGGTCGGCCGCGACCAAGCGGTCGATTTCGGGGCGCAACACCTTGACCGCCACGTCACGGCCATCGGTGGTCGTGGCCCGGTGCACCGCCGCCAGCGAAGCCGCGGCGATGGGCTCGGGGCTGAAGTTGGCGAAGGCCTCGTGGATAGGCCGGCCCAGATCGGACTCGACCACCCGGCGGACGTCGGCGAGCGCCACCGTCGGCCCGGTGTCGAGCAGCGGACGGAAGGCGCCGGCCACCTCCTCGCCCACCAGACCAGGGGCGGAAGCCACCAGCTGACCGAGCTTGACGAACGCCGCACCCAGGTCCTGGCAGCCCTGGCTCAGGCTGGCCAACCGGGCCTGATCGGGGACGTAGTCGCGGCCTTGACGCAGCCGGGCCGCCAGCACTGGACCACCCCGGCGGGCCACCACCCGCCCGATCGCCCAGGCCCGCCGCGGCCGTCCGAGCCCATTGCCTTTCGCAGCACCCGTCGCCATGGCCCAGCTCTCCCGGTGTCGTCCGATGCTCGGAAAATAGTATCTGCTACTTTTTCGGGGGTGGGTCGAATCGCCGGGATCACCGCCGAGCAGACGCGGAAGCGGCTGCTGAGCGCGGCCGCCGCGGTGTTCGCCGACCGCGGCTACGAGGGCGCCCGGGTGAGCCAGATCGCCCGTCGGGCCGGGCTCACCACCGGAGCGATCTACGCCCATTACGCCACCAAGGCCGAACTGCTGTGCGAAGCCATCCGCAGCAACGTCCCCGACGTGCTGGCCGGGCTGGCCGATGTCCGGGCCCGCCGCGGCGACGCCGGCTCGTCCTCCGGGGTGGCCGAGGTGCTGCAGGAGATAGGTGAGTCGTTGGCTCGGCGATCCAAGCGTGACGGCACCCTGCTGATGGAGGCCGCGGTGGCGGCCCGACGCGACCGCACGGTGGCCCGGATGCTGCGGGACAACGTGGCCGACAAGGAGACCACGATCGCGGCGCTGGTACGGGCGGCCCAGGACGCGGGCGAGATCGACCCGAACCTGCCGCCCGACGCGGTGGCCCGGATGTGCATGACCCTGGCCATGGGTTCGCTGGTGGTCCGAGCGCTCGGTCTCCACCAGGTCGACGAGGAGGAGTGGGCGGTGGTGATCCGCTCCCTACTCGACGCCGCCCGCATCAGATCGGAGTCAGCCGGCGAGTAGCGTGCGTGACTCGGCACAGCGGTCGCCAACAGTGGTTGAAGTGGGTGCTTGAACCACTCAACGTGGCCAACCAAACTTCCTCCGATGTCTTCTGACCCCCGGTACCCGCGGCACAGCCGTTCTGGACGACAGGTCCACCCGGCGCGAGCGCGGCTGATGGTGCTGATCCTGGCGGCGCTGGCCCTGGTGGCCGTGGCCGGCGTAGTCGGGTCCCGGCGTGACAAGGACGAGCCCGCCATGCGGGCCGCCGGGGCCAGTGGCGGCGAAGCCACCGGGGAGCCGGGGGGCGCGACGGCGGCCACCGACCTGCCGACGACCCAACCCACCACCACGACCTCGTCGTTCCCGCCACCGGTCACGAACGCGCCGCTGCCGGAGGAACCGGGCGTCGCCCCGGTGATCACCCACGTGGACACCAACGATCCGGTGGTGTTCCTCACGATCGACGACGGGCTCACCCGCCAGCCCGAGTTCTTGACCGAGTTCGATCGGCTCAACATGCCGGCCAGCCTGTTCATGATCAACGAACCGATCGAGAGCGACCCGGAGTACTTCCGCTCGATGCCCGGGACGCTGATCGAGTCGCACACCCAGAGCCACATGAACCTGCGGGGCCAGCCCCTCTAGACCCAGCAGCAGGAGATCTGCGGCAACGCCGACCGCATCGAGCAGATCTATGGGCGCCGTCCCGTTCTGTTCCGTCCGCCGGGCGGCAACTACGACAACAACACCAAGGTGGCGGCGGCCAACTGCGGCATGATGGCGGTGGTGATCTGGGCGGAGAACGTGAACTGGGACGTCGTCGGCTTCCGGGAGGTCCAGCACTTCCGTCCCGGCGACATCATCCTCATGCACTTCCGGCCGCAGTTCGTGCAGGAGCTGAACGTGATCAAGCAACGGGTCGAGGAAGCAGGGTTCCGCTTCGCCCTGCTCGAGGACTACCTGGCTCCCGAGACCGTCCCCGCCAACCTGACCCGCTGAGTCGCCGGCTGCTGTGCCGAGTGCCACATTGACCACATGACATAGCGGTGTTATGCCCATTTCGTGACTTAAGGGGGATGGGCATGACACAGATCGAGCCGGCGGAGTCCGCGGTGACGTTCAACCCGTTCGAGCCCGGGTTCGCGGAGGATCCGTATCCGCAGTACCAGGCGCTGCGGGAGGCCGACCCGGTCCATCAGAGCGTCGTCGGCCCGTGGTACCTAACCCGTTACGACGACGTCATGCGGCTCCTTCGGGACCCCGGCCTGTCCGTGGAGGACCGCAACGCCCATCCCACCCCGCTGAGCGAGGCGTTCGAGGCGGCCCTCCCCGAGGCCTCGGCCGAGCCGCGCGAGAGCCTGGCCATGCTCAACCGCGATCCACCGGATCACACCCGGCTCCGGCGCCTGGTGTCGAAGGCGTTCACCCCCCGGACCGTGCAACAGCTCCAGCCCCGGGTGCAGGCGCTGGTGGACGAGTCGCTGGACGCGGCGGAGCACAACGGTGGGATGGAGCTGATGGGCGACTTCGCCTTCCCCCTCCCGTTCCGGGTCATCACCGAGATGATGGGCATGCCGGAGACCGACGCCGAGGAGCTCCGGCAGCTGTCGGGGACGCTGGTCCGCTCGCTCGAGCCGGTCCTCGATCCCGCGACCTTGCAGGCCATCTTCGATGCCGGCGAAACCATGCACGGTCTCATCAGCGAAGCCATCGAGACCAAGCGGAAGGCCCCGGCCGACGATCTGCTGTCGGCGCTGATCGCGGCCGAGGAGCAGGGCGACGTCCTGTCCGACGACGAGCTGGCCGAACAGGTCGGCCTGCTCTACATCGCCGGTCACGAGACCACGGTCAACCTGATCGGGAACGGAGTCCTGGCCCTGCTCCGTAACCCCGAACAGCTGGCGGCCCTGCGGGAAGATCCGGAGCTGACGGCCAACGCGGTGGATGAGCTGCTGCGCTACGACGGCCCGGTGCAGATGTCCCGCCGGATCACCCTCGGCGAAGTGGAGATCGGCGAGCGGACCATCGAGCCGGGAGCGTTCGTGGTGGTCGCCCTGGCCGCGGCCAACCGCGACCCGGCCCATTTCGGGCCCGACGCCGACTGCCTCGACCTCGCCCGGTCCGATGCCAACACCCATCTGTCCTTCGGTGGCGGCCACCACTACTGCCTGGGCGCGGCGCTGGCCCGTCTGGAGGCCCAGACCGCGATCGGCACCCTGGTCCGCCGCTTCCCCCACATCGAGCCCACCACCGCCCCAACCTGGAACGGCCGCATCAAC
>DASXTK010000226.1:0-4597 GCA_036505485.1 Acidimicrobiales bacterium
CAGCTCCTCGAGCGTCGCCGCGGCCTGGGCCAGCCCGAGCGGATCCTGTCCCGAGAAGCCGTAGCGCCGGTTCCAGCCCATCTCCGGGAACATGCCCTGCAACTGCGAGCCCAGCTGGTCGACCTGCCAGCGCAGGTCCATATCCTCCAGCAGCTGCTCGGCGAGCTGGCTTATCTGGGCCCGCTGCTCGGGGGTCATCGAGGCCAACATGGCCTGCATGGCGGCCATGCGCCGGGCCAGGAGCTCCAGCAGCTCGTCGAGGTTCTGCGGGTTCTCGGGGAAGAAGTCGCCGTAGCGCTCCATGAACCCGTCGAAGTCCGGCTCTGCGCCCCGGTCGCGGGCGGCGATCATCTCGTTCAGCTCGGCCAGCATGTCCTTCAGCCGGCCCATGTCCTCGGGGGTCATGTCGTTGACCGCCCCGGCCATGCGGCTCACGTAGGAGTCGAGCAGCTGCTGGCGGAGCCGTTCGACCAGCTCGTTGAACTTGGCCGCGGCCTCCGGCGATGCGAAGTCGTACTTCTGCAGCTCACGCATCATGCCGGCCAGGTCCGACGGCAACATCTCCAGCTCGAGCTGGCGGGTGTCGTCGGGATCGAGGGCGGCCCGTTCGGTGTCGACCACCTCCCGCAGCTCGTTGGCGATCTCCTCGTACACCCCGCCGAGGTCGAAGCGGTCGAGCCGCTCCTGGCGTTCCTGCCGGAGCCGGTCGAGCAGGCCGCGCAGTCCTTCGATCCAGTTGCCCTGACGATCCTGGAAGCCGTCCTTCAGGAGTTGGCGCAGCGCGGCGTGGAGATCCCCGTGGTAGAGGAGGTCGTCGGTGATCTGTTCCAGGATGGTGTCGGCGTCGAGATCGAACCCGACCTGCGTGCCATCCCAGCGGCTGTAGCGGAACCGGGGCCGCGCCATCGGCTCACGCTACCGGGCCTGGCCTGCCTCAGCTTTTGACTAGTTCCTGCATGTAGCGTGCAAGGACATGCAATCGATCATGGCCCGCAAGATGTGGCGGACACTGGAGCCGTACCACGGGATGATCTACTTCAGCCCGCAGGCGACCGAGGAGTACGCCGTGCTGGGGGTGACCGGGCGGGCCGGCTACTTCGCTTCCCGTTCAGCGGCGATGGGTGCGGTGTCCGCGGAAGTGGTGACGGCCACGTTCTTCAACTTCTGCCCATCGCTGGTGGCTTCCGCCATCCCCGCGGTCTGGGACACCGCCTCGCCGGCGGAGCTGCTGTCGGCTCGGCTGCGCGGGGTCGACCGGTCGTTGCGGACGCTGTTGGGCGATGCCATCTCCTCGGCGGAGATGCGTTCCGCTGCCGAGGTGGCCCGTCAGGCCGCACTGGCCTGTCCCCTCGATGGGCGACCGCTGTACGCCGGACACGCCGGGCTGGCCTGGCCTTCCTCCGACCAGCCGCACTTGGTGCTGTGGCATGCGCTGACCCTGCTGCGCGAATACCGGGGCGACGGCCACATCGCCGCGTTGGTGATGGCCGATCTCACCGGGATCGAGGCCCTGATCACCCATGCGGCCAAGGCCGACGGCCTCCTGCCGCCCGACATCCTCCAGCAGACCCGGGGCTGGCCCGACGACGACTGGCAGGCCGCCAGGAGCCGGTTGCAGGCGCGGGGCTGGCTGGACGACGCCGGCCGGCTGACCGCCGAGGGCGATGCCGGGCGGGAGCGGGTGGAGCAGACCACCGACGAGCGGGCCATGACGCCGTGGCTGGCGCTGGGCGAGGAGCTGTGCGACCAGCTGCGGTTCCAGGTCCGCCCGTTCAGCAAGGCCATCGTCGAGTCCGGCGGCCTCGGCAGGCTCTCCGGCTAGGGCTCGGTCTCGGGCTCGGTCTCGGTCAGGTTCGCCAGGAGCCAGGTGAAGACCAGGCGGGTGCCTTCGTCATTCAGGTGGACGGTGTCGGAGAACAGGTCGTCGCCCGTGGAGGTCTGCTCGTCCTGCACGAATTGGCTGAGCTCGACGATGCTGCTGCCGGGACCGGCCGCCACCAGGTCGCGGTAGGTCTGGTTGCGGCAGTCGACCCTCTGATCGCTGTCGGCTTCGGGGAACCCGGTGTAGGGGCTGGTGGCGATCAGGACCGTCGCTCCCCCGCGGCCCAGCAGTTCGACGTCGTCGGACAGGGCGTCACGGAGGTAGGCGTCGTAGGCCGGGTCGCAGTCCCAGACCCAGGCGCCGTCGATCCGCTCCTGATACGGCGACCCGGCGTTGGCCAGGTAGTAGACGACGACATCCGGGTCGAAGCGGTCGACCGTCTGGCGCCACCTGCGCTGTCTGTCGGCCGAGCAGAAGGAGCCCCGGCCCCGGTCCCAGGTGGCACCGCTGGTCCGCCGGCTGACGTTCGAGGTGTACACCAGCGAACAGAACCCCTCGGAGGAGAACCCGACGGCCATCCCGACCTCCTCGCCCTGGCGGATCAGCTCGGGACCCAACCGCGCCGTGCCGCTGTCCCCGACCAGGAGGACCTTGGTCGTTCCGGCCGCGACGTGGTCCGGGAGCTGGAGGTGCTGGGCGGCCCAGATCTGCTCTTGGCGGTCCGCTGCGGAGCCTCGGCCGATGGTGGCGATCAGCACCGCCGCCGTCGTCAGGGCGAATGCGCCCACGGTGGCCAGCTGGATCGGCCCGCCCTTCAGGACGCCTTGGCGGATCGGCCGTTCCAGCAGTGCGAACGATGCGGCCGCCAAACCCAGCGTGAGCGCGACTCGTGCCAGGTCGAGCGGTAGTCCCCCCACCTTGGCTCGTCCTGGCGTCAGGTAGACGATGACCGGCCAGTGCCACAGGTAGACGCCGTAGCTGATCTTTCCCAGGGCGCACAGTGGCGGCCAGGCCAGGACCCGGGCCAGCGCGCCCGGCGGGCCTCCGGTGACGACGTAGATCACCACCACGGCTGCAGCCGCGAACGTCACTAGGCCGCCTCGGTAGTACCAGGGGTGGAGTCCGTCGACCGTGAACACCGACCAGGTCATCCAGGCCAGCGCCATGGGGCCCGCGACCTCACGGCTGCGGGAGTGTGGGATGACCCGGCGCACCCGCTGGGTGGCGAGCACGGCCAGCGCTGCGCCCAACAACGTCGGTCCGATGCGGGTGTCGGTGGCGAAGTAGGCCCGGTTGGTATCGAGGCGGTCGTAGTTGACGGCCAGGAGCGCGAACGAGGCTGCCGCTCCTACCACTGCGAAGACGCCGAGCCTGCGGGTCCGACTGCCGCCTCGACGTCCCAACACCAGGAGGGCGACGACGGGCCACACCACGTAGAACTGCTCCTCGATGGCCAGGCTCCACATGTGGTCGAGCGGAGACGGCTGATGGAACATGTCCCAGTAGCCGATGTCGTCGACCATCCGCTGCCAGTTGGCGACGTAGCCCAGGGTGGACAGGGCGCCGCCGCGGAGACCGGCCCGCTGTCCCGCCGGCGTGAACACCAGGAGCAGCACGGCCACGCCGACCAGCAGGGCCAACACCGCCGGCAGCAATCGTCTCGCCCGACGGGACCAGAACCCGCCCAGCCCGATGCTGCCGGTCGAGCCGTGCTCGGTCACCAGCAGCGAGGTGATCAGGAACCCGGACAGCACGAAGAAGAGATCGACCCCCAGGAACCCACCCCGCAGCCGACCAAGGTGGAACCCCACCACCACAGCCACGGCCAACCCCCGAAGCCCATCCAAGGCCGCGACCCGACCAAGCGGCTCCGCCGCCCCGTCCAGCCGCGCCTCGGCACGAACCCCCAACTCAACAATCACGCCCGCTCCCCACCAAGCGAAACGTTACCGCCAGTAGCTCTTACGTCGTCAGGGACGTCCCACCGAGGCGCTGACGGGGCCAACGTCGCTCCACCCGGTCCTTGTGAACGACGTCAACAAAGGGGCCGGGCTTGCGGGTTCGTTGGACGATGCGGTGCAGGTTCACCTGGAACCGCTGGGCCATCTCATCGCCAGCAATGTTGGCGTTGTCCAAGGCGAAGACCCTCAGGGTCGACGATCTCAGTGCCTGTTCGTGATCCCGAATGAGGTTCACATGAAGAAGGTGACAGGTTCGGATTCACGCTGCGATCGGCGTCGATTCGATGGCACCGAGAGCCTCGCGGATGTCGTCGACCAGTACCTCGTAGTCGTCGGCGATCGACTCCACCTTCTCGCCGGCTCGGAAGCGGGAAACCACCGCCGAGAGCGGCGCACCGCCTCGCATGAAGAGCGGATCGCCCGATGCAACCTCGGGGCGGATCCGAAGGATTTCCCGCTCGGTCACGGGCACGACGACCTCAGTCGCCCACGGATCATCGGCGAAGTGGATCCGCTTCAGGTACTCGTCCACGACCTCGTGGAAAACCCGTTGGCCTGACGAGACGACCGTCAGGAGCCGGAGCTGTCCGTCACCGACGTCGGTCGCATAGTCGTAGAGAACCTCCGCGCCGTCGGTGTAGAGCTTCTGCGACGCGAGGGCGTGCTCCAGCTCACCCTGGTCCGCCAGCACCGCCAAGGCACGCCGGACCCGTTGGAGTGGAAGGTCGGTACGGCGGAACGCCTGCACGACCATGGCCTCGACCAAGCCGATGAACGGTATCGACGGACCACCGGGGAAGGGCGGTTCCACGGC
>DASXTK010000227.1:0-45292 GCA_036505485.1 Acidimicrobiales bacterium
CGGTGGAGTGGCGGATGGTGTAGAGCCCGCGGTCGGACTCGGCGGTGATGATGGCGACCTTGTCGCCCTCGTGCAGCTCGGCCGACAGATCGCGCTCGACCCCGTCGATCTCGGCGATCACCGCAGCCTTGGCCAGCCGGGACCCGATCGAGGCGGCCAGGTCGGCGGCCGTCGCACCCGTCGGCACCGGGCGAGTGGAACCGTCGGGCAGCGTGATCTCGATCTCGCCGGATGATCCGGCAGGGGCTTCGGCCATAGAGGCCGAGATTACCGAGCCGCAGACGCCACCCCAGAACCTATGTGCACCAGCCCAGCGAGAAACTCACGCCGGCCGAGGGTCACGATCTCGTTGCTTGTCCGGGAGCCGAGCTGGCTGGACTCGGCCCAGCAACAAATTCCCCCACGTGGACCGGACGTACGGCTTCTACGCTCGGCTCAGTACGTCAGCGGACGAGCGGGCGACCGGGGTCTCGACCGCGGCGTCACGGCGGCGGGTGGCGTACTCGTCGATGTAGTCCTGGCCCGACAGGGACCGGATCTCGAACATCAGCTCGTCGATCATCTGGCGCAGCACCAGCCGGTCACCCGCGCCGTCGGTGTGGCCGCGGTAATGCTCGGGTCGGATGGGCTTGCCGACCCGGACCGCACACGGCTCGAACACCCGCGGCAGCTTGGCCTCCGGCGGCTGGATGCGGCGGCTCCCCACGATGCCGACCGGGATCAGCGGTGCCCCGGTCCGCAACGCCAGCCGAGCCGGCCCGGTGTGGCCCTTGTACAGCCGGCCGTCGCGGCTGCGGGTGCCCTCGGGATAGATGCCGAACAGATCACCCCGGTCCAGCACATCGGCGGCCAGATCGAGGGCCCGCTGGGCCGAGTCGCCTCCGGATCGGTCGATCGGGATCATCCCCAGGGCCGGGAACACGTGGCGGGTCTTCCAGCTGTCCATGTACTCGGCCTTGCCCACGAACATGATGCGCCGGCCGCCTGCGATCGGCAGCAGCGCGGCCGGCAGCAGGAACGAGTCCAGCACCGACGTGTGGTTGGGGCACAGGATGGCCGGGCCGTCGTCAGGCAGGTTCTCGAGGCCCTCGGTGTGGATCCGCCAGGCGAAGCGCACGACCGGCGGCAGCACGATCTTGGCCACCGGAAACAACCATCCGTACCGCTCGTCGCCGTTCGCCACGCCCGGAGTAAATCACGTTCTGCCTTCCGCCGTCCGGGGCAACCGGGCCGGGAGACCCCTTGTTCTGTGACCTGTATGCCGCGCCTGGGCGCGGCATACAGGTCACAGAACGGATCCGGGTTTCATCGAACGGACGCTGGCTTCACAGAACGTTCACTCCGAGCAGCGCTGCGCTGGTGGCGACGCCCTTGCCAGCAGCGACGGCCTCGTCGATGGCCTGGATGGCGGTGGGGGTGTCGAGGTCGTCGTCGAGGACGGCCCGGACGTCATCTAGAGCGGCGTCGCCCTCACCCCGGTCGCGCCACCGCTCCAGCCGCTCGGCCGCCTGCTCCATGAGCCCGTCCTGCCACTCCCAGCTGGTGCGGTAGTGGTTGGCCAGCACCACCAGGCGGATGGCCCGCGGGTCCCAGGTCTTGCGCAGCTCGGACACGAACACCAGGTTCCCCAGCGACTTGGACATCTTCTCGCCATCCATCCGCACCATGGCCTGGTGCATCCAGTGGCGCACGAACGGCTCGCCGGTGGCGGCCTCGGACTGGGCGGCCTCGCACTCGTGGTGGGGGAAGATGAGGTCCGCTCCCCCCCCGTGGAGATCGATGGTGGTCCCAAGCTCCCGCATGGCGAGCGCCGAGCACTCGATGTGCCAGCCCGGTCGGCCGGGACCCCACAGCGACTCCCAGGACGGCTCGTCGGGCGCCGAGGGCTGCCACAGCACGAAGTCCAGGGGATCGTCCTTGTGGGGGTCGTCGACGTTGCCGCCCCGCTCGGCCGCAAGGGCCAGCATCTCCTCCCGGCTCAGATGGCTGATGAAACCGAACTTCTTCCAGCGGGAGACGTCGAAGTACACCGCGCCGGCGGCCTCGTAGGCGTAGCCCCGGTCCAGGACCATGCCGATGAAGCCCCGGATGTCGGCGATGGCCGAGGTGGCCCGGGGTTCGCTCCAGGCCGGCAGCAGGCCCAGGGCCCGCATGTCGTCGTCGAAGCGGGCGGTCTCGGCCGCGGCCAGGTCGAGGTAGTGGACACCGAGCTCCCGGGCCTTGCGCAGGATGTCGTCGTCCACGTCGGTGACGTTGCGGACGCAGCGGGTGTCATGGCCCCGGTCCCGCAGCCGCCGCTGCAGCACGTCGTAGGTGAGGTAGACGGCGGCGTGGCCGACATGGGTGGCGTCGTACGGGGTGATCCCGCACGTGTACATGGTCACCAGGGGTCCGGGCTCGAACGGCACCAGCTCGGCTCCAGCGGTGTCATAGAGCTGCATGGGGGCGGGCGGGGGCCCGTCTCCCGGCCGGAGCTCGGTCACGTGTCCTCGGCCGGGCGCTTCGTGCCGCGCTTGGCGCCGGACTCGGCGTCGCCGTCGCCGCCGGCAACCGCAGAGCCATCGGGGTCCGGGATCCCGATGAACTTCACGCCCACCCTGGTCTTGTAGTGGGTGTTGAGCTGCAGCAGCACCGCGGTGAAGGACTCGATGGGGGTGGCCATGGCCAGCTCACCGGCGTCCAGGGGCCGCATGTTGGGGATCTTGGCCACGATCTCGCTGGTGACCTCCACGGCCTTGCGATGATCCGAGCAGATCAGCACATCGGACTCGATCGGCTCGGCGAGGTCCCCCAGCTCCTTGGCCGGCACGTGGTGCAGCGCCGCGGCCAGCAGGCACTGGGGCACTGCGGCCTGGATGCTGGCGGCGACCGAGCCCCGGGGCGGGACCAGCGGCTGGAACTCCTTGCCGATTCGGGTCAGGGCGTTGGCCATCGACACGACGACCTTGCCCCGGAGCTTGTCCTGCACCGAGACCGCGGTCTGGGTGGCGCCGTTCCAGGGCGTGGCCACGACCACGACCTCGGCCTGCGCCGCCCCCTGGTTGTCGGCCGCACCGATGGACAGCTTCCGGTCCGTCCAGCGTTCGAGCAGCGTGTCGACGGTCTCCATGGCCCGGTACTTGGACCGGGAACCGATGACGACATCGAACCCCACCGACGCCAAGCGAGCGGCGAGAGCACTGCCCGCTGGACCCGTTCCACCCAAGATCCCTATGCGCACGGCGACAACCTAGGGGCGAGTAAGGCACAAAGCTAAGTCCGCGCCGCTCCACAGGCCTCTTCCACGAGCGGGGTCGGGTTGACCGCATCGCCGCCGCCGGGGTGGAACTCGAAGTGGAGGTGCGGGGCGGTGCCGGCGGCGTCGCCGGACTCTCCCACGTAGCCGATGACGGTCCCGGCCTCGACCCAGCCGATGCCCTCGTTCTCGTAGGCCGACAGGTGGGCGCCGTAGTACTTGTTCCCGTCATCGCCGTAGACGTACCAGGTCAGGCCACCTAGGCCGTTGCTGCCGTGCACGACCCGGCCGCTCACCGGGGCGACGGTGATCTCGCCGTACTCGGCCATCATGTCGACGCCCTTGTGGCTCCGGCCGCCGGAGCGGGGGGCTCCGTAGCTGTCGACGAACTCGACCGGTCCCTGCACCGGGCAGACGAACCCGGACGCCCCCATGATGAACGGCGGAGGCGGAGGCGGCGGCGGTGGCGGTGCCGGCAAGGTCGTCGGCGGAGCCGGCGGCGCGGTCGTCGTCGTGGTCTCGGGCACCGTGGTGGTGGGAGGCAGCGTGTTGCCCGTCAACCCCTGAACCGATGGGCCCCCACTGCGGCCGCTGTTGCGTGACGCAGAGATCGGAGATGAGGCCACCGCCCGCTCCGCGCTGTCCGTGTTTCGATTGGTGTCGCCCTTGGCATCCGCAAGGCTGATTGTCCCCAGCAATACCGCTGCCATGGCGAGTGGAAGAAGCTTCACTCGACGCATGGGGCGGAGACCGTATCGGTTTCATGACAAACATTGCGATTCCGTGACGAAATGGCCATGAACAGATGTACGCAGAGGTAGGGTCGCGCCGAGCAGGGGGTGAGGCGGGATGGAACCGACGGCCTTCGTTCCACGGGTGCAGAAGCCCAAGCAACGCAAGGGGTTTCGCGTCGCGGTCGGGCTCTGTGCCGTCTTGGTGGTGCTCGCGGCGCTCGGGGCCGCGGTCTTCACTCTCGGCTTCAAGAGATATCTGGTTCCGTCGGTCTCGATGGAGCCGACGCTGCAACAAGGCGACCATGTCTGGGTGAACCAGCTCGCCTACCGGTTCGACGACGTGGAGGCCGGCGATGTCGTCATCCTCGACACCCCCGGGGACGCGCCGTCCGACGTCGGGTTGATCGTCAAGCGGGTCGTCGCACTGGCGGGTGACAGGATCGAGGCCCGTCCCTCCGGCGGTGTGTACGTCAACGGGCGCCGGCTCGACGAGCCCTACCTGGCCCCGGACACGAGGACCAGGTCCCTGCCGCTGCAGCGGGTCCCCGACGGCCAGGTGTTCGTCCTGGGTGACAACCGGGACCAGAGCCAGGACAGCCGGGTGTTCGGCCCCGTGGACGAGGACGCGGTCGTGGGCCGGGTGATGCTGTAGCTAGCGTCGGGCAGCGTGACCAGCGCAGACATCGATGGGATGGCCCTACGCCTGACCGGGGTCAGCGTCCGGGTGGAGCGCACGGTCATCCTGCGCGACGTCGACTGGGAGGTGGCTGCCGGGCAGCGCTGGGTGGTGCTGGGACCGAACGGGGCGGGCAAGACGACACTGCTGCGGCTGGCGTCGCTCTACCTGCACCCGTCACGGGGCAAGGTCGAGGTCCTCGGCCAGCTGCTCGGACGCACCGACGTGCGCCGGTTGCGGACCCGGATCGGGCTGGTCAGCCCGGCCCTGGCCGGCCTGTTGCGGGATGGCGTGAGCGCGGTCGACGTGGTCATGACCGCCCGGGAAGCCGCGCTGGAGACCTGGTGGCACACCTACACCGACGAGGACCGGGCCCACGCCGAGGAGCTGCTGGCCCGGATGGGTGCGGCCGAGATCGCCGAGCGGCCGTTCGGGGCCCTGTCGTCGGGTGAGCGCCAGCGGGTGCTGCTGGCCCGCTCGCTGTGGGGAGCGCCCGGGCTGATCCTCTATGACGAGCCGACCGCGGGGCTGGACCTGGGCGGTCGGGAGGACTTGCTGGGTCGGCTGACCGATCTGGCCGACGATCCCACCACTCCCCCGTTGGTGCTGGTCACCCATCATGTGGAGGAGATTCCCGAGGGCTTCACTCACGCCCTGCTGGTGGGCGACGGGCGTATCGTCGCCTCCGGTCCGATCGGCACGGTCCTGACCGCCGAGGCGCTGTCGGACCTCTACGGCCTGCCTCTGGCCCTGGACCACCGCGACGGCCGCTACGCCGCCCGCCAGGTCAAGTAGCGGCTTGGAGCCGGTCGAGGAGGCGGGGGCGGGACTTGGTGATCTCGTCCGCCAGCAGCTTCTCGACGACTGCGCCACCCAGGGCACCGCCGTAGTGGAGGTGCATGGTCAGCAGGCTCCCGCCGTCGTCCGCCTCGGTCACCTCGGCTCTGAGGACCCAGGCCGAGTGCTGGCGCTGGTCGTGCTCGATCCGCTCGAACTGCACCAGGCGGCTGGGCTCGTGGACCGTGCGGACCATGCGCAGCCGCTTGGACCGGGCGAACGGGCCGAGCTGGCCCCGCAGGTCGACCGACCAAGCCGGCCCCGCATCGTCAGGGTGCTCGTCGACCGGGATGGCCAGGGGCACGATCTCCAGCCAGTCCGGGTAGCGCCCGAGGTCGTCGACCCATCCGAACAGCATCTCGGGGGTGCAGGGCGCCATCAGTTCAGCCGTCACGTCCACGCCGTGGATGCTGGCACGCGGCGGGAAGCGACAGCTATCCCGGCTGGATGGCGAGCAAAACGCCAGAGCGGACGACGACCCGCGCCTCGGCGCCTAGGAACTCGTTGCTGACCCCGCGGGAGGTTCCGGACGCCAGGTCCTCGTCGTCGAGCGGATACAGCAGGCCCTTGGTAGTGATGCCCCGCGCCGGGCCTCCCACCGGGACCAAGGTCACCAACTCGCCGGACCGGCCGTGCAGCAGGACCTCATCACGGATGACCGTGACCGTGGCCGGACCCAGTCGAGCCTCGATCGCAACCGTGGCATAGCGCTCGGATGCCAAGCCGAGGCCGCCGGCCAACAGATGGTCGAGCCGTCCTCCCGCGCTGCCCAGCACGATGATGCGGGCTGGGTTCCGGGCGATGGCTTGATCCAAGGCCAGCTCGAGATCGGTCTGGTCTTTGGCCGCCGGGTGCGGTTCGACGGATGTGCCCGCGGCTTCGGCGGCCGCCAGCGCCCCGGCGCTGACCGAATCGAGATCACCGACGACCAGGTCAACCCGAAGGCCTATGACCCGGGCGTGGTCGAGGCCGGAGTCGGCCGCGATCACGTAGGCATCGTCGGGCAGACCCTTGGCCGCCGCTTCTGCCGGCGGCGGGCCTCCGGACACCACCACCACGGTCTCGGACGTCACATCGACAGTGTGCTGACCGATTCCACCGGTGCCTCGTCCACCACGTCGGCCACCTCGGCCTCGTGGTGCCGCCGGACCAGCAGCCACTCGACCCCGGCTGCGGCCAGGACCACCAGGAACGGTTCGGCCGGAGCCCGGAACCGGGTCGACCCGTAGAAGACCACGACGGTTATGGCCACGTTGATGAGCCAAACGGTGAGCGGAAATGACGGCACGCCCCGCCGACGCAGAGCCACCAGCCCCAGCACCGACCCCACAGCCAGCAGGTAGTACATCCCTAGGCCGACCCGGGCGGCCTCGATGGGACGGGCTTCGGCCCACACATCGAACTGGAGCTGGCTGTCGGGGGCGTACAGGCCCCAGGTCCGGCCCAGCCGGGCCGCGATCACCGCGGGGAGGCGGCTCCTGTGGTGGCCCATGTAGGTGAAGGCCTTGTCCCGGGTGACCTGGTCGAGCACCGACCGGTCCGGATCCTGGATCTCGCTCGCGCACGCGGGCGACCAGGCGCCGAGCAGATCACCGTGGTAGGTCAGGTCGCAGTTGCCGACCTCCAGGGTCGGTCCCATCTGGGTCGACAGGGTCGACGGGTGCTCGAACCGGATCAGGTTGGCCACCACCCAAGGCGCCATGACCAGCAGAGCCGCCGCCGTGGCCAGGCCGGCGCGAGCGCCACGGGTCCGCCATCCGGCCATTCGAGGAGCCCACACCGCCAGCGGCACCAGCAACAGCACGATCAGCAGCGCGGCCTCGGCCCGGGCCAGGCTGGCCAGCCCGATGGACGCCCCCAGCGTGGCCCAGCGGCGGACCGAGGCGGGGTCGTCCCAGGTCCAATAGGCGGCCAGGCTCACCGCTACCGCCAGGAACAGCGCCAGGGTCTCGGACATGATGGCAGCGTCGTTGAACCACAGGTTCGGATAGATGGCCGCGAACCCGGCGGCGAGCAGACCGGCCCGGGGTCCGGCCACCCGGCGGGCCAGCAGGCCGACGAGGGCCACGGTGCCGGCGCCGATGAGGCACGAGGTGATCTGGTGGGCCCGGAGTCCGTCCAGCCCGAACAGCGACGGCACCGCCAGCACCAGGATGTAGCCCGGCGGATGATCGGCGCCCGGCACGGTGATGCCCTGGTCGTAGAGGTACGGGTGGACGAAGCCCTTGCCGTCGGCCAGCAGGTTGGCGCCCCGGTGGTAGTAGTACGCGTCGCCGCCGACGGTGTCGATGTCTCGCCAGCCCAGGACGTAGCCCACCCGGATCCCCAGGCCCAGCGCACAGATCGCCAAGAGCGCGTACAGCCAACGCCGGTCGGTCATCGGGCCGTGACCTTACGAAATTGAGGCGTTTGTCGCGCTTATACCGCGACAAACGCCTCAATTTCAGGTGATGCGGGCGGTGAACTCGCTCAGGGCCCGGCCGATGTCGGTCGGGTCGTAGCTGAGCGGCGGGATCACCACCCGGTGCACGCCGATCTCCTCGAGGCGGGCCACCGCACCGGCGGGATCCTCCCCGAAGATGGCGGCGCTGCCCGCCGTCACCTCGATGGCATCGGGGTCGCGGCCGGCTTCCTCGGCAGCCTCCCGCATCAGCTCGATCAGCTTGATCAGGGCCTCTTCCGAGACCCGGCCGGGGAAGAAGCCGTCGCCCAGGCGTCCCGCCCGGCGGGCCGCGGCCTCGCTGTGGCCACCGATCACGATCGGCACCGTGTGGTCGACCGGCTGGGGGATGACGTACAGCGGATCGAAGCTGGTGAACTCACCGTCATAGCTGGCCGGCTGGTCGCCCCACGCGGCCCGCAGCGCACCGATGTAGTCGTCGAGCCGCTTGCCCCGCTTCTCGAAGGGGATGCCGAGGGCATCGAACTCCTCCCGGAGCCAGCCCGCGCCCACCCCGAGCACCAGCCGGCCACCCGAGAGCTGGTCGAGGGTGGCGCACATCTTGGCCAGCACCAGCGGGTTGCGCTGGGGCAGGATCAGGATCCCGGTGCCCAACTTGACCGTGGAGGTGACCGCGCCCAGCTGGGTGAGCCAGATCAGCGGATCGGGGATGGGGCTGTCCTCGGGACCGGGCATCTTCCCGGAAGGGTCGTACGGGTACGCCGACTGGTAGCCCTCGGGCACCACGACGTGCTCAACGGTCCACACCGACTCGATGCCGGCGTCCTCGCAGGCCTGGCCCAGCGCCCGCACGTTGTCGGCGTTGGCGCTGTAGGGACCGGTGTTGGCGAACATCACGCCGACCTTCATCGCAGGAGGTCCTTGGCGATGTGGGTGATCTGGATCTCGTCGGTGCCGCCATATATCTGCAGCACCTTGGCGTCCCGGGCCAGCTGCTCGACCTGGAACTCGCTCATGTAGCCGTTGCCGCCGAACAGCTGCACCGCCTCCATGGCCACCTCGGTGGCGGCCCGGGCCGAGTACAGCTTCATGGCCGAGGCCTCGGCCAGGGTCAGGCCCTTGCCGGCCGCGCTCACCTCGATGAACCGGAACACCAGGTTCTCGACGTTGAGGCGGGCCACCTCCATCCGGGCCAGCTTCTCCTGGATCAGCTGGAACTCGCCGATGGGCTGGCCGAACTGCACCCGGTTCTTGGCGTAGTCCACGCACAGCTCCAGGCACTGGGAGATGATGCCGAGGGCCATGGCGGCGACGCCGGAACGCTCCATGGAGAAGGTGGCCTTGGCCGCATCCCGACCGCCGGAGGTCACCTCTTCGGTCTCGCCGAGCAGCCGGTCCTTGCCGACCCGCACGTCGTTGAGGAACAGCTCGCCGGTGGGCGACGAGTGCAGGCCCATCTTCTTGAGCGGCTTGGACTGCTCGAGGCCGGGCATGCCGCTGTCGAGCACGAACGTGAGCATCTTGCGCTCGTCGGGCGGGTTGCCCTCGTCGAGCTTGCAGATGAACACGATGGTGTCGGCGTAGGGGCCGTTGGTGATGAAGGTCTTGGACCCGTTGAGCAGGTACTCGTCGCCGTCACGCCGCGCTGTGGACTTCATCGAGCCGAAGGCGTCGGATCCCGACCCGGGTTCGGTGATGGCCCAGGCGCCGATCTTCTCCATGGTGAGCAGCGGCCGGGCCCACTTCTCCTTCTGGGCGATGGTGCCTCGGCTCATGATCGCGGCCGAAGTCAGGCCCATCGAGACGCCCATGGCGGTCACCATGCCGGGGCTCCATCGGCACAGCTCGATGATGGGGATCATCTGGAAGGCGATGGCGTTGGCGGCCTCTCGGGGATCCCGCTCCTTGCCGCCGTCGGTGGCCAGGTCGGTGATGATGTCGCCGCGTGCGGAGGCGGCTTCGCCGTTTTCCAGCGTCTCACGGTCCCTCGCCACCTGGCGGTCGAAACGGTCCTTGGCCATGGCGTCCATGCCGAAGGTGGAGAACAGCTTGCGCAGGATGTCGTAGGGCGGCAGGTCGCCGTGCTCCAGCTCACGGTGATGGGGCACGACCTCCTTGTCGATGAAGTCGCGCACTGCGGCACGGACCATCTGCTGCTCGTCCGACCACTCGAACATCGCGGCCTCCCTAGGTTCTCGCACGAATGGTGAAAGAACCCTACTGGGCCCCTCGGGGGATCGAAGTATGCGAGCCTTGGGGCGGCGGAACAGCAAGGCGGGCGGCGTGAACGACCTCGAGAAGCTCAGCCGGAACGACGACTTCCGGCTCCTCAGCGACGAACCGAACCTCGACTCGAACGATCCACTCGGCTTCGACGGGCTCTCGGGCAAGCTCGCCGATGCCATCCTGCGGTCACGAGGTTCGACCCCGTTCACCCTCGGGATAGAAGGCGGCTGGGGCTGCGGCAAGAGCTCGTTGATGCGCCGCCTGGAACGGGACCTGCTAGCCGGCTCGGCCGTGTCCGTGGTGTGGTTCAACGCCTGGACCGCCGAAGGCGTCAGCGCGATGGAGGGGCTGATCAAGACCGTGCTGGAGCGCATGGATCCGAGCATCCTGCGGCGGGCCCTGCGCAACCGGCAGCTGGTCAGCGGGCTCCGGTTCGTGATGGTCGCCCTGGCCAGCTGGCTGGGGATCGGACGGCTGGTCGATCAGATCTGGGACCGGGTCGCCACCGACGCCAAGAGCCGCAACGAGCTGCGCGACCTCATGCACGACGCCATGGAGCGCTGGCGCAAGAAGCACGGCGGGGTCACCGGCGATCGCCTCCTGGTCATCTTCGTGGACGACCTCGACCGGGCGTCACCGACCCAGGTGTTCGAGATCTTCGAGTCCATGAAGCTGTATCTCGACGCCCCGGGGTTCGTGTTCGTGGTCGGCTACGACTACACGATCATCTCCGAGGCGGTGCTGGAGGAGCGTAAGTACAGCCGGACCGTGACCGGCCGGGAGTACATCGAGAAGATCGTCCAGATCGCCTACCGGCTGGCGCCGCCCGACGATCCCCAGGCGGCGCTGCTCATGGAGCACTACACCGCCGACTCGGGCACCGCCTCTCTGTTCGACGAGGCGGCCCGAGCGCTCGTCATCGACCGGAACCAGCGCAACCCACGTCGGATCAAGCGCTTCCTCAACGCCTTCGTCCTGCTCTATGCGCTCGATCCGGACTGGGAATCCCTCGGCCAACAACGTCTGGTCGAGGTCTTGCTTCTCGACATGTACTTCCCGGAGTTCTCGGTTCTGTTCCGAGCCCACGACGACGCCGACCCGGTGTCGGAGTTCCTGAAGTACCGGGCGGAGCGGGATGACATCCAGGCTGGAGCGGCAGCGGACGCCGAGCAGAGGGTCCAGGCCCTCGACCGGAAGATGCCACAGCTGTATCCGACGCTGGTCGTCGACGACGACTTCGTCTCCCTGGTGCAAGGCATGAGGGATGCATCGAACTGGGAGGACGTCGCCACCAAGCTGCGCCGGCGCGATCCCCTGGCCACCACACCGCAGGCCGAGTCCGTAGCTGCGTCGCCGCCGACCCCGGTTCCCTCGTACGCACCACCGAGCATGGCCGGCCCCCCGAGCCCGGCCCAGCAGGTGCCGATGCAGAAGTCGGCTCCACCACAGCCGCAGCCCCAGCTGTGCTGGATCGGCGACGAGCGGCGGGAGAACCGGGCCATCGAGATCCTCCGGAGCCTGGGCTGGCGGGTCACTACCTCCCAGGACGTCTCAGCGATCCTGCGCCCCTCGCTGGGGACCTTCGACATGGTGATCGTCAGCCTCGACTGGGCCGAGGACCAAGCAGCTCGGCTCGACGAGTTGGCCCGAGTGGTCGATCGGGAGGTCGTCAAGAGTCGGATCGCCGTGTTCAGCCTGCGGATCTCCCTCGAGCTCAGCGAGAAGGCCGAGGCCAGTGGGTTCGAGGTGATCAGAGGGCTCGAGGGGCTCGGCCAGCTGGTGCCGCCACCGCTCGTCTACCCCAGCTGACGCTCGGAGCCGTGCTGGCCACCAGTGCGGCGCCGGCCGCGAGACCGGCGGTGAGCGGCAGCAACCAGATCCAGGGCTGGGACTCCTCGATGGTCAGGTAGGTGGCGGCCCAGACGACCTCGGCGGCGATCAGGCCGACCAGGACGCCGGTCACGGCGCGGTAGGCCCGGGTCCGATGAGATCGGGCCAGCACCACCAGCGACGGAACGATGACCGGGGCGGCGAAGATCGCCCCGCCCATGCTGAGCAGCAGGACCACGGCGGCTGCGCAGACGGCCACGCCCGCGAGCTCGAATCCGACCGCCTCGGACGGCACGCCGTCGGACCAGCCGGAGCGGCGGGCGAAGGTCAGGGTCAGGCTTCGAGCCGCTGTCGGCAGCAGACGCAACATCACGAGGACGACGACGAGAAACGGGAGGACCCCGATCCAGACCACGACCAAGATGCCCGCCACCGTGATCTGTGTGCCCCCATCGGCAAGGTCTTGGCCCAGGAGCCAGCCGGCGAACCCCAGTGCGGCGATGACCAGGGCGGCGAAGAGCGTCAGACACATCTTCCAGAGCGCGTCGTGCAGGGCCGCGGGGTCGGTGACCGGACGATGCCGGACGGCGATGATCACCGCTGCGACCACGCCGATGACCGTCGGCACGACCCCGATGACGCCGCCATAGACCGCTCCGAAAGCGGTGCCGAGCAGCGGGAACATCATCGTTCCGGCGGCCGCTCCCGCGGCCACGCTGATCGTGATCCCCCAGAGGAAGGCATGGCCGAGCAGGGCTAGGTAGGCGCCACGCCGACGTCGTCCGGTCCATTCGAGGGGCGGTAGTCCGCCCTGGCATCCCATCAGCCATCGCCCGAGCCACCTCATACTCTTAGAGTATTTACTCACATAGTCATCGATGGCAAGACCGATCTACAGTTGCTGCGGTGGACGCCGAGATGACCATCGAGGAACTGGCTCACCGGGCGGGGGTCAAGACCACCACCGTGCGGCTGTATCAGACCCGTGGCCTGCTCCCAGGTCCCCGGCTCGATGGTCGAGTGGGCTGGTACGGCCCGGCCCATCTCACTCGGCTGGAGCTCATCGGGCGGCTCCAGGAGCGGGGGTTCTCGCTCGCGGCCATCCAGGAACTGGTCGAGTCGTGGGAGAACGGGCGCGGCATCGACGACCTCCTCGGGTTGGAGCGGCGGCTGCCCGGCCTCCTCGGGGCCGGCGAACCGCTGGTCGTGGATGCCGGCGTGCTGGCCGAACGGCTGCCCCCCGATGCCCTCAACCCCGAGGCCATGGCCCGCGCCGCGAGGCTGGGGTTGCTCCGCCCCACCGACGACGGCCGGATGGTCCTCGACGACCCGTCGGTCCTCGACGTCGGCCCCGCGGTGGTGGCGCTGGGCATTCCCTCGGACGAGGTGCTGGACGAGTACGAGCACCTGATGAAGGTGATGGACGAAGTGGCCGCCCGGTTCGCCGGCATGTTCCGCCGACACATCTGGCAGCAGTTCCTCGACGAAGGGATGCCGTCGGAGCGCATCCCCGAGGTCACCGACGCCCTGGAACGGCTGGCCGGCCTGTCCCTCCAGGCGGTCGAGGGCGCCCTCCGCACTGCCCTGCGCAACACCGCCACCCAGTTCATGGCCGACGAGGTAGGCCGCGAGATCACAGAAGACGCCGGCGCAAAGCGGTCAGATCAACCCCGGTGATCACGGACTCGAGATCGAGGGATGCCACCGTGTCCCGCACCGACTGGTCGAACGTCGCAGCCGCGCCGATCGCGTAGTCGGCGGCGATGTCCTCGGGTGGAACGCCGACCAGCGCCAGCAGGAGCATCACGATCAGGCCGGTACGATCGCGGCCCCGGCCGCAGTGGACCACGACTCCTCCGGACTCGGCCCGGGCGACCGCAGCCACCGCAGCGGCGCAGCGGTCGGGCCACCGCTCCAGAAACCCGGAGTAGTAGAGCGGCGTGGCCAGACGTCCGGTCGCCTTCCACGTCGAGTACTCGGGATCGTCGTCCAGTCCCTCCTCGAGGGGAACCTGGACCACCGTCGCTCCTGCCACGGACAAGGTCCGCTCCTCAGTGTTCCGCAGATCCACGATCGTCTGGATCCCGTGGCTGTGCAGGGCGGACCACCCCAGCGGTGTCAGGTGGTCGAGGCTGGCCGACCGGACCACGGCGCCCCACTGGGTCCGGCGTCCATCCATCGCCGGTAGGCGACCCAGGTCCCGGACATTGTGGGCGCCCTCCCACTCCAGCCGCCTGATCATGTCTCCGTGAAGAGGCGGTTGAGGTCGGCGTAGGGAAGGCCGCCGGTCAGACCGGCGAACGAGCCCTCCTCGGCCAGGGTCCGAGCCGCCCGGGCGAACGCTCCCCAGGCCACCAGGGCCAGGGCGGACCCGACGCTGATGCGACGCACGCCTATCGCGGCGAGATCGGCCACCGTGATCCCGAGGCTCGCCGGGATCAAGATGTTCACCGGCTTCGGAGCGACCGCCTTGACCATGCTGGCAATGGCGTCGAGCTCGAGGACGCCCGGGGCGTACAGCACGTCGGCGCCGGCCTCGGCGTAGGCGGTGAGTCGGCGGATCGACTCGGCCAGCGGATCGTCGACACCCACGAGGAAGCACTCCGCCCGCCCCGTGAGCAGCACGCCGGTGCCCGAGTCGTCGATGGCAGCCCGGGCTGCGGCGATGCGAGCTACGGCTTCGTCGAGGGGGTAGAGCGGAGCGGCCCTATCGCCGGTGGAGTCCTCGATGGACAGACCGGCCACACCGGTGTCCACGCATCGCCGGACGTTGGCGGCAACCCCATCGGGATCGTTGGCATAGCCGGATTCGAAGTCGGCGTTCACCGGCAGCGTCGTCGCGGCCACCAGTTCGGCGGCATGTTCCAGAACCACTTCGACCGGAACGGCCCAGGCCCCATCGGGCAATCCCCGCGAGAACGCCAGTCCGGCGCTCGTGGTCGCCAACGCCGGGAACCCGAGCTGCTCCAGGTACCGGGCGGACCCAGCGTCCCAAGGGTTCGGCTGCACGAAGCACCCGTCCTCATGGAGCCGCCGATAAACCGCCCGCCGTTCCACAAACTTCTCGGATCCAGTCACCCCCGGGACCGTACCGCCACGATCGCCGGCGGCTCGTTCCTGCGTTGATCTGGTCCGAGTACCGGGCGATATCTACGCCGGAACGGAGGCCGAGTTAGGACCTGCGGACAAGCCGACCCGGCCCGCAGGCGCCGGCGAAGCCGGCGGGGACCGAGCCGCAGGCGAAAGAGCGACAGCGACCCCGGAGCATCGGCCGTGAGGCCGAAGCGACCCAACAGAGCGACCGCGACTTCTGTGGCTGGGAGCTGGGGGAAGGGGTATCCACGTGTTCAAGTCCGTGGCACATGGCTCCCGAGATGGCATCCTGGTGAGATTGCCCTTACGGGCGCCCACAAGCTCGAGGAGTAACGCGTGTCGTTTCGCGTCAGTGATCGGGTGGTGTATCCGCACCACGGTGCCGCGATCATCGAAGGCACCGAAGTCAGACAGATGCCCGACGGTGAGAAGAGGGACTTCTTCGTCCTTCGCATGACCCATGGCGAGCTGACGCTCAAGGTCCCGGTCGACAAGGCCGAGGAGATCGGGATGCGATATCCGATCAGCGTCGAGGACGTCGAGGACGTGTTCGAGGTCCTGGCCAAGAAAGACGTGCGCGAGCCGACCAACTGGTCCCGGCGGTTCAAGAACCACCAGGAGAAGCTCAAGTCGGGCGACGTCTACCAGGTCGCCGAGGTGGTGCGGAACCTGGCGCTGCGCGATGCCGACAAGGGCCTGTCGGCCGGCGAGAAGTCCATGTTCGTCAAGGCCCGTCAGGTCCTCGTTTCCGAGTTGGCGTTCTCCCTCGACATCAGCGAGGACGACGCCATGGAGCGGTTGGCCAAAACCCTCGCCTGACCACCGGCTCGGCCGATCCACCCGACCGGTGGTCGTCGTCGACTCTGGCATAGAGTGCTCGCTTCGGGACAGGCACGTCCGCATGAATCCCTTCTGCGGAACGCGAGGAAGAGCTGATGAGCGACACACCACAAGGACCGGATTGGTGGCAGGCGTCCGACGACAAGTGGTACCCCCCGCCGCGTCCGGAGATGCCGGGCGAGACGGGATACCCGACGGCACCACCCACCCAACCCGTACCCATGGGCGGCCCGCCGCTGGGAGGCCCCGGAGGATTCTCCCCCGGTCCACCGCCTAGCCCTTACGGCGGTATGCCATCGGTTCCGCCTCCTGGTGGCCAGCAGAACCGGACGGCCCTGTATGTGACCCTGGGGGTCCTGGCCGCGGTGGTGCTGGTCGTCGTGGCCATCGCCATGACCAGCGGCGGCGATGATGACAGCCCGGCGGCGCAAGGGACCACCACGACCGCCGATGAGCCGGCCACCACCGACTCCACCGATCCTGGGATCGATCCGGGGGACATCGATCTCCCCGGCGAGGAGACGACCGACGGTCTCGATACGACCGACGAAGGCTTCTCCACCTTCCCGGACCCCTACGACGGCACCGACACCTACGGGTCGTACGGCTTCCTCGTGGAGAACACGGCGGATCATGTCATCGCCAATGCCGAGATCTCGGTGACGGTCAAGGACACCGCGGGCGGGATCGTCACGACCGACACGATCTACCTCGGTGCGATCCAGGCTGGCGACACGCTCGGCTACGGGAAGGTCCTCACCGACGGGAACCTGGCCAACGGGATCGGCAGCATCGACATCCAGATCGGCGAGAGCGCGTTCGGCGCCTCGGACGTTCCCGACGGGAAGCTCACGGTCGCGAACGTCACCACCACGGGTGACGACACCACGACCACGACGACCTTCAGCGTGGCGTCGACCTACGACCAGGAGATCACCAACCCGTCTCCGTACGTCATCTTCCGCGATGCCAGCGGCAAGATCATCGGCGGCGATTTCGGGCTCATGGATTTCATCCCGGCCGACGGGGAGCAAAGCGGCCAGGTCGACACCTACGCCAAGATCCCCAACATCGCCACTTCGGAGATCTACGTCGACCCTGGTTCCTTCTACTGACCCCTGCTGGGGAGGGGTGCCGGCCAAGATCGATGCCTCTCCCCCAGTAGCGGCCTCCGCACTTGCCGTAGAAGTTTCACCACTTGAAGCGTTGAGGTCACCACGTTCAGTTGCACCCCGTGTGTAACGATGTCGATTTCGTGAACGGCTAGCTTTTGCGGCCGTGGTGACCACGGTCATAGTTCTCTCCCGCGCTCAGGCGCGCCCCGCGTGACGGTGGCGACGACGCTCTCCTCGTTCGACGCGGCTCGCCCAGCGGCTGGAGCACGCGACCAGCAGGACCTGATCGTCGTGGCCGATCCGTGCGGGCAGTCCAACCCCTCGCTGGTGGTGGCGGCACTGCGGGCCGGAGCCCTCGGCGTGCTGGATCTGACTGGCAGCGGGGCTCTGGGCCTGGACGTCGACGAGGTCACGGCCGCGATCGCCAGCGTCACTCGCCGGACCGACCGAGCCTTCGCCGTACGTCTGCGTCACGCCGCCCTTGTCGCCCGGCCTCAGCACGGGCGCGCTCGGGCCCCCGCCTCCCCCAAGGAGCTCGGACTCCCCGACCAGGTCACGACGGTCATCCTCACCGGACCACCGCCCTCCCCCGCCACCATCGCCGGCATCGGACCGGTCACCGCCGGCTGGGGTGGACGGCGGGTGCTGTGGGAGGTCGTCTCCCGGGAGGAGGCGGTCAGCGCCATCCGGGCCGGTGCCGCCGGCGTCGTGGCCAAGGGCTGCGAGAGTGGCGGTCGCGTCGGCGAGGTCGAGTCGTTCGTGCTGGCCCAGCAGGCCGCCCAGCTCGGCATCCCGTTCTGGGTGCAGGGCGGGGTCGGCGAGCGCACCGCAGCCGCGGCCATCGCCGGTGGCGCGGTCGGCGTACTGCTCGACGGACAGCTGTCGCTGGTCCGGGAGTCGCGTCTCGACGAGGACACCCGCGCCGCGGTCGCGGCGATGGACGGCAGCGAGACCCGTGTGGTCGGTCACCACCGGTTCTACCTCCGACCGGATCTGTCCTCGGCCAAGCTGGCTGGGGACACCCAAACCGACGAGGTGGCCGAGCAACTCGGACCCGACCTGGCCCACGACCTGGTCCCGCTGGGTCAGGACGCAGCCTGCGCCACCAGCCTGGCCGAGCGCTACCGCACCGCCGGGGGTGTGATCCAGGCGATCGCCGCCGCCATCCACGATCAGCTGGCCGCCGCCGCGGAGCACCAGCCGCTGGCCCCGGGATGCGGCGTCAGCAGCACCAACGGCACCCGCTACCCGGTGGTGCAGGGCCCGATGACCCGGGTCAGCGACCGGGCCGAGATGGCGCTGGCCGTGGCCGAGGCCGGTGGTCTTCCGTTCATCGCCCTGGCCCTGCTCAGCGGACCCGAGACCCGTCGCCTCCTCACCGAGACCGCAGCGTTGCTTGGCGATCGACCCTGGGGCGTCGGCGTGCTCGGCTTCGTCCCGGCCGACGTGCGGGCGGCCCAGCTCGAGGTCATCCACGACGTCAGGCCTCCTGCAGCGCTGATCGCGGGAGGCCGCCCGGCCCAGGCCGAGCCGCTGGAGACCGCCGGGATCACCACCTACCTGCACGTTCCGTCCCCGGGGTTGCTCGACCGGTTCCTACGGGACGGCGCCCGCCGGTTCGTGTTCGAGGGCCGGGAGTGTGGCGGTCATGTCGGGCCGCGGGCCAGCCTGCCGTTGTGGGAAGCCCAGATCGAGCGGCTGCTGCAGCACGACGAGCCCACCGAGCTGGACATCCTGTTCGCCGGTGGGGTCCATGACGCCCGTTCGGCCGCCATGGTCTCGGCCATCGCCGCCCCGCTCGCGGCCCGCGGCGCCCGCATCGGCGTCCTCATGGGAACGGCCTATCTGTTCACGGCCGAGGCGGTCACCAGCGGCGCCATCACGCCGACCTTCCAGGCCGTGGCCCAGGATTGCGAGTCCACGGTGCTGCTGGAGACCGCACCCGGTCATGCCACCCGCTGCGTGGAGACCGACTACGCCCGGGCGTTCGCGGCCCGCAAGGCCGAGCTGGAGACCGCAGGCGTTCCGGCCAAGGAGATGTGGGCCGAGCTCGAGGCCCTGAACCTGGGACGGCTGCGGGTCGCCAGCAAGGGTCTGAGCCGCCACGGCGACCAGCTCATCGAGCTGGACGAGCCGGCGCAGCGGCGCGATGGCATGTACATGATCGGCCAGGTCGCCACCCTGCGCCGCGAGCTCACGACCATCGCCACCCTGCACCACGAAGTCACCGCCGGCGCCACCGAGCGGCTCGTGGCCGACACGGCGGAGACCATCGCCCACCGGATCTCGGTCCGAGAACCGGCCGGCCCGATCGACGTCGCGGTGATCGGCATGGCTGCGCTGTTCCCCGGCGCCGCCGACACCGAGCAGTTCTGGGCCAACATCGTCAGCGGGGTCGACAACGTCACCGAGGTGCCCCGGGACCGCTGGAACCCCGACACCTTCTACGCCCCCGACGCCGTGTCCCGGAACGCCGGTCGCAAGACGCCGTCGAAGTGGGGCGGATTCCTGCCCACCATCCCCTTCGACCCGTTGGCCTACGGGATCCCGCCCCGGTCGTTGGCCGCCATCGAATCGGTCCAACTCCTCAGCCTGGAGATCGCTGCCCGCGCCCTGGCCGACGCCGGCTACGACCAGCGCCCCTTCGACCGCGCTCGGGCCGCGGTCATCTTCGGCGCCGAGAACGGCAACGATCTCGGCGGCGCCTACGGGTTCCGGGCCGCCTACCCCCACTTCGTCGGACCCCTGCCCCCCGAGCTCGACGACCACCTGCCCGCGCCCACCGAGGACTCGTTCCCCGGGGTGCTGACCAACGTGATCGCCGGGCGCATCGCCAACCGGCTCGACCTCGGCAGCGTCAACTACACGGTCGACGCGGCCTGCGCCGCGTCCCTGGCCGCGCTCGACGTGGCCTGCAAGGAGCTGACCGGCGGCACCAGCGACCTGGTGCTGTGCGGCGCAGCCGACGTCCACAACGGCATCAACGACTATCTGCTGTTCGCCTCGGTCCATGCCCTGTCGCCGAGCGGACGCTGCCGCACCTTCGACGCCAACGCCGACGGCATCGCCCTGGGCGAGGGCATCGCCTGCGTGGTGCTCAAGCGGCTGGCGGACGCCGAGCGCGACGGCGACCGGATCTACGCCGTGATCGAGGGGATCGCCGGGTCCAGCGATGGCCGCCACCTGGGCCTCACCGCTCCTCGGCAGGAAGGCCAGATGCGGGCCGTGACGCGGGCCTACCGCCGAGCCGGGCAGACGCCGGCCAGCGTCGGCATGGTCGAGGCCCACGGCACCGGCACGGTGGTGGGCGATCGCACCGAGCTGGCCACCCTCACCGACGTGTTCGCCGAGGACGGCGCCGCCCCCGGTGCCACCGTGCTGGGTTCCGTGAAGTCGCAGATCGGCCACACCAAGTGCGCCGCCGGTCTCGCCGGACTCATCAAGACCGCCCGGGCCCTGCACGCCGGTGTCCTGCCGCCGACCCTGCACATCGAGGCCCCCAACCCCTACTTCGAAGCTGCGGTCAGCCCGTTCCGGTTCCTGGATCGGCCACTGCCCTGGCCCGCGGCCGAGCGGCGCGCCGGCGTCAGCGCCTTCGGGTTCGGAGGCACCAACTTCCACGCGGTGCTGCGCTCCCATCCCGACGACGAACGGCCGGAGCACGGCGTCGCCGTCTGGCCGGTCGAGCTGTTCCTGCTGCGCGCCGCGTCGGTGGAAGCCGGGCAAGGCCGTCTGCGGGACCTGCACGACACGGTCGCCCGGATCCTGACCGACGACGCCAACGGTGAACGGCACCGCCTCCGCGACCTGGCCTTCACCGCCTCGACCGAGGCCAGCCCCGAACCAGTTCAGTGGGCCATCGTGGCCGAGAGCCTGGTCGACCTGGAGGTCAAGCTGGCCGCGGCGCTGGCCGGATCCAGCCACGAGGGCGTGTTCCAGGCTGGACCCGACCGAATCGCGGGGCCGGGCACCGACGGCCGGATCGCGTTCCTGTATCCCGGCCAAGGCAGCCAACGACCCGGCATGCTGGCCGACCTGCTGGTGGCCTTCCCGCAGCTGCAGTCGGTGCTTGGCTTCGCCGATCCGGCCCTGGTCGCCACCATGTATCCCGGCGCGGCCTTCGACTCTGCGTCGCGGGCGGCCCAGCTCGACGCCATCACCGACACCCGCGCCGCACAGCCGGCACTCGGTCTGGCCGGACTGGCCATGACCCGGCTGCTGGACGACCTCGCCATCGGCCCGGACATGACCGCTGGCCACAGCTACGGCGAACTGGTCGCACTGTGCGTCGCCGGGGCCTTCGACGAAGCCGCCCTCGTAGAGCTCAGCACCGCGAGAGCCCGGGCCATGCTCGACGCCGCGGCCGCGGCCGGAGGCGATCCCGGGGCCATGGCCGCGGTCGGACTCCCCGCCGACGCTCTGCGGCGTCGCCTGGGCCGAGGCGTGGTGGTGGCCAACGACAACGGACCGCGCCAAGCCGTGGCCGCCGGACCCACCGCCGCCATCGACGCCCTGGTCGCCGAGCTCAGTGCCGAGAAGATCAGCGCCAAGCGTCTCAACGTGGCGGCGGCGTTCCACAGTCCGCAGGTGGCCCAGGGCGCGGAGGCGCTCGGCCGACACCTGCAGGACCGAGCCGTCGGCGTGCCGAGCGTGCCTGTGTGGTCGAACGCCACGGCGTCGGTGTATCCCAACGACGCCGACGGGGTCCGGGCCCGGCTCGCCGCGCAGCTGCGCCAGCCGGTGCGCTTCGTTGAGCAGATCGAAGCCATGTACGCCGCGGGCGCCCGGGTCTTCGTCGAGGTCGGGCCAGGGCGGGTGCTCACCCAGCTGGTGGGGCGGATCCTCGGCGATCGCGACCATCTCGCCGTGGCCACCGATGCCCCGGGCGAGCACGGCATCCGGCGTCTGCTGCTGGCCTTGGCCGAGCTGGCGACCCGGACAACCACGACTCTCGATGTCGGGCGGCTGTTCACTGGCCGAGCCCAACGCCTGGACCTGCGCAGCCTTCCGGTTGCCGCGCCTGGGTGGCGGCTCAACGGCCACCTTGTTTGTACTCACGACGGCGAGCCGGTCACCGATGGACTGCAGCCCGCCGACCGCATCCCGGAGGTGACGACGATGGAACCCGGCCAGCCGACCCCTGTGCAGGAGACCGCAGTGCTGGAGTACCTGCGAAGCCTCCAACACATCGTGGATGCCCAGCGCGACGTCATGCTGAGCTTCCTGGGGGAACGAGCTGCGCAGCTCGACCTGGCCGGCACCGGTCCGGTCGGCGTGGCTTCCACCGCCTTGTCGACCCTGCCCACCGTGACCCTGCCTCAGGCCAACGGCAACGGCGCCCTGAGCAGCAACGGCAACCACAGCAACGGCAACGGTGTGCACCCGATCTCGGGCAACGGGAACGGCCACGAGCCCGCCGGTGACCATCTCCCGGTGGTGACCGAGATCGTCGCCCATGATCATGGCCCGGTCGACGCATCTGCGACCCGGCTGGCTGGCGCCGAGCTGCTGGCCGCCATCGTCGGGGTGGTGGCCGACCGCACCGGCTACCCGGTGGCCATGCTCGACCCGGACCTCGACCTCGAGGCCGACCTCAGCATCGACTCGATCAAGCGGATCGAGATCATCGGCGAGCTGGCCGACCAGGTCGGGCTGCCGGGCGTCGAGGACGGCGCCATCGACGAGGCCGTCGTCGAGGAGCTCGCCCAGCTCAAGACCCTGCGGGCCATCGTCGCCTGGATCGACGAGCGGTCCCCCGAGACCGCGCTGGCCGCGCCGGCCGTCGTCCCCGAAGGCGCCATCACCGTCGTCGAGCCTGACCCGGTGTTCGCGGTGGTGTCGCCGGAGACCGCAGCCGGTTCGGGTCTGACCACCCGCCGCTTCGTGCTGGAGACCGAGACCCTGGCCCCGGCGCTCCCGGTGGCCTCGTTGGCCGGTCAGCGGGTCGCGGTGGTGAGCGACCCCTGGGACGGCCTCGACGAGCTGTGCCGGCGTCTCATCCAGGCCGGTGGCGAGGTCGAGGTGTTCCCCATCCACCGGGGTGCGCCCCGTGTCGCCCTGCCCGATGTCGTCGCGGTCCGGGTGGCCGAGGTCGATGTCATCGTCCATCTGGGCGCGGTCGACCCGGTTGCCCCCGTGGATGCCCGGGACGTGTTCGCCTCGCTCAAGCCGGCGATCACCGGCCGCGCCACCACCCTCGTGGCTGCGGTGGCCCCCGTGCTCGACACCTCGTCGACCGCGGTGTCCGGCGTGCCCGGCCTGATCCGGTCAGTGGCCCGGGAGCTTCCCGACCACCACGTCCGGGTGGTGGAGGTTCCGGCCGGTCAGCCGGCCAAGGTCCTGGCCCGGCTGCTGGCCGACGAGATCCTCGACCCGGCCGGTCCGGCCTCGATCGCCTATCGCAACGGGGTTCGGACCACTCGCCGGGTGGTCAAGGGCATGCCGCTGAGCGCCGACATCCCCGCCCTCCCGTTGAACGGCGGGTCGGTGGTCGTGGTCACCGGCGGGGCCCGGGGCATCACCGCCCAGGCCGCGCTGGCCTTGGCCGAGCACACCGGCTGCCGTCTCGAGCTGCTGGGACGCTCGCCCCTGCCCGGCGAGGAGCACCCCCGCACCGCCGCGGCCACCGACCGACTGGCGCTGCGCCGGGTCCTGGTCGAAGCCGGGGAGCTGCGCACGCCGGGCGAGATCGAGGCCGCGTGCGGCCGCATCCTGGCCGGCCGCGAGATCCGGTCCACGCTGAGCGCCCTGCGCCAGCTCGGCACCGCGGCCACCTACCACTCCGTCGACGTCCGGGATGCGGCGGCGCTGCGCCAGGTGCTGGCCGACATCCGGGCCCGGCACGGCCGGATCGACGCCGTGGTCCACGGCGCCGGCGTCCTCGACGACCGGCTGGCCCGGGACAAGACCGACGAGAGCTTCGACCGCGTGTTCGCCACCAAGGTCGACGCGGCTCGCACCATCCTCGACGATCTGGATGCCGACACCCGCCTGGTGGTGTTCTTCGGCAGCGTCAGCGGCGTCTTCGGCAACCGGGGCCAGGTCGACTACAGCGCGGCCAACGCCGCCCTCGACGAGCTGGCCGTGCGGTTCGACGGATCGGGCGGTCGCCGGGTCGTGAGCGTCGACTGGGGTCCATGGGGCGCTGCGGCCGGCGTGGTGGGTGGTTTGGGCATGGTCTCCCCCGAGCTCGAGCGGGAGTACGCCCGCCGCGGGGTCGGTCTGATCGATCCCGTCGAGGGGGTGCGGGCCCTGCTCAACGAGATGGCCACCCTGCCCGGCGAGCCGGCCCAGGTCGTGGTCATGCGGGCCGAGCCCGAAGCGCTGGAATGCCGCCTGCCCACCGCGCCCGGCACCTTCGCGGTGTCGGTCGACCTCGAACCCCACGACGACGAGCCCTTGCTGACACTGGAGGACCTCACCGAACGTGGGTGATGCCGGCGGCGAACAGGTTGCGGTGATCGGGATGGGCTGCGTCTTCCCTGGCGCGTCCACGGTCGACGAGTTCTGGCGCAACATCTGCGCCGGGGTCGACGCCATCACCGATGTGCCCCCCGGCCGCTGGGATCCGGTCTTCTACGACCCCGACGGCGCCGGCGTCGACCGCTTCTACTGCCGGCGCGGCGGCTTCGTCGACGAGGTCGCCCACTTCGATCCCACCGCCTTCGGGGTCATGCCGGTGGCGGTCGAAGGCGGCGAGCCGGACCAGTTCATCGCCCTGGCCCAGGCTGCGGCTGCGCTGGAGGACAGCGGCTGGGCCCACGAGCGGGTTCCGGCCGGCAAGGTCGGCGTCATCGTGGGACGCGGCGGCTACCGCACCGCCGGCATCGCCCGGCTGGACCAGCGCATCAACGTGGCCCAACAGCTGGTGGAGGCCCTCCGGGCCCTGCTCCCCGACGTCGGCGCCGGTCAGCTCGACCGGGTGCGCGAGGAGTTCGTGGCCCAGCTCGGCGCCGATCGGCCCGAGGCCTCGATAGGTCTGGTGCCCAACCTGGCCGCGTCGCGCATCGCCAACCGCTTCGACCTGCAGGGTCCGGCCTACACGGTCGACGCCGCTTGCGCCTCCACCCTGCTGGCCGTCGACCACGGCCTACGGGAGCTGCAAAGCGGACGCTGCGACGTCGTGATCGTCGGCGGAGCCCACCACTGCCACGACGTCACCCTGTGGAGCGTGTTCACCCAGCTCAAGGCCCTGTCCCCCAGCCAGCGGATCCGGCCGTTCAGCCGGGACGCCGACGGGGTCCTCATCGGCGAGGGCACCGGCTTCTTCGTGCTCAAGCGGCTGACCGACGCGGAGCGCGACGACGACCGCATCTATGCCGTCATCCGCGGCTCCGGGGTGGCGTCCGACGGCCGGGCCAGCAGCCTCATGAGCCCCAACGTCTCGGGCCAGGTGCGGGCCATCGAGCAGGCCTGGCTGGCCGCCGGCGTCGACCCGGCCAGCGTCGGGCTGGTCGAGGCCCACGGCACGGCCACACCGGCCGGTGACAAGGCCGAGCTCATCGGTCTGCGCCAGGTGTTCGGGGCGTTGAACGGCCACGGCGGCGATCGAGCCGGTCTGGGCTCGATCAAATCGATGATCGGCCACGCCATGCCCGCGGCCGGCGCCGCCGGTCTGGCCAAGGCAGTGCTGGCCCTGCATCACCGGGTCCTCCCGCCGACCCTGCACGGCGAGGAACCCCATCCCCTGGTGGAACAGACCCGCTTCCGGCTGCTCGAGCAGGCGGAGCCCTGGGAATCGCACGGACCCCGCCGCGCCGGGGTCAACGCCTTCGGCTTCGGCGGCATCGACACCCACCTGGTGCTGGAGGAGCACGGGGCGGTCAACGGCTCGGCCGTCTCGACCTTCCCTCCACCTCCCAAGCCCCGAGCCCCGGAGCTGCCGCCGACGCTGCGGCTGGCCGGACCCGACACCGCCGACCTGTTGGAGCAGCTGGACGACTGGATCGGACACAACAACGCCGACGCCCAGCCCTCGATCGCCGACCAAGTGTCCGGCGAGGGTCCGGCCCGGTTGGCCATCGTCGACCTCAACCCCCGCCGGGTCCTGCTCGCCCAGGAGGTCCTGGCCCAGAACAAGCCGTGGCGGGGACGCAACGGCGTCTGGTTCGAGCCCCGAGGCCTGCTCCACGACGGCGGCCAGCTGGCCTTCCTGTTCCCCGGGGTCGAGCCGACCTTCGATCCCCAGGTCGACGATCTCACCGCCCACTTCGGCCTGGAGGACCTGGCTTCGCCGTTGCACGACCCGGCCCTGGCCGCGGCCCCCGACCTGGAGCGCCAGTCGCGCGGCATCATCGCCGTCGGGCGGCTCCTCCACCGGATCCTGGCCGAGCTCGGCCTGGCCCCGGACATGGTGGCCGGCCACAGCCTGGGCGAGTGGAGCGGCGAGCTGGTCACCGGGGTCGTGCCCCCGGATCAGATAGACGCCTTCATCGACCAGCTCCAGCCCGGTGCGGTCCAGTTCGCCGACGTGGTGTTCCTGGCCCTGGGCTGCGGCGTCGACACCGCCCACGAGCTGATCGAGGGTCTGCCGGGGACCGCGGTATCCCACGACAACTGCCCCCATCAGTCGGTGATCTGCGGGCCACCCGAGGACATCGGCGTGGTGGTGGAGCGCTGCCGGACCCGCAAGGTCCTGGCCCAGCAGCTGCCGTTCCGCTCCGGCTTCCACTCCCCGGTCTTCGCCGGCCACATCGAGGCCATGCGTGAAGTGTTCGCGGCGTTGCCGATGTACGGACCGACCGTGCCGTTGTGGTCGGCCACCATCTGCGGGCCCTATCCGGCCGAGGCCGATGCGGTCCGGGCCCTGGCCGCCCGCCATCTGGTCGAGCCCGTGCGGTTCCGGGAGCTGGTGCTGGCCCTGCACGAGGCCGGTGCCCGAGCGTTCGTGCAGGTCGGGGTGGGGAACCTGGTCGGGTTCGTCGACGACACGCTGCGGGACCACGACGCCATGGCCATCGCCGCCAACTCCCCCAAGCGCACCGGCATGGAGCAGCTGTGCCAGCTCACCGCCGCGCTGTGGGTCGAGGGCGCCGAACCTGACTTCGACCGCTTGCTGGTGCCGGCGTCGGGGCCGAACCCGGCGGCGACGCGGCAAGCGTCAGCTGCCTCTGCCTCGATTCCCCGGCTCGAGCTGGGACACCGGCTGGTCCGGGACTTGACGCCGTTGAGCGAGCTGACGCCGGAGCCTCTGACGTCCACGGCATCGCCGGTCGACGAAGTCGCCAGCTCGGTGACCCAGAGACGCTTGTCGGTCGATAGCGAGCCGGCGTGGAACGACCACGCCTTCTTCCGGCAGCGGGCCGATTGGCCCCACCGCGACGACTGGTTCCCGCTGGTCCCGATGACCGGGCTGGTCGAGATGATGACGGAGACCGCGGCCGAGCTCCACCCCCACCTGGTCCCGGTGGTGATCGAGGACATCGCGGCGTTCCGGTGGCTGACCGTCGATCCGCCCGTCGACGTCACCCTGCGCGCAACCACGGTCGAAGCCGACCCGGACGGCCGGACCGCCAAGGTCAAGGTGAGCATCGAGGGCCACGCCCGGGCCACCGTCGTCCTGGCCCAGGCCTACCCGGCAGCACCGTCGGGAGCCGACGCCGGCCGGCTGGTCAACGGTCGTCCCAGCCACATCGACGCGTCCTGCTTCTACACCGAGCGGCACATGTTCCACGGCCCCGCCTATCAGGGCGTCGAGGAGTTCCTGACCGTGGCCGACAACGGCTCGCGGGCACTGCTGCGCACCAACCCAGCGCCCGGAGCCCTGCTCGACAACGCCGGGCAGCTCATGGGCCACTGGCTGTCGTCGCAGGCCACGTCCGACCGGCTGGTCCTGCCGACCTCGATCCAGCGCATCGAGCTGTTCGGCCCCCATCCCCACCCCGGCACCCTGGTCGACTGCACCGTCACCATCGACCACCTCGACGACAAGGTGCTGCGCAGCGACATGACGCTGCTGATCGACGACCGGCTGTGGTGCCGGATCCACGGCTGGGAGGACCGGCGGTTCACCACCGACGCCCTGGTGTTCGAGACCCTGCAGTGGCCCGAGCGGGCCGGCATGTCGGTGGAGCGCAACGGCTACACGCTCATCGCCGAGCGCTGGGCTGACGCTCCGACCCGGGACATCGTCATGCGGCGCTACCTGGGCCACGACGAGCGCGCCGACTACGACGACCACCATCCCTTGGCCCAACGGCAGTTCCTGCTGGGCCGGATCGCGGTCAAGGACGCGGTGCGACGCTGGCTGTGGAGGCGGGACCACGGTCCCTTGTTCCCGGCCGAGATCGCGGTGGCCAACGAGGCATCCGGCCGTCCGCTGGTGCGGGGTCCCTTCACGGTGGATCTGCGGGTGTCCCTGGCGCACGTCGACGGGGTCGGCGCCGCCATCGTGGCCGAGGACGTCGAGGTCGGCATCGACGTCGAACTGATCGAGCCCCGCCGAGCCAACTTCGAGCAGCTGGTGCTGACGCCGGACGAGCAACAGCTCATCCCACCGGCGGGCTACGACCGGGACACGTGGCTCACCTGCCTGTGGGCGGTGAAGGAAGCCGCGGCCAAGGCCACCGGCCGGGGCCTCAACGGCCGGCCGAAGGATTTCGAGATCACCGAGGTCAATGACCTGGTGGCCCTGGTCGGCGATCGTCGCATCGCCTTCGAGCGGCTGACCATGGCCTCATCTCTCGCTGCGGGCATCGAATCGGGGGGCATTGCAAAGGAGTACATCGTTGCCTGGACCCTTACCGATCGCTGACGCGGCCCCAGACGTCACGCCCCAGGGCGACGTCCTGGAGGTCGTGCAAAGGATGCTGGTCGACGTCATCGGTCCCGAGTACTTGATCGGGCTGACGATCGACCTGGACACCTCCTTCGACGCCGACCTCGAGCTGGAGAGCCTCGAGTTCGTGGCCCTGGCCGAGCGGCTGTTGGAGTACTACGGCGAAGCTGTCGACTTCGTGGCCTGGCTGGCCACGATGGAGCTCGACGACATCATCGCTTTGACGGTGGGCGACCTGGTGACCTTCATCGTCACCTCGACGTCGACCCCTGATCGATACAGATTCGGCCTCGTTCACGAGGGCTCCGAGTCGGAATCTGCATCGACTGCCACGGCGCGCTGACGTGCCCCATCTCGACGCCAACGGCCTGCGCTTCCACATGCAGGCCCTGCGAGCCGGCGACGCCGACGATCCTGAGCGGGATCCGACCACACCACGGGCCAAGGTCGTCATGATCCACGGGCTCGTGGTCGACAACCTGTCGAGCTACTACTACACGATCGCCAACCCCATGGCGTTGGTGGCCGACACCTATCTCTACGACCTGCGGGGCCATGGCCGCAGCGATATGCCCAAGACCGGCTACACCGTCGTGAACCACGTCGCCGACCTGCGCAGCCTGCTGGGCGCCTGGGACATCGACGAACCGGTCCACCTCGTCGGCAGCAGCTTCGGTGGGGCGATCGCCCTGGCCTTCACCCGCCTGTTCCCCGAGAAGGTGGCCAGCCTGATCCTGATCGAGGCCCACTTCGCCAACGAGGGGTGGGGCGAGTACATGGCCGGCACCCTCGCGCTGGCCGCCTTCGGCCTCGACGAGGACGTGGTCCAGGAGTGGATCGCGGAGAACGGGACCCGCAAGCTCAACCGGCTGGCCCGGCACAGCGAGCGTCTGTTCCTGGAGACCTCGATGATCGACGACCTCAACCAGGAGCAGCCGATGTCGCACCGGGTGCTGGAGGCGATCGAATGCCCGGCCCTCGCCATCTACGGCGACGGGTCCGACATCTTGGACCGGGCTCATGACCTGGAGGACCACATCCCCCACTGTGAGCTGCACATCGTCCCGGACTGCACCCACTCGGTGCTGTTCGAAGCCACACCCTTCGTGAGGGAGACCGTCTTGGACTGGGTCACCCGCCACCACGCCGGGGTTCCTACCGCCGCCGCAGCCCAGGCCGCATCCTGATGGGCTGCTTCCTGTTCGTCGTCCCCCCGCTGGCGGGACACGTCAACCCCACCATCTCCGTCGGACGTGAGTTGATCCGGCGGGGCCACGACGTGGCCTGGGCCGGTCTGCCCGGCGCCGTCGAATCGCTGCTGCCGCCCGACGCCTTCTTCCTGCCCGCCGGCTCGCCCGAGGCCATGGTCCACGTGGACGAGCTGCGGGACAGATCCCAGGGACTGCGGGCCGCGGCAGCGTTCAAGTTCCTGTGGGAGAGCGTGCTCATCCCCCTGGCCCACGCCATGGTCGACGGGGTCGAGGCCGCGGTGGACACCTGGCAGCCCGACGTGGTGATCGCCGACCAGCAGACCCTGGCCGGTTCCGCCGTGGCCATCCGCCGGGGGCTGTGCTGGGCCACCTCGGCCACCACCTCGGCCGAGATGGTCGATGCCCTGGCCGGTCTGCCCCGGGCCGAGGAGTGGGCCGACGAGCAGGTCCAAGGGTTCCTATCGGCCATCGGCATGTCGCCGGAGATGGCCGAGCCCGGCGATCTGCGCTGCTCGGACGATCTGGTGCTGGTGTTCAGCAGCCGGCGGCTGGTCGGCGAGCACCGCTCCTTCCCGCCCCACTACGCCTTCGTCGGACCGTCCATCTCGGACCGGCCGGAACCCGACCTGTTCCCGTGGGAGTGGCTCGATCCCGACGTTCCCCACGTGCTGGTGTCGTTGGGCACGGTCAACTCGGCCGCGGGTGAGCGGTTCTTCAAGGTCACGGCCGAGGCCCTGGCCGGCGAGGCCCTGCAGGCCGTGTTCGTGGCGCCGCCCGAAGCGGTGCCGCCGGCCCGGAACTTCCTGGTCCGCCGCAAGGTCCCCCAGCTCCAGCTGCTCAAGCAGATGGACGCGGTGGTGTCCCACGGTGGACACAACACGGTGTGCGAGACCTTGGCCCACGGCCTACCGCTGGTGCTGGCCCCGATCCGGGACGACCAGCCCATCGTGGCCGATCAGGTGGTGCAGGCCGGAGCCGGAGTCCGGGTGCGGTTCGGCCGGGTCCTGCCCGGCGACCTGAGCAAGGCGGTTCGCAGCGTGCTCGACGAACCGAGCTTCCGGAGCGCCGCGGGCGAGATCAAACGTTCTTTCGAAGCCGCGGGTGGCGCGCCCGCGGCCGCATCCCAACTGGAGGCCCTGCTATGCGCCGACTGACCCGTAACCTGCCCTGGGCGGCCGTGACCGCCGGCATCGTCGCCAACGGGTTGCGCTTGCGCGCCCGCGTCGGCCGACTGGCGGTGCTGGACGAGACCCCGACCAACCTCAGGTTGGTCGGCCAGGACCAGGCGGACCGGGCCCAGCGCTCGGCCAGCGACGGTCTTGCCGGCACTCTGGGCAGCGACCTCGACGGCGACTACGGCGTGCTCGTCGCGGCCGGGGTCGAGGTGGACGACGACACCATGCGGGCCGCGGTCCGCTATGCCCGGGCCAACGACCTGGATGTCTTGGACCTCGTGCCCGGGGACCTCCCGCTGGAGCGGCTCCACGAGCTGATCCGGCTGGTCGAGCCCGGCACCTACCGGGACGACCGTCTGGTCGGCGGGCGGGGCGCCTGCCAGGCCACCCTGGTGCGCACCGGTCTTCTCGACCAGCTGGCCCTGGCCCGCAACCGCACCCTCGATCCGGTGCAGTACGTCGAGACCATGCTCCAGCTCAAGCGTTATGCCCCCACGTCCACCGACCTGGTCGTGGCGCCGGGGCTACGGGCCGGCGAGATCGACCCGGCCTGGCGGATCCCCCGGGCCCGGGCCCTTTACGGCTCGACCATGCCCGGGTTCCTCGGCGTTCCCGCGGTCGAGGCCGGCTTGTTGACCGCGGCGCCGGTGTTGGGCCGGACCAAGGGTCTGGCCGCTTTCGCCGCCTACGTGGCCCAACCATTCGTGATCACGGCGGGTGGACCGATCAAGCCCCGGGACGTGCGGGTCGCCACCGCTCTGGGCCGACCCGGCCGTGTGATCGCCAACCTCGTCCAGGCCGCCCAGGCCACCGAGCCCCAGTCGGTGCGCCACCGGGCCGACCTGGCCGCCCGGGAGAACGAGACCCGTCGCATCCAGTACGCCCGGCTGGCCGACCGGGCCGAGGAGTTCTTCGAGCCCCGCCGGGCCACCTGCCCGTTGTGCGAGGGCGACGAGCTCCACCGCTTGCTGGAGGTCCCCGACCTGATGCAGGGCAAGCCGGGCCGGTTCCAGCTCGACGAGTGCGGTGGGTGTGGGCACATCTTCCAGAACCCCCGCCTGTCCATCGAGGGCCTCGACTACTACTACCGGGACTTCTACGACGGTCTGGGTGACGAGGACGCGGAGTTCGTGTTCTCGATGGGCAGCAAGTCCTACCGGGGCCGGGCCGCGATGCTGCAAGGCGTCGCCAAGCCCAAGCGCTGGCTCGACGTCGGCGGCGGGCACGGGCACTTCTGCCTGCTGGCCTCGGAGATGTGGCCCGACACCATCTTCGACTGCCTGGACTTGAGCGACAGCGTGATCGAGGCCGAGAAGCGGGGCTGGATCGACCGGGCCTACAAGGGCCTGTTCCCCGACCTCGCCCCCGAGCTGACCGGGTCCTACGACGTGGTGAGCATGCACCACTACCTGGAGCACACTCGCGAGCCTCTGGAGGAGCTCGACGCGGCGCACATCGCCCTGGAGAAGGGTGGCCATGTGCTCATCGAGGTGCCGGATCCCGACAGCCGGCTGGGTCGTGCGCTCGGCTGGATGTGGGGGTCGTGGTTCCAGCCCCAGCACCAGCACTTCGTGTCGCTGGACAACCTGTGCACGGCGTTGGAGGAGCGGGACTTCACCGTCGTGTCCAGCGAGCGGGGACCGGCCCACCAGGCCGTCGACCTGGCGTTCTCGCTGTGGCTGGTTGCCGGCCGGATCGCTCCGGCCGGCAACCAGCCGTGGAGCCCGCCCCAGACGATGGCCCGCCGGGTCGGTCGGGCCGCGACGTGGACGGTGTTCGCTCCCCTGCTGGCCGCGGCGCTCATCGCCGACCAGGCCATCGCCCCGGTGCTGCGCCGTCTCCCCAAGATGACCAACACCTACCGGGTCCTGGCCCGCAAGAACTGACCGAGATTGAGGCGTTTGTCGCGCTTATAGCGCGACAAACGCCTCAATTTCGGGGGGTCAGGCTGGGGCGAGGTAGACGCTGATGGGTTGGCGTTCGTAGCGCTGGATCAGCTGGGACCAGGGTCTCATCAGTTTGGCTGGGAACACGTCCTCGTCGATGACCGGGTGGCCGTCGTAGAGGGCGGGAACACCCGACCACAGCTCCCGTAGGACCTCGTCCTTCACCACGGTGTCGGGATCGTCCTTGGCCTGGGCCAGCTTCTGCAGCATGTCGTCCATCCCCAGCCCCTCAAGGATCCGTTGACCGTCGTCGGTCAACGGAACCCCCTGGTCGGCCACGATGGTCCGCAGCTGATCCGACAGGTCGTCGAGCCGGGCCTGCTCGTCGTCGGACAGCGGCTGCCACGAGGCGATCAGCTCCTCGTTCGGACCCGCGGTGGCTTCGCGTCCGCCCTTGACGATCAGCCGCACCTTGGCCTCGCCGGGGTCGGCTCGGCGGTCCTCGCCGAGCTGGCTGACCAGGTGCTCGTCGTCCACCAGGAACGGGATGCCGGCGTCCTGCAGCACGACGAACAGGGCGGGTCCGACGGCGCCCACGGTCAGGTGGGCGTGCATCTCGACCAGCACCGGACCCTGGTCTTCCACCGCGGCGACCACGTCGTCGTCGATGCCGTGGATGGCGTCGACCGTCCATCTCGGGCTGGCCGTCTGGTTGTCGACCCGGGGCAGCGTTGCCAGCCCGGCGGTCAGCGCCAGGGCCAGACCGGGCAGGACCAGCCGGCGGCTCGCGGTCGCGGAGGTGAGGTGGGCGCGGACCTCGTCCAGTACGGCGACGCCCAGGGTCAGCCAGACGACCATGCCGAGCGGCCACATGAACCGGGCATAAGTGGCCACCATCCCCATACGGATGGGCATCTGCAGAGTGGTGACGAACCCGAGGGCCAGCGCGGCCAGACCGGTCCAAGCCCCGGTGGCCACCGCGGTCGAGCCCCGCCGATGGGCCCGCCAGCCGAGAAGCGCCAGCGCGAGGGTCAGGGCGATCAGGGCGGTGGCGGCCAGCCAGGTCGGCCGACCGGCCCCGCTGAGATGGAACGACGGGCTCCCGAAGGAGGGTGGCAGCCACATGGGCGGGACGGCCACGGTTCCGCCAAAGGCCCGGACGGCTCGGGCGAGCCCCGGCGTGGGGGCGTCGGCCCCGGCGCTGCGGGCCAGCGCGGCCAGGTTCCCCTCGTCCTCGCTGGTGTACTGCTGGATCAGGGGCTGAGCCCAACAACCCAGCGCCACGGCCGCAGTGATCAGGCTCCAGCGGATCGCCCGGCGGCGGTCTTTCCGCAGGTGGACGATGACGGCCACCAGGGCGAAGGCAGCGAGCACCGGCACGAGCACCGTGTACGACAGGTGGGTCTGTAGGGCATAGCTGCCGGCCACGACCATCACCGGCAGAGCCACTGTGTCGCCGGCGACCGCGCACCACACCGCCACCAGGAACAGCGAGAATGGGATGAGCGGGGCGTGCTGGCTCCACGGGTCGTAGAGCATCTCCGAGCCCAGGGACCAGGACAGCAGGGCGCTGGCCCCGGCCGCGAGGGCCGCGGCCGCGGGTCCCAGCCGGCGGTGGACCAGCCAGGCAATGAGGGTCACCGCGGTGGCGTTCACCAGGGCTAGTCCGATGGCGGTTCCGGCGCCGTGGCCGAGCAGCCGCACCGGGATGGCCAGCAGGTCGAACTGGAGTGGTCCGGGGTGGTTGATCTCGTGGCCGGTGTAGTCCGAGGCCGACGACCACGTGCCCAACAGCGGCGGGTTGCTGGTGAACAAGTCCCAGGCCCGAACCGCGGAGTAGGCGTCATCGCCGGTGGGAGTCCAGTCGGTCAGAGCACCGCGGATGCCCGCCACCAGGATCGGCACCACTGCCGCCACCGAGGCAAGAAACGCCAGCCGACCAGAGGTGGCATCAACGTCCGGCGCCACCTCATCCGGCTCGGCCTCGTCGGCCGCCACCTCGTCAACGGTCCCCATGGCCAAGCCCGGGAGCCTAGTTCCACCAACACTTTGAACCCCGGTGGCTGCTCAGCAACCACCGGGGTTCAAAGAGGGACGGGGGGCTCGGCGCCTGCCTGGATCGGCCTCCACCTGGTCGAGATCGTGGCGATCGACGGCGCCAAGCTCCAGGTCCGCAACCTCGAGGCCCTCGACGGAACCCCGGTCATCGATCTCAAGCCGGTCCTCGACGGCGTGCCGGACTCCTAGGCCAGAGTCGCTCCGTCGAAGAGGACATCGGCGCCGTTGAGGTGCCGCGCCTCGTCGGAGGCCATCCAGGCGATGGCCGCGGCGACGCCTTCGGGAGTCCCGTAGGGGCCCAGCGGCATGACCCGGTGGATCAGCTTGGGGTCCGCCCCCTCCGGAACGTGGAACGCCGCCTGGATCGGGGTGTCGATCCCGCCAGGGCTGATGCTGTTGCAGCGCAGGCCCTGCTTGGCGTAGTCGACGGCGATGCTACGGGTCAGGGCGACGATGGCGCCCTTGCTGGCGCTGTAGGCGGTCGCCCAGGGCTGGCCGGCGTGAGCGGCGGTGGATCCCAGGTTGACGATGTTGCCCTGGGTGGCGAGCAGATGCGGGATCGCCGCCCGGCTCATCAGGAAGGTGCCGGTGACGTTGACGGCGAGGATCCGGTTCCAGTCGGCCAGCGAGAACTCGTGAGTGTGGCCGAACTGCAGGATGCCGGCCACGTTGGCCAGCACATCGAGCTGGCCAAAGCGGTCCACGGCCAGAGCCACCGCGGCGGCGGCATCGCTCTCGTTGCCAACGTCGCACAGGGCCGTGGCCACCCGATCGGATTCCACTCCGTCCTGTTCCGACGCTAGCTTCTGGGTCTCGGCCAGCCCTCCCTCGGCGAGATCGACCCCGACCACGGCCGCTCCTTCGGCGGCCAGACGCAGGACAGTGGCCCGACCGATCCCGGAAGCGGCTCCGGTGACGACGGCGACACGAGCGGTGAAGCGGTTCACTCTGCGAGACTAGCTAGAACGCGTTCTAGTTCGATGAGGGGACAACGGCATGACGCTTGAACAGCTGGTGGAGATCGAGGCCATACGCGGGCTGAAGTACCGCTATCTCCGGCTGCTGGACACCAAGGCCTGGGACGAGATCGAGACCCTATTCATCCCCGAGGCGACGGCGTCCTACTCGGATGGCCGCTACAGCTTCGACGACAGGGACGGGATCCTGGGCTTCCTGCGGGAGAGCATGTCGTCGCCCAACATGCTCACGAGCCACAAGTGCCACCATCCCGAGATCGAGCTGACCGGTCGGGACAGCGCTACCGGGGTGTGGGCACTGGACGACGTCGTCCTCCACCTCGACTACGACCTCACGATCCGGGGCGCGGCTTACTACCACGACCGTTACGTCAAGCGTGGCGGCCAGTGGCTCATCGCCCATACCGGCTATGAGCGGGTCTACGAGGAGATGCAGCCCCGGGCTTCGGACATCAAGCTCACCTCACCGCGCCAGTCCGAGAAGCGGCCGCAGCCGGCCGCCGAGGCGTCGCCGCACTTCTCCCGGGAGGAGATCGAGGCCGCGCTGAAGAGCTGGCAGGAAGCCGCAGCCGCCGGCGACTGGTCGGCCTGGGCCGACCGGTTCACGGAGGACGCCACCTACGTCGAGCACCACTACGGCACGTTCCAGGGACGGGAGGCCATCCGGACCTGGATCACCGAGACGATGTCGACCTTCCCCGGCAACCAGATGCCGTACTTCCCGCTCGAGTGGTACGTCGTGGACGAGGCCAACAGCCGAGTGGTGGCCTACGTGCAGAACCGGATGGTCGATCCTGGCGACGGCAGCATCTTCCAGGCCCCCAACGTGAGCATCCTGCACTACGCCGGCGAGGGCCTTTGGTCCTACGAAGAGGACATCTACAACCCTGCCGACTTCACCCCCATGATCGCCGCCTGGCAACAACGAGTTGAGGAACTCCGCCGATAGGTTCCGCGCCTGCGTGACGTCTTACTCGTTGAGAGGACGACGTAGGAGGAGAGGGAACGATGGCAGAGCTTCAGAAGGGACCAGCGACTTACTTCCCGTCGATCGAGGCCAAGCACGGGCGGACGATCGCTGAGTGGAAGTCGCAGATGCGGTCGACCGGGCTGCAGTCGCACAAGGAGCTGGTCGCCTGGTTGAAGGACGAGCACGGCTTCGGGCACGGCCATGCGAGCGCCCTCACGTCGCACTTCCTCAGCGCCGGGACCCCGAAGGAGACGGCGGATGACAAGATCGATGCCCTCTTCCCCGACCGCAAGGCCCACTGGCGCCCGGTGTACGACCGGCTGGCCGGTGAGATCAGCGGCTTCGGCGACGTGAAGGTGCTGCCCAAGAACACCCTGGTCGGGTTCGGGACCAAGGCGCAGTTCGCCATGCTCCAGCCCTCGACGCCGGAGCGGTTCGACGTGGGCCTCAAGCTCCCCGGAGTCGAGCCCACCGATCGACTGGAAGCGGCCGGTTCCTGGAATCAGATGATGACCCACCGCGTCCGCCTCACCAACGCCGACCAGGTCGACGCCGAGCTCCTCGCCTGGCTCGCGCAGGCCTACAAGGCCTCCCTCTAGCCGACTATGTGGCCGTCGTCGATGGCCTCGAGGTGGCGAGTCCTCACCACCAGCGGAGAAGCGCCGGGGGTCAGGGGGCGACTGGCACTCGTTCGTCGTGCTCGTCGAGGATCCAGTGGTCCGAGGCCGTGGCCCGGAACAGTCGGTGGCGCGTGCCCGGGCGGACGTCGTCGGGGCTCCAGGGGGAGCCACCCCGGGCCTCGGAGGAGCGGCTGAACACCTCGATGTAGCGAGCCACGTCGTCGGCGGCCTGCAGTTCCTCGGCCACCGCGGCCATGTACACCGCCTGGCCGGTGCTGATGGGTGCGGTGGAGTCGAAGATGACGATGCCGACCTCCGGACGGACCGCCAGGTTGCGCGAGTGCTGCGCCCACGGATGCGAGACCCAGACGAACTCCCGGTACTCGGCCGGTGCGAAGTAGACGGGCGACACCCACGGCCTCCCGTCGCCATCGGCCGTCCCCAATGTCATGTAGAGGTTGGCGTCGATGATCGCCCGGGCGACGGCGCCCAGGTCGTCCACTTGTTCGCTCATCTCAGAACGGTAGGGCCTGACCGTCCCGGAAGAAGCCGCCGGTCGGGCCGCCATCCGGGAGATCGACCGCCCACAGGACGCTGGCCGCGCCGTCGGCGACCGGGCGACCTCCCGGGCCGCCCATGTCGGTCGCGACCCAGCCGGGGCACACGCTGTTGACCAGGATGCGGTCCCGGCGGAGCTCGTCGGCGAGCATCTTGGTCAGGGCGTTGAGGGCAACCTTCGACGTCTTGTAAGCCGGGGTCCCGCCGCCGCCCATCGATGCCAGCGAGCCGGCTTCGCTGGAGACGTTCACGATGCGTCCGTGCCCACTGGTTCGCAGCAGCGGAAGGAACGTCTGGGCGCAACGCCATGCCCCGAGCACGTTGGTCTCGAAGGCCTCGCTCACGATCTCGATATCGGCGTTGGCGGCGTTCTGCCAGGTGTCGTAGTGGATCGCGGCGTTGTTCACCAACACGTCGAGACGACCGGGATCGTCGGCCAGCTCCGCCGCGACCGCGTCGCTGCTCGCTTGGTCGGTGACGTCGAGTTGCCGGACGTGGACATCGCCGCCCGCGGCCTGCAGCGGTTCCGCCGCCCGGCGGCCGGCCTCGAGGTCGCGGGTGCCCAGGATGACGCGGTCGCCCCGCGCCGCCAGCTGCCGGCTGAGCTCCAGCCCGATGCCCCGGTTGGCTCCGGTCACGACGATGACGCGCACCATGGCGGGCAGCTTGCCCTCCCCCACCCCTGAGGCGTCGGCGGATTGACATATTCCCATATCGGTATATGATTTCTTCCATGGCCCGGGCCGCGACGACAACAGATGTGTTCAACGCCGTGGCCGAGCCCCGGCGACGGGAGATCCTCGACGTCCTCGTCGACGGCGAGGAGCGGCCCGTGAACGATCTGGTGCGGCTGCTCGGGCTGGCTCAGCCCCAGGTGTCCAAGCACCTGCGGGTCCTCCGGGAGGTGGGAGCAGTGGCCGTCCGAGACGAAGGACGCCAGCGGCTGTACCGACTCAACGGCCAAGCGCTCAGGCCGATCCACGACTGGATGACGACCTACGACCGCCTGTGGTCAGAGCGGTTCGACCAGATGGATGACGTGTTGCAAGAACTCAAAAAGAAGGAGCAAGGAGATGGCAGTGAGTAGCGGAACCGCGCAGGTGACACTCCCCAAGGACGACCAGATCCTGATCACCCGGGAGTTCGACGCCCCCAAGCATCTGGTGTACAAGGCCTGGACCACCCCTGAGCTGGTCATGCGCTGGTGGAGCGGTCAGAGGGGCCAGATGACCCTGGTCGAGATCGACCTGCGGGTCGGCGGCAAGTGGCGCTACGTGATGGAGGCCCCCGGTGGGTTCGAGGTCGCCTTCCACGGCGTGTTCCATGAGATCGTCCCCAACGAGCGGATCGTGACCACCGAGGTCTACGAGGGGGCCGAGGCCCCTGAAGGCGATGATGTCCTGAACATCGTTACCTTCACGGAGGTGGATGGACGCACAACCCTCGAGCTCCTTGTCGAGGCCGGCAGCAAGGAGATCCGGGACATCATCGTGAACTCCGGAATGGAAGTCGGCATGCAGCAGCAGATGGACCTCCTGGAGCAGATCGCGATCTCACTCCGGTGAAGTGGGCGCTGTATGGGCTCCACAAGGGCAGCAGCGTCGACCCTGAGGTCTTGGCCCGACGGGCCCGGCTCGCAGAGGAGGTCGGCTTCGAGTCGCTGTGGATCGGCGACCACGTTGCTCTCCCCCTCGGCACGCCGGACCCACCCGACGAGCCGCGGCTCGAGCTCGTGGTCAGCCTGGCCCACCTGGCCGGGCTGACCAGTCGGGTTCGGCTGGCGGCCGGCGTTGCTGTCCTGCCCAATCGGCACCCGGTCCTGTTGGCCAAGCAGCTGGCGTCGATCGACGTGCTGTCGCACGGACGCCTGATCGTCGGGATCGGGGTCGGTCACGTCGAGGCGGAGCTGCAGGCCATGGGAGCCTCGGTCGCCGATCGCGGCGCCCGGACCGACGAGCACCTGGCCGCCATGCAGGCGCTGTGGGGCGAGCCGACGCCGTCGTTCGACGGACAGTTCGTCTCCTTCTCCGGCGTGATGCAACGGCCGCGACCGGTCCAGCAGCCGCACCCGCCGATCGTCTGCGGTGGGCACGCTCCGGCCAGTTACCGCCGGGCGGTTCAGGCTGCTAGCGGCTGGTACGGGTGGGAACTGGATCCCTCGCAAACCTCCGCCGCCCTCGCCGCCCTCGACGACGCCGCGCGTCGCTATGGGCGACCCGCGGAGCTGGGTCCGCTCGAGGTCACCATCACCCCGCCGCCCGACTTCGACGTGGACATGGCTCGCCGGTACGCCGACATCGGCGTCGGCCGGCTGGTCCTCCAATCGCAGACGTCAGAGGGCTCGGCCATCGACGACCTCATCGAGTCGGCCGGCGAGACCCTCATCGGCCGGATCTAGGGCATCTCGCTCACGTTGACCAGCACTCCAGCCTGTTGGAACACGGCGGCCAACTCGTCGCGCAGGCGAGCGCTGTTCTTGTTCGTCTTCATCACGCCGATCGCGCCGCCCATGTAGCCCTTCGTACTGCGGATGAGGCGGATCAACGACTGGTCCCCTACCGGCGTGCTGCGCACCTCGAGACCCATCTTGATGTATTGGGCGAAGCCGCCGACCACGAGGTTGGCGACCTTGTTCCCCTTCTCCGCCGTGGCGGTCCACTCGTCGGACCAGGCGAGGCGAAAACCCTTGCCTTCCAAGGCATTGACCGCCGTCGCCTTGGCCCTGGCCACGTCCCCAGTAACCATGAAGTCGATCGAACTCATGCGGGCCGAGCGTAACGGGGGCGTGATGGGCGGCCGGACCTTCCCACCGAGGGTGGTCGGGCGTACGGTGAACCCAGGCGGACTACTGAAAGGGGTGAACCATGTTCATCCAAGTCATCACGGGTCAGGTGGCAGACCCCCACGGGCTCGAAGCAGTTTTCGATCGCTGGCAGAGCGACGTGCGGCCTGGTGCGAAGGGATTCCTCGGATCGACCAGCGGTGTCACTGAAGACGGCCGCTTCATCGGACTTGCCAGGTTCGAGTCCGCCGAGGCAGCCCAAGCCAACAGCGACCGTCCGGAGCAGGGTGCCTGGTGGGCGGAGGCCGAGAAGTGCTTCAGCGGACCGGTCACGTTCCGGGACTGCACCGAGGTGGACACGTATCGGGACGGCGGCAGCAACGACTCATCGTTCGTTCAGGTCATGCAGGGTCGGGCCGATCGCGAGCGGCTGCGCGAGCTCGACGCCCGGGCCGAGTCCCTCCTCCCCGACCTCCGTCCGGACCTGCTGGGTTCGGTGCGAGCGTGGAGCGGCGACGAGTACACCGAGGTCGCCTACTTCACGTCCGAAGCCGACGCGAGGGCCGCCGAGGGGCAGGAACCCCCGCCTGAGCTGGCCGAGGTGTTGGGTGACTGGCAGAGCGCCATGGGCGAAGTGACGTACTTCGACCTGACCTCTCCCAGAATGGTGAGCTAGGCGCCTGGCGCCCGCTCAGGAGGGCGGATTCCAGCCGGGTAGACGGCCAAAGGCGTGGAGCAGCCGGTCCTGGGGGTCGGACGGACCCTCGCCCGAGGGGCGCTCGGCGATCGCACCGGCGCCGCGGTAGAGCTCCTCCCGCTCCGCGAACCAGACGGCCAGGGCCTCGACCACCTCCAGATCGAAGCTGCAGTCGCCGCCGGTGGCGATCGCCAGGTCCCAACCGTGGATCAGGTGGTCGGCGGCGAGCTGGTAGGCGTACTCCTCGGCGGGCGTGTCGCCGAAGGAGAGGTGCACCGTGCGTCCGGCGACCACCCCGCTCGCCGTGGCCATCATGGCGGCCTCGGCCGCGGCCCGGCCGAGCGCGACCGGATCGTCGCCCAGCATGTCGCCGTCGAAGCGGTCACCGACCTCCTCGACCGTGGCGCCATCCATGAGGGGAACCGTCCACAGGTCCTCGACCACGACGTGGTTCACGAGGGCCCGCACGTCCCACTCGGAGCACGGGGTCCGTGCGGTCCATTGATCACCCACGGTGTCGAGGCGGCACAGGAACTCGGCGACCGACCGTTGGTGAAGGCTGACGACGTCCATGATCGTTCTCCCGGTTGTGGCCCTGATCCTAAGTCGGACGAGGAGCGTCGAGAACCCGGCGCACGGCGTCACGGGTGACGGCCGGAACCGCCTTCGGGTCGTCGAGCTCGCCGCTCACCAGCAGGCCGTCGCCCAGCACGATGAGGATGTCCGCGGTCCTCGCCGGTTCCGGGTGACCGTCTGCGGCAAGCAGATCTCGCAGGAGGTCACGGTTCCAGCGGCGGTGGTCGGCGATGGCCTGGCGAACCGGACTCGCCGGGTCGGGGTACTCAGCCGCGGCGTTGAGGAAAGGGCAACCGCGGTAGCCAGGCTGGCGGGCGGCTTCGCCGTAGCGGTCGAAGAGGGCGAACAGCCTCTCGCGAGGCGGTTGCTCAGGGAGCTGGGCCACGGCGGCCCGCCCGAGCTGGTCCTGTTCCTCGATGTAGGCCCGCACCAGCTCATCCTTGGACTCGAAGTGGTTGTAGAAGGTCGCTTTGGCCACCTGGGCCTCCGCGATGATCCGGTCGATCCCCACGGCGTGGACACCCTCGGCGTAGAAGAGCCTGGTGGCGGTGTCGAGCAGGCGGCGTCGAGCCCGGCTCGTCCTGCGACGTTTTGAGTCCGCTGCAACCATGACTTGACAATAACAGACAGATCTGTCTACTTTCGACCCATGGCCTCAGTGATCAGAGAGATCGTCATAGATGCTGCTCCGGAGACGGTATGGGACGCTGTCGGTGACTTCGCCAACGGACCTCTCCGGATGTCCGGCGGCGTGTTCGTCGGCTGCCGTCTGGACGAGCCCGACGTCCGGACCCTCACCTTCCAGGACGGCAGCCTCGCCTCCGAGCGGCTCATCGCCCGGGACGAGCACGCCCGACGGATCGTCTGGGGCTGGATCGGCGACGAAGTCATCCACGACAACACGTCGATGCAAGTCCTGGCCGAGGGCGACACCCAGACCCGCCTGGTCTGGATCCACGACACCCTCCCCGACCACCTCACCACCTGGCTGGCCACCGCCATGGACCAACTGACCCCCGTCCTCCAACAAACCCTGAAGTCCGCTTGATACCCCTGGGGTCACCCGGCCAGCTCGCCCAAAGCATCCTGGATCTCCGCAACCGCGGTCGCGGCACGCCAGAGGTGGTCCTCGGGCGATTCGTCGTAGCCCTTGTGCTCACGCCGCCAACCACGATCCCAATAGCCGTCCAGAACCGTCCGCAGATGCCGGCGAGACACCGGCAGCTCCGTCTGCAGCTGCTTCACCAGCTCCTCTGCTGAGGGTTGAGCCGCGGTCACACCGTCGAGCCGCCGCGACCGCAGGGCCTCGATCACGTCCTCGGCTGTCCCCTCCTCCGCCGACCAGAAGCGCACCAGCCGGCGATGCTCGTGGTTCCAGACCGGCCAACCCAGTGGGCGATAGCACCATTGCATCGGCCACTTTCTCAAACGGAGCTGGTCACCGACCGACTCGGCGGCCGGGTGCAGCGCCAGCCACGGCAGCTCGTCGACCGGCAGGTCAAGCACGAGCACGACCGACCCAGCCTCCAGCTCGTCGGCGAACCCCAGCAGGTCACCGGTGAGCCAGAGCTCCTCCAACGGCCAGCCGAGCTCTGTCTCCCGCAACTTCAGGCGCTCAGACGCCACCTCGGCCATCTCCACCACGTGCCCGATCGCCGTCGAACGCTTCACGCCCCCATCGTCTCGCACGGGACAGCGCGGCGTCGACGTCAACGGGGGGCGACGGGAACAGATACCGCGCTGGTGTGCCCGCCTGACCGTGCAGGTCCCCTTCGGCCGGCCGCCGCTTGGCCGGCTGTCCGGAGCGGAACTGCCGTACTGGCTGACGAGGAGGCGGCCGAACCTGTTCGTACGTCGTGGCGCAAAGGTCAATGCAACGTGCCGCTTTCGGCTCGATAGCGGACGATCGCTCGGGCATGGTCGTAGCGCGCCATGCGCCGGGCGTGCTGGACCTCGCGGTCGAGCGATGTGACTCGGATGGTTCTGTCCCGCCATGTGATGGAATCGAGCTCGCCACGTCCCTGGGAGTCCCAAGGCGACGGCCAGTCCCGGTCGAGGATGCCGCCGACCACCTGGATCGGTGCGGCATGGAACAGACGGCCGTAGCGGGTGCTCACCGGCCAGCCATGGGTGGGAGCGATCGGCTGCATGACCTCCGCGACAGCCCTCGCGCCGAGGCGGTCGGCGCCGGCCTCGTCCATCCCGATGTCGACGCCTCCAGGGCGGACGTCCACGCCCCGCACGGCGAGGCCGGCGCTGCCGAGCAGGAACCAGTCGGCGCCCACGTCCTCGGCGGCGTCGGCGATCCATTCGAGAGCGCCCGGCCAATCGGGTAGCTCGACCCCGACGACCTGATCGATGAACTGCCGGCCCTGAGCGGGCCAGTTCCGAGCAACGGCCTCCCAGCTCGGGGCATCGTCCGGGAACCGCCACGTGAACGAGGTCGCTTCGGCGTCAGGTTCGAAGCCGATGCCTCGCAGAAGAGGCGCGTAGTCGGCCGGGGCATTGAACGCGGTGATGCGGCGTCCACCGGACGTCGACGATTCGAATCGCATGAGAGGGCTCCTTCCGGAGCCAGCGGCAAGGATGCGGGCACGAGCGGTCGAGTAGGTCTCGCCGGTTCTCGCCGCACGAGCGCGGATGAGGCGCTTGAGGTCCTTGTTGGCTGGCATCCTGTTCTCCTGCGCGCCGGGCAACTCCCCCATCGTTGAGTGCTCGGGCGCATCCGAACAGGTTCACCAGCCCGGGAGTGTGCCCCCCTTTGCCTCCTCGTCCTGACCCGATGGGTGGCCAAGAGAGAGGTTCGGCGTCAGGCTCCGCCGACCCACAATCTCCCCCGATCTCCCTCCGAGGTCAATGGCTGGTGTCGATGACGCAGAACTGATTGCCCTCGGGATCGGCGAGCACGATGAAGTCGGCGTCGTCGGGATAGAGGTCCCAGTCGACGCGCTGCGCGCCGAGGGCCACAAGCCGCTCGACCTCGGCGGCTTGGTCGGCCGCGTCCCCGGCGTACAGGTCC